>NZ_JBIRXG010000011.1:0-323752 GCF_044388685.1 Streptomyces sp. NPDC020192 | reverse complement strand
GGCACACCGACCGCCCGCGCGGACTCCTTGTTGCCGCCCACCGCGAAGATCCAGTTGCCGTACTTGGTGCGCAGCAGCACCCAGGTGGCGATCGCCGCGAAGACCACCCACCACACCACGGTGATCTTCACCTGGACCCCGCCCACGTCGAACGACGACGCGAAGACCTTCTTCGCCTGGTCGAACCCGTCCATGTCACTGATGTCGTCGGTCGCGACATTGCCGGTGACCAGCTTGGTCACGGCCAGGTTCGCGCCCTGAAGGATCAGGAACGTGCCCAGGGTGACCAGGAAGCTCGGCAGCCCGGTCCTGACCACCACCCAGCCGTTGAAGAACCCGATCGCCAGCGACACCAGCAGGGCGGCGATCACGCCGACCCAGACGTTCATGGTCAGCTGGTAGCTGAGCATGCTCGCGGTCAGCGCCGAGGAGATCACCGCGACGCCGGAGGACAGGTCGAACTCGCCACCGATCATCAGCAGGGCCACCGGAAGAGCCATGATGCCGATGGTCGAGGACTGGTAGAGGATCGTGGCCATCGAGCTGCCCTGGCGGACCGAGGGTGCGGCGATCAGGAAGAAGACCAGTACGGCGGCGGCGCCGAGGAAGACCCCCACCTCCGGCCGGGCCAGCACCCGCAGCGCCAGCGGGCGCCGGGCGGTGCGGCCGTCGGTCCCCCGGGGACCGGACGTCGGCGGTGTCGTCCCCACGGCCGGCTCGGCGTGCTGGGCCATACTCATCACCGGGTGCCCTTCGCGGCGAACTCGGCGACCTTGTCGACGTTGGACTTGTCGACGAAGGCCGGACCGGTCAGCACCGGCTCCTCGCCGCCGCCGCTGTAGTTGCCGTTGTTCTTGTAGAGCCACAGTCCGTCCACGGCGAGGTAGCCCTGGAGGTAGGGCTGCTGGTCGACGGCGAACTCGATGGAGCCGTTCTGGACGGCCTTGACCAGGTCCTTGTTGAGGTCGAAGGTCGCCACCTTGGCCTTGCTGCCCGCATCGCCCACCGACTGCACGGCGGTCAGGGCGAAGGGGGCGCCGAGGGTGACGACGGTGTCGATGGCGCTGTCCTGCTTCAGCTTGGCCGTGATGGTCGACTTCACGGACGGCATGTCGGTGCCGTTCACATACAGGGTCTCAGTGGTGCCCTTGAACGTCTTCTGCACGCCGTCACAGCGCTGGGTGAGGCCCACGTTGCCCTGCTCCTGGATCACGCACACGACCTTCTTGGCGCCGGTCGAGTTCAGCTTGTTGCCGAACGCCTCGCCCGCCACGCTCTCGTCCTGCCCGAAGAACTCCATGAGGCCGAGCTTCTTCCAGTCGCTCAGTCCCGAGTTCAGGCCCACCACCGGGATGCCCGCCTGCTGCGCCTTGCCTATGACGCTCTTCATCGCGTCCGGCTTGGCCAGGGTGACCGCGACGCCGTCCACCTTCTGGTCGACCGCGTTCTGCACCAGGTTCGCCTGGTTGCCCGCGTTCGGGTCGGCGGAGTAGATCAGCTTGATGTTGTCCTTGGCCGCGGCGGCCTCGGCGCCCTTGCGGACGGTGTCCCAGAAGGTGTCACCGGGTGCCTGGTGCGTGACCAGCGCGACGGTCATCCGAGGGGTGTTGGCCTTGCCCGCCGAAGCGTTCTGAGCCGCCTCCTCGGACTTCTTCCCGCCGTGGCTGCTGGAGCAGCCGGCGAGGGTCAGGGCTGCCGCTGCGGCGACCGCAACGACGGGGGCCAGCCTGCGGGAGCGGGAGCGAGAAGAGCGGTCCATCTTTCCAGCACCTCACTGTGCGTGCGACGGGGGGAAGGGACGCTGTTGCGTTGGGACGGGATCCAAGTCCCTGGTGAGCCCGCTGTCAATACTTTGTTAAGACATCATTTCACGAGCAGGTCCGAATGTAAGTACAAACCATTGACACTTGGACCTCCGCAGGCCTACACCTGACGGGCATGAGCCCAGTACACCGCACACCGCAGCGAACGGCACCGGGTGACCGGGCGCTCGACTCCCTCACCTTCGCCCTGGACCGTACGAGTCCGGTACCGCTGTACTACCAGCTCGCCCAGCAGCTGGAGGCCGCCATCGAACACGGCGTGCTGGCTCCGGGCAACCTCCTGGGCAATGAGGTCGACCTGTCCGTACGGCTCGGCCTGTCCCGCCCCACCGTCCGCCAGGCGATCCAGTCCCTGGTCGACAAGGGCCTGCTGGTGCGCCGCCGCGGGGTGGGCACCCAGGTCGTCCACAGCCAGGTCAAGCGACCCCTGGAGCTCAGCAGCCTCTACGACGACCTGGAGTCGGCCGGCCAGGGCCCGACCACCCGGGTGCTGCGGGCCGAGCGGATCCCGGCGGCCGCCGACGTGGCCGCGGCCCTCGGCATCGCGGAGGGCGCCGAGGTCACCGTACTGGAACGGCTGCGCTCTACCCATGGCCAGCCGGTGGCGTTCCTGTGCAACTACCTGCCACCCTCACTGCTCGAACTCCCCACGGAGCGGCTGGAGTCGACGGGTCTGTACCGGATGCTGCGGTCCGCCGGGATCGTCCTGCACAGCGCCCGCCAGTCCGTCGGCGCCCGCAGCGCCACCGCCGAGGAGGCCGCCCTGCTGGACGAGAAGGAGGGCGCGGCCCTGCTCACCATGCGCCGCACCGCCTACGACGACACGGGCCGGCCGGTGGAGTACGGCAGCCATGTCTACCGGGCCTCGCGCTACGTCTTCGACTTCCAGCTGCTGGTCAGACCCTGAGGCGATCAACTCCGCCCGCCGTTCAACAAAATTGCAGGTGTTGATGACGATTACGTTTCGGGCAAGACACCCACCAGTGCGAGCCGACCCTATTGACGCATGAGCGGACATGGGGGTGTTATGACGCCCACGATGTTCGGTCGAGTTGGTTTCTGAGCGGTTTCGACGACCTTTCGGTGATCAACTCATCCCCTTGACCGAGCCCTGCTTCCTTGGAGCCGCCATGCGCCTCTCCCCCTCCGGTGCTTCCGTCCCGGGTCCCAGCCGTCGCTCACTGCTCCGCGGTGCGGGCGGTGCCGTCCTGCTCGCCGGTGGCGGCATACCCCTGCTGTCCGCCTGCGGGAGCAGCGGTTCCTCCTCCGACCCGAAGACCGTCACGGTCGGCTCCAATGCCTCGGACGCGGTGCCGAAGAAGGCCTTCGAAGGCGTTTACGCCGACTTCAAGAAGCAGTCCGGCCTCACGGTCAAGGTGAACACCAAGGACCACAACACCTTCCAGGAGCAGATCAACTCGTATCTGCAGGGCACTCCGGACGACGTGTTCAACTGGTTCGCGGGTTACCGCATGCAGTTCTTCGCGGCGAAGGGGCTGGCCTCGCCGGTCGACGACGTGTGGGCGAAGATCGGGGACAATTTCCCCGACGCGATGAAGAAGCTCAGCAAGGGCGAGGACGGCAAGTACTACTTCGTGCCGCTGACGACGTACCCCTGGGCGATCTTCTACCGCAAGAGCGTCTTCCAGCAGCACGGCTACAAGGTCCCCACCACCTGGGACGACTTCGTCGCCCTGTGCAAGCAGATGAAGAAGGACGGCCTGGTCCCGATCGCGTTCGGCGACAAGGACGCCTGGCCGGCGATGGGCACCTTCGACCAGATCAACTTCCGGCTCAACGGCTATGACTTCCACGTCCAGTTGATGGCCGGCAAGGCCTCCTGGACGGACGCCAAGGTGAAGGCCGTCTTCGACCACTGGTCCGAGATCCTGCCCTACCACCAGGACGGCTTCATGGGCCGCACCTGGGAGGACGCCGCGCAGACGCTGGTGTCGAAGAAGGCCGGCATGTACCTCCTCGGCTCCTTCGTGGCGCAGCAGTTCACCAACAAGGCCGACCTGGACGACCTGGACTTCTTCCCGTTCCCGGAGATCAACCCCACCTACGGCCAGGAGACGGTCGAGGCGCCGACCGACGGCTTCATGGTCAGCAAGTCCCCCAAGAACCACGACGGTGTCCTCAAGCTGATGGAGTACCTGGGCAGCCCGGCGGCCGAGGAGGCGTACCTCAAGACCGACCCGAGCGTGGTCGCCGCCTCCAACAAGGCCTCCACCTCCGCCTACTCGCCGCTGCAGAAGAAGGCGTTCGAGATGATCGGCGCCGCCAAGAACCTCACCCAGTTCATGGACCGCGACTCCCGGCCCGACTTCACCTCCACGGTGATGCAGCCAGGGCTGCAGAAGTTCCTGCAGAACCCCCAGGGCGTGGACAGCCTGCTGTCGTCCATCGAGCGCCAGAAGAAGACGATCTTCGCGTCCCAGTGAGCGATCCGATGACGACCGACATGACGACGAAGACCCCGGAGGCGGCCGCCACGGCGCCCCCGGGGCCCACGCCTGAGAAGAAGAAGCGGGCCGCGCAGAGCCACAAGCGTCTGCTGACCCGCCGTGACCGGATCACGCTCGGCCTGATGGCGGGCGTGCCGACGATCCTGCACGTGGCCCTGGTCTGGGCCACCGCCATCGCCTCGATCTTCCTGGCCTTCACCACCTGGGACGGCATCGGGTTCGACTCGATCAAGTGGGTGGGCCTGGACAACTTCAAGCAACTCTTCAACGACAACCCGCAGTTCTGGCCGGCCGTCCAGCACAACGTCGTCTGGTTCGTCGTACTGATCCTGATCCCGACGCCGTTCGGCCTGTTCCTCGCCGTCCAGCTGGACAAGAAGATCCGCTTCAGCCGCGTCTACCAGACCGCGTTCTTCCTGCCCGTCGTCATCTCCATGGCCTGCATCGGCTTCGTCTGGCAGCTCGTCTACAACCCGGACACCGGCCTGATCAACAGCATCATCGGCGCCAACAAACCCGGCCACTACGTCGACTGGATCGGCGACCCGCACCTGAACCTGTGGGCCGTCCTGATCGCCGCGTCCTGGCGGCACACCGGCTACATGATGATCCTCTACCTCGCCGGCCTCAAAAGCGTCGACCCCTCACTGCGCGAAGCCGCCGCCCTCGACGGCGCAGGCGAGTGGCAGACCTTCAAGAACGTCATCTTCCCCACCCTGCGCCCGACCAACACGGTCGTCCTCGTCGTCACCATCATCGAGGCACTGCGCGCCTTCGACCTGGTCTTCGTCTTCAACAAGGGCGCCCAGGGCACCGAGTTGCTGTCGATCCTGGTCACCAACAACATCATCGGCGAGTCCAGCCGCATCGGGTACGGCTCCGCCATCGCCGTGGTCCTGCTGGTGATCTCGCTCGCGGTGATCATCCCGTACCTGATCGCCACCTTCCGGAAGGAGCGGCGCGCATGAGCACCACCACCCTGCCGCTGAAGCAGCGCGCCCCGATCCGCCCGGCCCGGGTGCTCCTGCACGTCTTCCTCGCCGGGACGGCACTGGCCTGGCTGGCCCCGCTGCTGTGGGCGATCTTCTCAGCCCTGCGGCCCTACAGCGAGACCAGCGCCAAGGGCTACGTCTCCTGGCCGGACAAGCTGACGTTCGACAACTTCACCAACGCGTTCCAGCAGTCGGACATGCTGCACTACTTCGGCAACACCCTGATCATCGCGGTGCCGGCCGTCCTGCTGACCCTGTTCCTGTCCTCCTGCGTGGCCTTCTACGTCAGCCGCTTCGACTTCCGCCTCAACCTCGCCCTGCTGCTGGTCTTCACGGCCGGCAACCTCCTGCCCCAGCAGGTCATCATCACCCCGCTGTACCGGCTGTACCTGCTGACGAACCTGCCGGGCATCACCGCCAGCGGCAAACTGTACGACTCCGCCCTCGGCCTCGTCCTCATCCACGTGGCGTTCCAGTCCGGCTTCTGCGCGTTCGTGCTGAGCAACTACATGCGCTCACTGCCGCACGAACTGACCGAGGCCGCACTAGTCGACGGCGCCTCGGTATGGCGGCTGTACTGGCAGATCACCCTGCCCCTGTGCAAACCGGCGATGGCCGCCCTGGCCACCCTGCTGTCCATCTGGATCTACAACGACTTCTTCTGGGCCCTCGTGCTCATCTCGACCGGGGACAACATGCCGATCACCTCGGCCCTGAACAACCTCTCCGGCCAGTACTTCACCGACCCCAACCTGGTCGCCGCCGGCTCCCTCCTGACCGCGATCCCGACCCTGATCGTCTACTTCGCGCTCCAGCGCCAGTTCGTCAACGGCCTCACCCTCGGCTCCAACAAGGGCTGAACCGCCCGCACTTGAGGTCCGTGACCGGCCCCGCCCACGGCGGCGCCGGTCACGACTTGTTCCACGTCAGACTGACGGTCAGTTGAGCCGAGGCTCCGGCCGCCGTGATGATCGCTCCTGCCTGGGCGTTCAACTCGACGCCGAACTCCACGACGAGGGTGTCGGGCCGCTGGACGAAGTCCTCCAACTGCGCGGTCAGCCCCTTGGCCACCGCCCGCACGGCCTGCAGGACGGACTCGAACGTACCCTCGGCTCTCTCGATCACCGTCGCCGACGCGCCCCGGGTCAGCAGGGGACTCGACGCCTGCTCGTCGGAGACCCTGACGAGCACGGCGCTACCGTCGTGTAGCGGGAACTGCATGATGGTCATAATGTATTGATTAGCACGAAATGTCGGATACTGTCAGGTAGTTGATGGTTCTTCCATTTCCTGAGCAGGTGCGCCGAGGGCGAGGGCAGGGTCGGTGGGCTTCGGGCCGCAATCGCATGCGGCGCCCCCCTCGAAGGAGCGGAAGCGATGCCACTCGCCGTCGAAATCGTTCTCATCGTCATCGGAGTTCTCCTCCTCGCACTCGCCCTGATCGGCAGCGGCATTTCGCGGCGCCTGATGACCATCCCGAAGATGCATCGGGCACCACGTGTCGCCGTGGCCATTCTCGGCGTGTTGCTGCTGGCCGGCGGATTCTGGGGAATGTGGAGCGGGACGCAGAAACACGGGCCAACTCTGGCCGCTCTCAGGGCTCATATTCCAAATGATGTCAAGTCCTCACTGACCTGCACGCAAGCTGTCGATACCCCCAAGAACGGGGTGAAGCTGGAATGCAGTGGTGGGCAGGGCAGCCTCCCAACCTACGTCTGGTACGCCATGTTCCCCGATGTGAATTCGATGCAGAACTACTGGATGCAGGAAGCAGGCCCCTCGAACCTCCCAGGAACCCACTGCAAGACCATCGCCGACTACGAGACGGGGGGCAAGCAGACCTTCACCCTCGGCGATCAGGCCATCACCGATGGCGACGAAGCCTGCTACGTGAACGGGAATACCACTGCGGAGATATACACGGACCGGCGTTACAACATCGTCGTCTACGCCGAGGAATCGGATCCACAGAAATTCTCCGATTTCACCAAGTGGCTCGACAATACCTCGGTGCCCCCAGGCCCGTCCGACACCGCTCCCCCGACGCCCTCGCAGACCCCCGACGGAAGCTGACCCTGCCTGCTAGCGAGAAGGGCGCGGCGCCATGACGGGGGAATTCGATTTCGTCCTCGAGATGAGCGAGGCGCCCGGCGGCTACAGCATCGAGGTCTCGTCGCCGTGCGGTGAGGACCGCGCCCTCGCCGAGATCGACGCACTCGGCCTGCTGGAGAGGCTGCCGTCGCTGCAGGCAGCGGTACTCGGGTCCGCCGTGCGCTCCCGGGGCGTGGAGACCGAGCTCGAGACGCCGGTCCGGCAGGTCGGCAGCATGCTGTACGACGCCGTGTTCCAGAGCGCGATCAAGGCGCTCTACCTGTCCAGCAGGCAGAAGGCCCAGGAGCGCGGGCAGAGGCTGCGCATGGTGCTGCGGGTGCGTGCCCCGGACCTCGCCGCACTGCCCTGGGAGCTGCTGCACGACGCGAAGCTCGGCGGCTATCTGTGCCTGCACCACCCGATCATCCGCTACGTCGAGATCCTGGAGCCCGTGTCGCCGCTCCGCGTGGTGCCGCCGCTGCGCATCCTGGGCATGGTGTCCCTTCCCGGCTCGCTGGGGGCGCTCGACGCGGACGCCGAGAAGGAGAGCCTGAGCACCGCGCTCGAGCCGCTCATCAACGACAGGATGGTGCAGCTCGACTGGGTGCCCGGGCACACCAAACAGGACCTGTTCGAGGCTCTGCTCCGGGGCTGTCACATCTTCCACTTCACCGGTCACGGACAGTTCGACGACGTCCGGCACCAGGGAATGATCCTCTTCGCCGACGAACAGGGCCGGCCGGATCCGCTGCACGCCGAGGCGCTCGGCTCGCTCATCAGCGTCGCCGACCCCGCCCCCCGCCTCGTCGTGCTCAACAGCTGCGAGACCGGGACCTCCCGGTCACAGGATCTGTTCTCCAGCACGGCGGCGGAGCTGGAGTACACGGTGCCGGCCGTGGTGGCCATGCAGTTCGCGGTGACCGACAAGGCGGCCGTGCTCTTCGCCCGGGCCTTCTACCAGGCCCTCGCCGCCAACCGGCCGGTCGACGAGGCCGTGCGCACGGGGCGTATCGCGCTGCGCGCCGACAAGGACGACAGCCTCGAGTGCTTCACCCCCGTCCTGTACCAGCGCAGCGGAGACGCCCGGCTCTTCGACCTCACCTCCCCACGGCAGTCCACTCCCCCGCGGACCGTGGTCCAGGAGATCAACCAGCTGCAGTGGGACGCCGGCGGCGCGAGGCGCTCCGAAGAGCGACCCACCCCCCGGCCGCCGCCCCCGACGCCGACCCCCGCCCCCGCCCCCGCCCCCGCCCCGACCCCGGCGGCTTCCCAGCGGAAGCCGCCTTCCGAGACATTCCAGCGGAAGCCGCCGTCCGAGCAGAAGCCGCCTCCCCCCAGGGCGCCCTCCCCCGGCATCACACCACGCCCGGAGATCGACACGGGGCAGTGGGTGGTCAGTCTGGCCGTCCATCCCCAGGGGCGGCTGCTCGCCACCGGCGCCCGGAAGCTCGTACGGGTCTGGAACGTGGTCACCGGCGAGCCGACGTGGGAGCGGCGGCTCGCCGGGTGGAGCACCATGGTGAACGCGATCGCCTTCAGTCCCGACGGGGGAAGGCTGGCGGTCGGCAGCACGGACAACCGCGCCCGCGTCTGGGAGATGGCGACCGGGGAGCTGGTGGCCGAGCTGGCACACCATCATTTCGTCAACACGGTGGACTTCGACCCCACCGGGCGCTACCTGGCCACGGGGAGCGCGGACGCGGTGGCCGGCGTCTGGGATCTGACCACCGGGAGCCGCGTCCTGTCCGTACGCCATGCCCGTGCAGTGAAGGACGTGACGTTCAGTCCGGACGGGAGGCTGCTGCTCACGGCGTGCGAGGACAAGAAGGCGTATGTCTGGGACACGGACACCGGCTGGCAGAGGGCGGAGATTCCGCACAAGCACTTCGTCCTCGGTGTCGCCTTCTCGCCGGACGGGCGGAAGATCGCCACGTGCAGCGAGAACCACAGCGCCCTGATCAGCGAGACCGGGACCTGGACGACGCTCTTCCAGGTCGAGCACAGGAGTGGTCAGAGGTCGGTGGCCTTCAGTCCCGACAGCAGCATGTTCGCCACCGGCAGTCAGGACGGCGCCGTATGCGTGTGGCGGGCCGACACCGGGCTGGCGCTGCTCACGCTCAAGCACCACCGCTCGGTGAACGCCCTGGCGTTCTATCCGGACGGCCGGTACCTCGCCAGCGCGGGTGAGGACAAGGTGGTGCGCAGCACCCTGCTTCCCGAGCTGGACTGGTGAGCCCTCCGTGCTCAGCGTGGGCGGCACGATGATCAACGGCAGCAGGGGAACGTCCGCGTCGACTCCCTGAACCAGGGCGCACTAACGCGTCTGCTGGTGTCCGGGAGCAAGGAATCCCCGGGCGATGGCGCTGAAGGCATGCGGCGCTGTCATGGGCAAGAGGTGCCGGTGGCCTTCGGCAGCAGCGGGACCAGTTCGCCGACCAGCGGCCGCTCCTGAAGCGCGTACTGGCGAACCCCGGCGCCGACCTCCAGGATGCCGTCCCGGCGCTCGATCCTCTGCAGGTCACCGATCCTGTTGATGTCGATCAGTGCCTCCGGCCTGACCAGCCGCATGGTGAGCAGGGGCAGCAGGCTCTGTCCGCCGGCGAGGACGAAGGAGTCGAGGCCGTACGCGCACTTGAGCGCGACGGCCTCGTCGACGGATTCGGGATCGCAGTACGTGAAGGGAGGCGGCTTCATCGCCAGTCCTTGGCTGCGGCTCCTGGGGAGGGAGCAGGGTGCGCTGCCCTTCTCCTCCCAGTGCACCACGCCTCGCGGACCTGATCCACTCGGGCGCCGACTCCGGAAAGACCGAGAGGCCGCCCGTAGGCGACCTCTGATCCGCGACTTCATCAGTCGGGACGACAGGATTTGAACCTGCGACCCCTTGACCCCCAGTCAAGTGCGCTACCAAGCTGCGCCACGTCCCGATGCACTCACTCGCGGTGACCCGCGTGATCGCGCGAACAGAACTTTACCCCACGCCCGGGGGTGCGCCGAAGAGGGCCGGCGGGGAGCGGGGGAGAATCGGCGGTATGACGAACGCGGGCACATCGGAGGCCAGGGACCGCGACGCGGACGGGCGGGCGCGCAACGCCCGGCCCCGGGACGGGCTCGGGCGGCCGCTGCCCTACGGCGCGGAGGGCGTCCCCCGTCAGCCGGAGGGGGTCGTACGGGCGCCCGACGAGACGGTCACCGAGGCGCAGGCGCTGCTGGACGCGGGCAGGCCGTTCCACGCGCACGAGGTGTTCGAGGACGCCTGGAAGTCGGGGCCGCCAGACGAGCGGGCGCTGTGGCGGGGGCTGGCGCAGCTGGCGGTCGGGCTCACCCATGCCGCCCGCGGCAACGCCGTCGGCGGCGCACGCCTGCTGCGGCGGGGCGCGGGGGCGGTCGAGGCGTGGGAGAAGGAGCGGGGCGAGGACCGGCCGTACGGGATGGATCTCGCCGGGCTCGCCCGGTGGGCGCGGGAGCTGGCGCAGCGGGTGGAGCGGGGCGCCGGGCCGGTGGACCCGGTGGCCGAGGCGCCCCGGCTCGGGTGGGGCGAGATCCGCTGACCGGGCATGCGGCGATGACCGTGCGTACGGAGGCGGTGGACGCGTTGTCAGTGGCATACGGCAGACTCGGAGCGTGCGAAAGATTCATGTCATCGGTATCGGCGCGGGCGACCCCGACCAGCTGACCCTGCAGGCCGTCAAGGCGCTGCGGAGCACGGACGTGTTCTTCCTGCTGGACAAGGGCGAGGTGAAGGGGGATCTCACCCAGCTCCGCCGGGACATGCTCGACGCGCATCTGCCGGAGGGGGCGTACCGGGTGGTGGAGGCCCGTGACCCGGAGCGGGACCGCAAGGCGGGCGGGTCGGCGTACTCACCGGCCGTGGAGGACTGGCGCAGCGCCCGCGCCGGGATCTACGAGCGGCTGATCGCCGAGGAGCTGGGCGAGGACGGCACCGGCGCGTTCCTGGTGTGGGGCGATCCCGCGCTGTACGACAGCACGCTCGGGATTCTGCAGGAGGTGCTGGAGCGGGGCGCGGTCGCCTTCGAGTACGACGTCATACCCGGTATCAGCAGTGTCTCCGCGCTGGTCGCCCGGCATCGTACGGGGCTGAACCGGGTGGCGCGGCCGGTGCAGATCACCACCGGGCGGCGGCTCGCCGAGGGCTTCCCGGAGGGGGTGGACGACGTGGTGGTGATGCTGGACGCCCATCAGACCTTCCGGCAGTACGCCGGCGAGGACATCGACATCTACTGGGGCGCCTACATCGGCACCCCGGACGAGCTCCTCGTCTCCGGCCCGCTCACCGAGGCCGGCCCGGAGATCGAGCGGGTGCGGGCCGAGGCGCGCGAGCGCAAGGGCTGGATCATGGACACGTATCTGCTGCGCAGAAACCCGGGAGCCCGGTAGCGCCCCGAGGGGCGTCGGTCCTCACCCCGGGCTGAGGCCCAGCCGCTCCACGACGCCCGCCACGTCCGGCACCGCCGTCACGCCCCGCGGAAGCGGCGGACGGCGTACGACGACCACGGGCAGCCCGAGTTCCCGTGCGGCGGTCAGTTTGGCGGCGGTGGCCTCGCCGCCGCTGTCCTTGGTCACCAGCACCTCGATGCGGTGGGTGCGCAGCAGTTCGGTCTCGTCGGCGAGGGTGAACGGGCCGCGCGCGAGGACCAGTTCAGTGTCCGGCGGCATGGGCGGCTCGGGCGGTTCGACCGAGCGGACGACGAAGTGCAGGTCCGTCAGGTGGGCGAAGGCGGCGAGGCCCAGGCGTCCGGTGCTGAGGAAGACCCGGCGGCCGAGACCGGGCAGCGCCTCGGCGGCTCCGGCCAGGGACGGGACGTCGTACCAGCGGTCGCCGGGGCCCGGCCGCCAGCCGGGGCGGCGCAGCACCACCGCCGGCACCCCGGTGGCCGCCGCCGCGCGAGCCGCGTTGAGGGTGATCGCCTCGGCGAAGGGGTGGGTGGCGTCGACGAGGGCGTCCACGTGGTGCGCGCGCAGCCAGTCGGCGAGGCCCTCCGCGCCGCCGAAGCCGCCGATCCGCACCTCACCGGCCACCGCTCCCGGCTGCGTGACACGGCCGGCCAGGGACGTGGTGACCTGGACGCCGGGGCGTGCGGCGAGGTCGGCGGCGAGGCGGCGGGCCTCGGTGGTGCCGCCGAGGATCAGGACGTGCGCGGGCATAGGGGTGAGCGTACGAGGTCGTACGGGCCTTTCCGGAGGCCGGGTCGCTACGGTCGGGGGCATGGACGTGCGTGCCGTTCTCATCGACATCGACGGTGTCCTCACCGTCTCCTGGAAGCCGCTGCCGGGCGCGGTGGAAGCGCTGCGCGCCGTCCGGGGCGCGGGGCTGGGGGTGGTCCTGGTGACCAACACCACCTCCCGGTCCCGGGCGTCCATCGCCGGATCGCTCGCGGACGCGGGGTTCTTGGCGGGAGCCGAGGACATCCTGACGGCCCCCGCGGCCACCGCCGTCCATCTGGCCGGGGCCCGCGTCGCGCTGCTGAACAGCGGGGACATCGGCGAGGATCTGGAGGGCATCACCCTCGTCGACGACCGCGACGACGAGGTCCCGGACATCGTACTGCTCGGCGGCGCGGGACCGGAGTTCGGCTACGAGGCGCTCAACCGTGCCTTCGGCCGGCTTCAGCGGGGCGCGCGGCTGGTCGCCATGCACCGGAACCTGTACTGGCGGACGGACGAGGGACTCCAACTGGACGCGGGGGCGTTCCTGGCGGGCCTGGAGGCGGCCGCGGGGGTCGAGGCGGAGGTCACCGGGAAGCCGTCGCGGGCGTTCTTCGAAGCGGCCCTCGACCGTCTCGGGGTCGGTGCGGAGCAGGCGTTGATGATCGGGGACGACGTCGAGCACGACGTCCTGGCGGCGCAGCGGCTCGGCATCACCGGGGCGCTGGTCCGCACGGGCAAGTTCCAGGCGCGGACGCTGGAACGGGCGAGCGGAAGCCCCGACCACGTCCTGGACTCCTTCGCGGACCTCCCGGACCTGCTGGGGCTAGCGCAGTAGCAACTGCACCCCGCCCACGATCGTCGCCGCGATCACGAGTTGTTCGAAGAGTCGCTGGTTGATCCGGTTCACAGCCCATTTGCCGAACAGCGCACCGGGCACGACGAACACCGCGAGTGCCGCGTCAAGGAGCAGTGAGTGCCCGTCGATGAGGCCGAGGCCCGCGCTGAACGGCACCTTGGACACGTTCACGATGAGGAAGAAGAACGCGGAGGTGCCGAGGAAGCCCAGCTTCCGGAAGCCCGCCGAGAGCAGGTACATCGACATCACCGGGCCGCCCGCGTTGGCGACCATCGTCGTGAACCCGCCGAGCACGCCGTACGAGCGCGCCTTCACCCGGCCCGCCCGGCCGGTCACCGCGTCCGGCTCGTCCGCCCCGCCCGCGGCCTCCGCCCGGCGCCGCCGCCACAGGGTGACGCCGGCCATCAGCAGCAGGATCGCGCCGATCGAGGTCCGTACGACCCCGTCGTCGGCCCACATCAGGAACAGCGTGCCGATCACGACCCCGGCTGCGACGGCGGGGAACAGCCGCCACAGGGTGGGCCAGTGGGCGTGCCGCCGGTAGGTGAGGACGGCGAGCACGTCGCCGGCGATCAGGACGGGCAGCAGTACGCCGGTGGAGGCGCGGGCGGGCAGGACGGCCGCGAAGACCGCGAGGCTCACCGTGTTGGCCCCGCTCACCGCGGTCTTGGAGAAGCCGACGAGCAGGGCCGCGAAGGCGAGCGCCGCGAACCCCCAGCCGGATATGTGCCAGAGCGTCATCGTGTTCATGCGGGGACCGATGCTATGTCCGGACAAGTCTCCGGCGTAAGGACCGTCTCGCCAGGTGATCCCTGCCATCCCCCTATGACCGACCCGCTTACTTTTTCGCGTACTTCGCCCGGATCTCCCGCTTCAGCACCTTCATGCTCGGGCCCAGCGGCAGCGCGTCCGTGAACTCGACGCGCCGCGGGTACTTGTGCCGGCCCAGGTGCTCCTTGGCCCACTCGATGATCGAGGCGGCGTCGGGTGCGGCGCCCGGCGTCGGTACGACGACGGCGGCGACCTCCTCGCCGTGCAGTTCGTCGGGCAGGCCGATGACCGCGACCTGGGCGATTCCGGGGTGGCGCGCCAGGACCTCCTCGACCTCCCTCGGGTACACGTTGTAGCCGCCGCGGATGATGACGTCCTTCTTGCGGTCGACGATCCTCAGGAAGCCGTCGTCGTCCTTGGTGCCCAGGTCGCCGGTGCGGAACCAGCCGTCGACCAGGGCCTCGGCGGTGGCCTCGGGCCGGCCGAGATAGCCGGAGAAGACGTTGTGACCGCGGATGACGACCTCGCCCAGCTCACCGGCCGGCAGCAGCTCGGCACGGTCCTCCACCTCGGCACGCGCGATCTCCACGTCGACGCCCCACAGGGGATGCCCGATGGTGCCGGCCCTGGTGCCGAACAGCGGCTGGTTGACGGTGGCCGTCGGCGAGGTCTCCGACAGCCCGTACCCCTCGTAGACCGGCGCGCCGAACGCCTCCTCGAACCGCTCCAGTACGGCGACGGGCAGCGAGGCGCCACCGGAGATGCAGACCCGCAGCTCGGGCAGCCGCTCCGCCTGCGCCGCTGCCGCCGCGAGGGCGACGTACATGGTCGGCACGCCGTGGAAGGTGTTCACCCCCTCCTCGGCCATCAGCTCGATGGCGCGGGCCGCGTCGAATCGGGGCAGCAGGACGAGCGTGGCGCCCGCCCGCCAGGTGGAGTTGAGCGAGACGGTCTGCCCGAAGGCGTGGAAGAGGGGCAGCGCGCCGAGGGCGATGTCGTCGGCGCGGATGTCGTTGGCGTCGAAGGCATTGACGGTGGCGTTCATCACGATGTTGAAGTGGCTGAGGACCGCGCCCTTGGGGACGCCGGTGGTACCGCTCGTGTAGAAGATCACCGCCGGGTCGTCGGCCGCGCGGGTGACGTACACCGGCAGCGGCTCGGCGTCCGCCGCGAGTTTGTCGAACTCCTCGCCCAGGACGGTCACTTGGACGCCGGTGGCCTCGGCGGCGGCCCGGCCGGTCTCCGCCTGGGCCGGGTGGACGAGCAGCAGCCTCGCCCCGCTGTCCTTGAGCACGTGCTCGACCTCGCCGGCCGACAACAGCAGATGCACCGGTACGACGACTCCGCCGGCCGCGGTGATCGCGTAGTAGGCGACCGGGAATTCGGTGGTGTTGGGAGCCATCAACGCGACCCGGTCACCCGGCCGTACGCCCAGGGCGGTGAGCGCGCCCGCCCGGGCGAGGGACCGCCGCCACACCTCGCCGAAGGTCAGCCGCAGTCCGCCTTCCACGAGGGCGGTCTTGCCGGGGCGGCGCTTGGCGTTCTCGGCGAGGATGGAGGCGACGGACAGGGTTGCCATGGAGTGGTGCTCCGTTTCCTTGCTGCGGCTCGTACTACCGAACTCCCTTGCCGGGAGCCCTCGTTGACGTTGTGAGTCAGCGCCTCTCCACCAGCACCGCACTCCCCTGCCCCACGCCCACGCACATGGTGGCCAGCCCCCGCTCCGCCCCCGTACGCCGCATCCGGTGCAGCAGGGTCGTCAGGATGCGGGCGCCCGAGCAGCCGAGGGGGTGACCGAGGGCGATGGCGCCGCCGGTGGGGTTGACCAGCTCCGGGTCGATGCCCAGCTGGTCGACGCAAGCGAGGGCCTGGGCGGCGAACGCCTCGTTGAACTCGGCCTCCTGGAGGTCACCGATCTCCCAGCCGGCACGGGCCAGTGCCTTGCGGGTGGCGGGGACCGGGCCGATGCCCATGACGTCGGGGTGGACCCCGGCGGAGGCACCCGCGACATAGCGGCCGAGGGACTCCAGGCCCAGCTCGTTCAGGGCCTCCTCGCTGACCAGGAGCAGCCCGGCCGCGCCGTCGTTCATCGGCGAGGCGTTGCCCGCGGTGACCGTGCCGCCCTGGCGGAAGACCGGCCTGAGGCGGGCGAGTTTCTCCAGCGAGGTGTCCTCACGGACGCACTCGTCCTGCTCGACCACGATGCCGTCCGGCCGTTCCACAGACAGGAGTTCGTTGTCGAAGTGGCCGTTCTTCCGCGCGGCGGCGGCGAGTTGGTGACTGCGCAGCGCGAACGCGTCCTGCCGCTCACGGGAGACGCCGTACCGCTGGGCGACCTCCTCGGCGGTCTCGCCCATGGACAGCAGGCCGTGCAGGTCCTTCATCGCCGGGTTGACCAGACGCCAGCCGAGCCGGGTGTCGTGGGTCTCGATGCGCTGCGGCAGGGCCTCGTCGGGGCGGGGCAGCACGAAGGGGGCACGGCTCATGGACTCGGAGCCGCCCGCGATCACGATGTCGGCCTCGCCGGCGGCGATGGTGCGGGCGGCGGCGGTGACCGCTTCCAGCCCGGAGGCGCACAGCCGGTTGACGGTGGCGCCGGGCACGGTCTCGGGCAGGCCGGCGAGGAGGGCGGCCATGCGGGCGACGTTGCGGTTGTCCTCACCGGCCTGGTTGGCCGCGCCCCAGTAGACGTCGTCGATCCGGGCCGGGTCGAGCGCGGGCACACCGGTCACCAGGTCGCGGATCACCGCGGCCGCCAGATCGTCGGGCCGGACGCCGGACAGGGCTCCGCGCAGCTTGCCGATGGGGGTGCGGCGGGCGGCCGCGAAGTGGACGGGACGCACGGCCTCGACTCCTGACCTGACTGACCTACGACTGATCCACGACACTGTCGACCAGCCACTTAATTAGCACTGCTAGTTTTGGACTATAGACCTCCGACCGGCCCACTGGGAAGATCCCCCCGGACCGTCGCCCAGACCCGCACCGAGTCGCCGAGTCCCCCGGAGGAGACATGCCCCACGTCCGCGAGCACACCCTCGACGGCACCCACGGCCGGATCGCCGTACGCGAGTGGCCGCACCCGGCACCGCGGTACCTCGCCCTGGTGGTGCACGGGTACGGCGAGCACGCGGGCCGGTACGACGGGCTCGCGGACGTGCTCACCGGGCACGGGGCGGCCGGCTACGCGCCCGATCACGCCGGCCACGGCAGGTCGGCCGGGGAGCGGGTGGTGATCGAGGACTTCGAGGACGTGGTCACCGATGTGCACGCCGTGGCGGTCCTCGCCCGCGCCGCCCACCCCGGTCTGCCGCTGGTCCTGGTCGGCCACTCCATGGGCGGGCTGATCGCGGCCCGCTACGCGCAGCGGTACGGCTCGGAGCTGACCGCGCTGATCCTGTCCGGGCCGGTGATCGGCGCCTGGGCCAGCTGCCGGGGCGGCTGCTGGCCCTGCCGGAGATCCCGGACACCCCGGTCAGCCCGGCCGCGCTGTCCCGGGACCCGGCCGTGGGCGCCGCCTACTCCGCCGATCCGCTGGTGTGGCACGGGCCGATGAAGCGCCCGACGCTGGAGGCGTTCGCCCGGGCCCTGGAGACCGTCGCCAAGGGCGGTGACGTGGGCGACCTGCCGCTGTTGTGGCTGCACGGCGAGGACGACAGGCTGGTGCCGTTGCCCGGCAGCCGGGCCGGCGTGGAGCGGCTGAGCGGCGGCCGGCTGACCGAGCGGATCTTCCCCGGGGCGCGGCACGAGGTGTTCCACGAGACGGACAAGGAGGAGGTCTTCGCGGAGGTGCTCCGCTTCCTGGACGGTGCCCTGCCCCGCTGAAACCTCCAAACGGCGTGCCAGGCAACCACGTTGAGGTCGGCGCTCAGCGAACAGGGCCTGCGCCGCACGGCAAGATCGTGTCACACTGCTGCCCGCACGTCCCGGTGTGAGGGCGCCGGGGCCGGCCGAGCGGAGGAGCAGCACGTGACGGGGACCGAGTCGGCCGCATCGCGCATCGACACCACCCGGCCGCATCCGGCCCGGGTCTACGACTGGTTCCTCGGCGGCAAGGACAACTACCCCGTCGACGAGGAGCTGGGCCGCCGGATCATGGCGATCGACGAGGGCGCCCTGCGGGCCGCCCGCGCCAACCGGGCGTTCATGCAGCGCACCACGCGCGCCCTGGCCCAGGACGGCATCCGCCAGTTCCTGGACATCGGCACCGGCATACCGACCGAGCCCAATCTGCACCAGATCGCGCAGTCGGTGGCCCCGGACACCCGGGTGGTGTACGTCGACAACGACCCGATCGTGCTGGCCCACGCCGGCGCCCTGCTGCGGGGCACCCCGGAGGGGATCACGGAGTACGTCCAGGCCGACGCCCGCGATCCGCGCGCCATCCTCGAACAGTCCGCCCGCGTCCTGGACTTCGACCGTCCGGTGGCCCTGTCCCTGATCGCGCTGCTGCACTTCGTCGCCGACGAGGACGGCGCCCACGAGGTGGTGTCGACCCTGGTGGACGCGCTGGCGCCGGGCAGCTGCCTGGTGCTGTCGATGATGACGGCCGACTTCGAGCCGGAGAACGTCGAGAAGGGCATCGCCGCGTACGCGGCCGGCGGGGTGACCCTGGTGGCCCGCTCCCGCGCCGAAGTGGCCGCCTTCTTCAACGGACTCGACCTGCTGGAGCCGGGCGTCGTGCCGGTCGACGACTGGCGCCGCGAGGAGGCACCGGACGGCCCGGGGCCCGTCTCGCTGTACGGCGCGGTCGGCCGCAAGCCCTGAGCGCGCGTTCCTTCGGACCGACGCACGGCCCGAAGAGTGACTCACAGCCCGAGCACGCGCGCGATGGTGCGCAGGACGCCGTTGTCGTTGTTGGACGGGGCCAGGTGGCGGGCCCGGCGGACGACCTCCGGGTGGGCGCCCGCCATGGCGAAGGACCAGTCGGCCGCGTCGAGCATCTCCAGGTCGTTGAGGTAGTCGCCGAAGACCATGGTCTGCGCGGGCGTGATGCCGAGGGTGCGCTGGAGGCCGCGCAGCGCGGTGCCCTTGTTGGCGGTGCGGTTCATGACGTCGACCCAGTGCTCGCCGGACACCACGACCTGGTGGGTGCCGGCGAACTCCGCGAGCGCGGGTGCCGTGGAGTGCTCGGCGGAACCGAAGTCGAACAGTGCGATCTTGATCACATCGTCCTCGACGGCGGTGAGGTCCTCGACGACCCGGTGCTCCACGTAGTACTTGCGCACCTCCGCGACAAACGCCTCGTCCGACCGCTCGACGTACGCCGACCGCTTGCCGCACACCACGGCGCCCACGTCCCCGCCGTCCGCGACCAGCCGCCGTACCGTCCGCACGATCCGCGCGGCCACGGACGCGTCGAGCGTGTCGGAGCTGAGCTCCACGCCGTCGCGGACGACGTACGTGCCGTTCTCCGCGATGAACACCATGCCCTCGGCGACCTCGGCGAACTGCCGGGCCAGCGTGGCGTACTGGCGGCCGCTGGCGGGGCTGAACAGCACACCGCGGCGGCGCAGTTCGGCGAGCATCGGCCACAGGCCGTCGGGTATGCGCTTGGCGTCGTCCAGCAGGGTGCCGTCCATGTCGGTGACGATGAGCCGGATGTCGGCGGGGCCCGCGGGCAGGCCGGGGTCGTCCAGGAGGGGCGTGGGCGTGGCGGGCATGGCCTGCTTCCGGTCGGGGGAGGGGTACGCCGTCCAGTGTTCCTCATGCGCCGTCCCGAACCGCCCGGACCGGGCGTTTACCGGGACAGCGCGATCACCGGGCGGCACAATGACGGCGGGCAACCGCGTGCGAGAAGGGCGGCGACGTGACCGAGGGCGACTCCCCGACGGCCGGGACCGAGGGCTCCCCCACGGCCGGACCGGCGAAACTCAACACCTCCGTGGCGCACAACGCCCGGGTGTGGAACTACTGGATCGGCGGCAAGGACAACTACGCGGTCGACCAGCAGGTCGGTGAGCACGTCGCCGGGATGTTCCCGGTGATCCGTGAGGTGGCCCGCGCGGACCGGGCGTTCCTGGCGCGGGCGGTGCGGTACGTGGCCGCCGAGCGCGGGATCCGCCAGTTCCTGGACATCGGCACGGGCCTGCCGACCGTGGACAACACCCACGAGATCGCGCAGCGCATCGCCCCCGAGTCCCGGATCGTGTACGTCGACAACGACCCGATCGTGCTGGTGCACGCCCGCACGCTGCTCACCAGCTCCCCCGAGGGCGTCACGGACTACGTCGACGCCGATGTGCGCGACCCGGACACGATCCTGCAGCGCGCCGCCGAGACCCTGGACCTGACCCGGCCGGTCGCGCTGATGATGCTCGGCATCCTGAACTTCGTCCTGGACACCGGCGAGGCCCGGGACATCGTGCGGCGGCTCGTCGACACCCTGCCCTCGGGAAGTTGTCTGGTCCTCACCCACCCGACGTACGACGGTGACGTGGGCGGCGAGGGCAACGTCGCGGCGATGGAGTTCTGGAACGCCAACGCCACCCCGCCGATCACCGCCCGCGGCCGCGCGGAGATCGCCTCGTTCCTCGAGGGCCTGGAGCCGGTCGAGCCGGGCCTGGTGCCCTGCTCGCAGTGGCGCGCCGAGACCGCCGCGGCGCCGGTGCCGCAGTACGGCGCGGTGGCCGTGAAACCCTGAGGCCCGGCCCTGACGCCCGTCGACGCCGGCACCCCGCGGACCGAGCCGAGGAGGACGTATGACCACCCTTGCCGACCCCGTGCCCGGCGGGCGCCCCGAGGATCTGCGCCGGGTCGCCGCGCTCACCGCCGACCTGGCCGCGCGGGGCGTACGCGGGATCGTGCTCGCCTACGTCGACACCGCCGGAGTCTGCCGGGTGAAGACGGTCCCGACGGCGCGGCTGGCGGCGGCCGTGTCCTGGGGCGTCGGCATGTCCCCGGTGTTCGACACCTTCCTCGCGCACGACTCGATCGTCACCACCGACGTACTCGGCTCCCCGGACGGCGACCTGCGCCTCTACCCGGACCTCGACCAGCTGGTGACGCTGGCCGGGCAGCCCGGCTGGGCGTGGGCGCCGGTGGACCGGATCACCCAGGAGGGCGCCCGGCACCCCGGCTGTGCCCGGACCTTTCTGCGCCGGATCGTCGCCGACGCCGCCGAGCGGCACGGGCTGGCCTTCAAGGCGGCGATCGAGGTCGAGTGGTCGCTCGGGCTCGGCTCGGCCCCCGCCGGGGAGTTCGTGCCGGCGGTCTCCGGCCCGGCGTACGGCGCGATCCGGCAGGTGGAGCTGAGCGACTACACCGCCGACCTGCTGACCGCGTTCGCCGCGCAGGACGTGCCCGTCGACCAGCTCCATCCCGAGTACGCGCCGGGGCAGTTCGAGATCTCGGTGGGCGCGCTGGACCCGGTGGCGGCGGCCGACCGCAGCGTCCTGGTCCGGCAGACGGTCCGCGCGGTCGCGCAGCGGCACGGCCTGCGGGTGTCGTTCTCGCCCGCGGTGTCCGCCGAGGGCGTCGGCAACGGCGGCCATCTGCATGTGTCCTGCTGGCGCGGCGGGGTGAACCTGCACGCGGGCGGGGAGCGCCGCTACGGCATGACGGCCGGGGCGGAGTCCTTCACGGCCGGGATCCTGGCCCGCCTGCCCGCGCTGACGGCGGTCACCGCCCCGAGCCCGGCCAGCTCCCTGCGGCTCAAACCCTCCCAGTGGGCAGGGGTGTTCACCGCCTGGGGCCGGGAGACCCGCGAGACGGCGCTGCGGGTGATCACCGGTACGGCCGGCCGCCGGGACCAGGACGCCAACCTGGAGGTCAAGCCGGTCGACCTGGCCGCCAACCCCTACCTCGCCCTCGGCTGCGTCATCGCCGCGGGCCTCGACGGTCTGGCCGGTGCGCTGGAACTGCCCGAGGAGACCACCGGCGACCCGGCCCGCTACGGCCCCGACGAGGCGGCGGCCCTCGGCGTACGGCGGCTGCCGCGATCGCTCCCCGAGGCGGTCGAGGAGTTCCGCGCCGACGAGGTGCTGCGGGCGGCGCTGGGCCCGGTCCTCGCGGACGCGGTGACCGCGGTACGCCTGGGTGAGGCGGCGGCCGTCGAGGGCCTGGACGACGCGCGGGTGGCGGCGGCCTACCGCTGGGTGTACTGACCATGGCCACCGCGCCGGGACCGGTCCACGAGGCCCTCGCCGCGCTGCCGTTGGTGGACCACCACTGCCACGGCGCGGTGACGGCCGACCTCACGCCGGAGGAGTTCGCCGCGCTCCTCACCGAGGGCGGGGCCTGGCCCGGCGTCTCGCCCTTCGACACCCCCGCCGGGGTGGCCGTACGCCGGCACTGCGCGCCCCTGCTGGACCTGCCGAGGCATGCCCCGCCGGCCGCGTATGCGGCCCGCCGTACGGAGCTGGGCTGGCGGGAGGTCAACCGCCGCTTCCTGACCGCCGCCGGGGCCGAGGCGTTCTTCGTCGACACCGGCTACACCACACACCCCCTCACCTCCCCCGCCGAGCTGGCGGCGGCCTCCGGTGCCGCCGCCCGGGAGGTCGTACGCCTGGAGCAGGTGGCGGAGGCGGTGGCCGCGCGGGGCGTGGAGCCGGACGCGTACGCGGAGGCGTTCCGCACGAGCGCCGAGGAGGCGGTACGCCGGCCGGGTGTGGTGGCGGTGAAGTCGGTCGCCGCCTACCGCACGGGCTTCGCCCTGGACCCGGCCCGCCCGACGGCGCAGGAGGTGACCGAGGCCGCCCGGCACTGGCTGGAGGCCGGGGGCCGCCTGACGGACCCGGTCCTGGTACGGAACGTCCTGTGGACGGCCGTGGACCTGGGCCTGCCCCTCCAGCTGCACACCGGCTTCGGCGACGCGGACCTGCGGCTGCACCGCGCCGACCCGGCCCTGCTGACCGACTGGCTGCGCCTGGCCTCCGGCACGATCCCGGTCCTGCTGCTGCACTGCTGGCCGTACCACCGGCAGGCCGCCTATCTGGCCGCGGTGTTCGAGCAGGTGTACCTGGACGTCGGGCTCGCCCTGCACCACACCGGCCCGGCCCGCTCCCGGGCGGTGCTGGAGGAGGCGCTGGAGATCACCCCGTTCCGGAAACTGCTGTACAGCTCCGACGCCTACGGTGTGGCCGAATTCCACCACCTGGGCGCCCTCTGTTTCCGTCAGGGACTGGCCGGTCTTCTCCAATCCCGCGTCGACGCGGACGAGTTGAGCCTGCCCGACGCCCTGCGCATCGCCACCTGGACGGGCCGCGACAACGCCCGCCGCCTCTACGGACTCTACGGACCGCCCGCACCCGAACCGGCCCGCGACCCCAGCGAGCGCCCCACCCGGAAAGTATGATCAAGCAATGTCAGACATGACCGAAACCACGCCCGGCTGGCTCACCACGGACGAGCTGGAAATGGCCAGGGCCCGCATGCCGATCCTGTACGTCGAGGCCGTGCCCGTGCGCGTGGACGACAGCGGCGAAGTCACCAGCATCGGACTGCTGCTGCGCATCGGCCCGGACGGGACGGTCAGCCGGACCCTGGTCTCCGGCCGCGTCCTGCACCACGAGCGGGTCCGCGACGCCCTGCTGCGCCACCTGGAGAAGGACCTCGGCCCGGTCGCACTCCCCCGCATCCCCGCCTCGCTCCAGCCCTTCACCGTCGCCGAGTACTTCCCGACGGCGGGCATCACCCCGTACCACGACCCACGCCAGCACGCGGTCTCCCTCGCCTACATCGTCCCGGTCAGCGGCGACTGCCGCCCCCGCCAGGACGCCCTGGACCTGGTCTGGTTCAGCCCCCAGGAAGCGGCCTCCGTGGCCGTCCAGAGCGAGATGCCGGGCGGGCACGGAATGCTGCTGAGGCAGGCGCTGGCGCACGCGGGGGTGGCGATCTGATGGAGACGGCCGCCCGACCGGCCTGTCTATCAGGCCAGTCGGGCCCCTGACCAGGGATGACGCCGTCACGTTCAGGTTGTGTTCAGGTTCGCCGCGCCCCGTGGCAACAGCTGCACCAGAAGCCCCAAAACAATGGCAAAGGAGGCTGGGGCAACGGTAGTTGCGCGTGCGAGGGTGCGGATCATGAGCACAGAGCACGTCCTCCAGGACCCGCCGCGCGGTCACGCACGCGCGCGCATACGCGAGAGCGCGAACAAGGTGCCGGAGGTCACCGTCTACTTCTGGATCATCAAGGTCCTCACGACCGGCATGGGCGAGACCGCCTCCGACTTCCTGGGTCATCTGCTGGGCCCGGTCCCGGCGGTCGGTCTCGGCTTTCTCGCCTTCGCCGCGTCGCTCGTGCTCCAGTTCGCCGTGCGCCGGTACGTCGCCTGGATCTACTGGACGGCGATCGTCATGGTCAGCGTGTTCGGCACCATGGCCGCCGACGTGCTGCACGTGGGTCTCGGTGTCCCGTACACCCTGTCCACCCCGTTCTTCCTCATCGCCCTCGCGGCCGTCTTCGCCCTCTGGTACCGGAGCGAGCGCACCCTGTCCATCCACTCGATCCGCACCCGCCGCCGCGAGTACTTCTACTGGGCGACCGTCCTCGCCACGTTCGCGCTGGGCACCGCCGCGGGCGACCTCACCGCGACCATCGGCCTCGGCTACCTCGGCTCCGTCGCCCTGTTCGCCGCGGCCATCTGCGTCCCCGCTCTCGCCCACCGCATGCGCCTGCTCGGCGCGGTGACCGCCTTCTGGACGGCGTACGTCATCACCCGCCCGCTCGGCGCCTCCCTCGCCGACTGGATGGCCCTGCCGACCAAGCGCGGCGGCCTGGACTGGGGCCTGGGCCCGGTGACCCTGTCCTGGACGGTGGCGATCATCGGCTTCGTGGCGTTCCTGGCGATGTCACGGCGGGACGTGCGGACCGTCTGAAGCCGCCCGCAGCGTGCGAAAGGGTCTCGCCCGGCTAGTGCCGGCGAGGCCCTTTCCCCTGCGGTGCCGGCCGCCGCCGTAGCACCCGGCCCGGGCACCGGTGCCACAATCGAAGGCGATGCAGCCGCCATGGCGGGGGCACGTCCCGGGAGCCACCGCGGTGGTCCGGGTGGCGTGGCGCTGCCGAGTGGTGGACGTTGGTGCTGACGGGCCGTGTCACGCTGTCGTCCCGCAGGGACACCCGCATGGACAGGGGTCGCGCCAGGAGGCCGGAATGGCGGGAGAGAAGGCAGGGAGACAGCCCAGCCAGCCGTACCTCCCCGACCTGCACATGCGGCTGCGTTCCGAGCTGAGCCGGATCGACGAGCAGTTGCGCACCCTGCTGTCCGCCATGGACCGGCTGCAGGGCCTGCTGGACGCGGTGGTGGCCATCAGCCGTGAGGTGGAGCTGCCCGCGGTGCTGCACCGCATCGTGACGACCGCCATGGAGCTGGTCGGCGCCCGCTACGGGGCCCTGGGCGTGCTCGACGAGTCCGGAGAACGCCTGGAGCAGTTCATCTCGGCCGGTCTGTCCGAGCAGGAACGCCTCGCTCTGGCCGAGGCCGGACGGCCTCGTGGTCTGGGCGTCCTCGGCCACCTGATCCGCTACCCCGGCCCCGTGCGGATCGACGACATCCAGGGCCATCCGGCCTCCGCCGGATTTCCGCCGGGCCACCCGCGCCTGCGCACCCTGCTCGGCGTCGCCATCACCGTGCGCGGCGAGATCTACGGAGACCTCTACCTCTCCGAGCGGCACGACGGACAGCCCTTCGACGTGCACGACGAGAACGTCGTCGTCGCCCTGGCCAGCGCCGCCGGCATCGCGATCGAGAACGTCCGCCTGTTCGAACGGATTCGCGTCGGAGCCGAGCAGTTCCAGCGGCTTCTGCTGCCCACACTGCCCGACCTGCGGCCGTTCACCGCCGCCGCCATCTACCGGCCCGCCGCCGAGCCCAGTCAGCTCGGCGGGGACTGGTACGACGCCATCCCCCTGGCCGACGACGTCGTGGCGGTCGTCATCGGCGACGTCGTCGGCCACGATCTGCAGGCCGCGGCCGCCATGGCGGCCACCCGCAACATGCTGCGCGCCCTCGTCATCGGCCAGAGCAGTACGCCCGGCGCGGTCCTCGCCCAGCTCGACCGGACCCTGGAGACGGTCCGGAACAATCGCGTCACGACCACCACCCTGGCCCGCATCGAGCCGGAGGGGCCGGGCTGGCGACTGCGCTGGAGCACCGCGGGCCACGTCCCGCCCCTGCTGGTCACCCGTGAGCACCACGTGGTCTGTCTGCTCGCCGAGCCCGGACTGCCGCTCGGTGTCGACACCGGGCAGCCCCGCCCGGACCACTCCCGCTTCCTGCCCCCGGAGGCCACCGTCGTCTTCTTCACCGACGGGCTGATCGAGCATCCCTGCCACTCCATCGACGAGAGCCTGAGCGAACTCGCCGGTCTCGCCGCGGTCCACGCCGCCCTCCCGCTTCCGGAGTTCGTCCGGACACTCGCCGATCACCACCCCAGCGACGGTCACGACGACATGGCCATCCTCGCCGTGCGCACCCCGCCCGCCTGACCCACGGACCGCCGCGCTCAGTGCCGCTCCCGGGCCGGCCCGGCCTGCCGTGGAGGATCCGGGGGATCCGGCGGATGATGGGTGCGGGGCGATTCACCTCGGAGGTCGCCCGATGGCTGTCGCGCCGCATCATCGGCTCCGGCGCAGTGGGCCGGCCGCCCTGGAGATCTGTGCCATCGCCGCGCTGTACTACGGCTCGGCCAGGGTGGGACTGCTCCAGCAGCTGGTGCGTGGCCAGGTCACCCCGCTGTGGCCACCCAGCGGTATCGCGGTGGCGAGTCTGCTCCTGCGCGGCCCGCGGGTCTGGCCCGGTATCGCACTCGGCGCGTTCCTGGTCAACATCTCGCTGGGGCCCTCGCTCCCGGCCGTGCTCGCCATCGCGGCGGGCAACACCCTCGCGCCCCTCTGCTCCTACCTGCTGCTGCGCCGTACGGGGTTCCGTGCCGAACTGGACCGGCTGCGGGACACACTCGCACTGATCTTCCTCGGTGCGTTCACCGGGATGCTGGTCAGCGCGACGACGGGCAGCGGGACCCTGGCCCTCGCCGGGGTACTGAGCACCGGCGATTTCTGGCCGACGTGGTCGGTCTGGTGGACCGGCGACGCGATGGGCGTCCTGGTGGTCACGCCGGTGCTGCTCGTCCTCCGCTCGGCACACCGGCCGAGGAAGGCGCGGCCGTTCCGGTGGGCGGAGGCGCTGCTGCTTCTGGCGGCCACGGCCGGTGTGGGATTCCTCGTCACCGGTCACACTCCCCTGCTGTTCCTCGGGTTCCCGCTGCTGATCTGGGCGGCCTTCCGCTTCCAGCTGGCCGGGGCCGCGCCCTGCGCGCTGGCCATGTCGACCTTCGCGATCATCGCCGGTGGCGAGAGAGCAGGCCCGTTCGCCGGTCACGACCTGCTCACCGAGATGATCACCCTGCAGGCCTTCAACGGTTCCACCGCGCTGACCGCGCTCCTGCTCGCGGCGGTCATCAGCGAGCGGAACCAGACCCAGCGGGAGATCGCGCGGGCCTGCGGGCAGCTCGCCACGATGGCGGCCAAGATCGCCTCCGGCGACCGCCGCCCGACGCTCCCCGACGCGAAGCACGAGAAGGGCGAGGGGGACGAGGGGGACGAGAAGGGCGCCGGAGACCCGCGGACACGACAAAAGCCGTCTCCTCATCCCTGAGAAGACGGCCTCCGACCAACAGAAAAGCTGGTCGGGACGACAGGATTTGAACCTGCGACCCCTTGACCCCCAGTCAAGTGCGCTACCAAGCTGCGCCACGTCCCGGTGCCGTTTGACCTGGGGTTTCCCCGGTCGAAACGCGCAGGGAAACAATACCGCACTCGGATCGGTGGTCGCCTCTCCGTTTCGTGTTGACCTCAAGTCTGGTTGAGGTTGCACGATCGCCTTATGACGATCACTGCGGACTACGGCCGTACCTACGGCTACGACGACCTGCCCGGGCTGATGAGCCTCATGACCGGCGACGAGAAGCACGGGCCTGCGGCCACCTCCACCCTCGACGTGCTGTGGGTGCTCTACGACCGGGTGCTGCGGGTGACGCCGGAGAGGCGGGAGGATCCGGCCCGGGACCGGTTCCTGCTGAGCAAGGGGCACGGGCCGATGGCGTACTACGCGGTGCTGGCCGCGAAGGGGTTCGTGCCGGTCGACTGGCTGCCCGGGTTCGGGTCGTACGACTCCCCGCTCGGGCATCACCCGGACCGGGTGCTGGTGCCGGGGGCCGAGATCGCCAGCGGGTCGCTCGGGCACGGGCTGCCCATCGCCGTGGGCAGCGCCCTGGGACTGCGGGCGCAGGGGCTGCACGACCCGGCGGTCTGGGTGCTGATCGGGGACGCCGAGCTGGACGAGGGCAGCAACCACGAGGCGATCGCCTTCGCCGGGCCCGCCGGGCTGGAGCGGCTGCACACGATCGTGGTCGACAACTCCTCCGCCAGTCATGCGCGGCCCGGCGGGATCGCCGCCCGGTTCGAGGCCGCGGGCTGGTCCGCGGTCACCGTCGACGGGCGCGATCACGAGGCTCTGCACGCGGCGTTCACCGCGCCGCATCCCGGGCGGCCGCACGTGGTCGTGGCCCGGGTCGAGCCGAAGACCGCCTGATGTCCAACGTCCGTCCCCTCGCATCCGACCGGAAAGGCTCCCTTGTCGTGGAAACCATGCGTGACCGTTTCGCCCCCGTCGTCTCCCGGCTGCTGGACGAGGATCCGCGGGTCGCGGTCGTCCTCGCCGAGATCGGCAAGGACGGCTTCCAGGAAGTCATGGCCCGACATCCGGACCGGGTGATCAACGTCGGTATCCGGGAGCAGTTGCTGGTCGGGGCGGCGGCCGGGCTGGCGCTGACCGGGCTGCGGCCCGTGGTGCACACCTTCGCCAGCTTCCTCGTGGAGCGGCCGTTCGAGCAGGTCAAGCTGGATCTGGGGCACCAGGACGCCGGGGCGGTGCTGGTCAGCGCGGCGGCCTCCTTCGACTGGCCGGCGGGCGGCTACACCCACATGTCCCCCGGCGACGTGGCGCTCCTCGACACCCTGGACGGCTGGACCGTTCATGTGCCCGGGCATCCGGACGAGGCCGAGACCCTGCTGCGCCACGCGGTCGGCGCCGGTGACGACAAGGTGTACGTCCGGCTGTCCGTGCAGGCCAACCGGCGGGCGCGGGTGATCGACGGGCGGCATTTCGTCACCGTGCGCGAGGGCCGCTCCGGGGTGGTCGTCGCCGTCGGTCCGCTGCTGGACACGGTCCTCGACGCCACCGAGGGGCTGGACGTGACCGTGCTGTACGCGACGACCGTACGGCCCTTCGACGCGGCCGGGCTGCGCCGGGCCACCGAGGCGGCGGGCACCGACGTCGTCCTGGTCGAGCCGTACCTCGCGGGCACCTCGACGGCCGCGGTGAGCGAGGCCCTGTCCGACGTACCGCACCGGGTACTGGGCCTGGGCGTGAGCCGCCGGGAGCTGCGCCGCTACGGGACGATCGAGGAGCACGTGGCCGCACATGGGCTGGACACCCCGAGCCTGCGAGACCGGATCGGCGCCTTCGTGGGGACGGCGGGGCGAGTGACCGCCGGGGTGTGAGACCGGGGCGGTGAGTGGGTGCGTGCCGGCGCGGTGAGTGGGTGCCTGTCGGGCGGCGCCGAGGGGCGCGGAGGGTCCGGCGGTGCGCCTGGGTCAGCCCGGGGTCCCGGCGGTGCGCGGACCGGCTCGGGGTCCGCCTAGGGCAGCAGGGAGGGCCAGCGGTACGCGGAAGGGCTCGGGGGCGCGCAAGACAGCGCCGGGCCCGGCACTGCACCGCAGGCGCGGCGGTGCGCCCAGGTCAACGCGGGGCCCGACAGCGCGCGGACCGGCTCGGGTCCACCCAAGGCAGCACGGAGGGCCCAGCAGTGCGCGGGCCGGCACGAGGTGCACCCGTGGCAGCGCGGAAGGACCGGCAGTGCGCGGGCCGGCACGAGGTGCACCCCGCGCAGCGCGAGGGACCAGCGGTGCGCGGGCGGACTCGGGGGCACCCGAGGCCGCGCGGGTGTCCCGGAGGGGTCAGTGTGCGGGCGTGGGTGTGTCCGCGCGGAGCAGGTCGCGTACCGCCGGGATCGCCAGCAGAGCCGTGGCCACCGCCAGGGTGGTCGCGGCGGAGATCAGCAGGACGTGGCCGGCGCCGTGGGCCTGGCCGACCGGCATCATGGCGAGAGAGCCGGCGACGTCGTAGGCATGGATGCGGTTGAGGACGTGCCGGGATCTGGGTCTGCAGGCTGGTCGCCCGTCATGGCGGATGCCCCTCGTTGCCTCCCTCGCCGGCCCGGCCAGGGCGCCGGGCCGCCCGCGCCGCGCGGGATCATGCCACGCCCGGCCGGCGGCCGCCGGGGATTTTCACTCCGCGCGCGGGTGGCCCAACTCGGGGTAGGCGTCGAGGAGTCGGGGCGGGGCGGCCTGTCGCCAGGAGTCGGCGAGGATGTCGCGCAGCTCGTCCTCGTCCTCCAGCGCGGCGAGTCTCGCTCTCACCCAGGCGAACTGGGCCTCGTGGTCGGCGACCCAGAACTTCCCCGGCTCGGCCAGCACCAGTTCGTCGCGCTCCTCCTTGGGGCAGCGCACGGCGATGGACGTCTCCTCCTCGGGCAGGGTCGCGAACATCTTCCCGGCGACCCGGAACGTGGGCATGCTCCAGGCGATCTTCTCCGTGGTGTCCGGCAGGGACAGGGCGATACGGCGTACGTCTTCAGCGTCCGGCATGCAACGCACCGTAGCTCCTGCCACTGACAGTCACCCGCTGAGCCGCTTGAAGTACAGCGTGGTCGGCCGCAACTCGCCCGCCGGGCTGAGCGCGTAGTCGGGGATGACACCTGCCTGCGTCCAGCCCGCCGAGCGGTAGAGCAGCTCGGCGGGGCTGCCGGTCTCGGTGTCGAGATGGAGCAGGCTGATGCCGGTCGCGGCGGCCGCCTGCTCGGCGGTGGTGAGGAGGCGGCGGCCGAGGCCCTGGCCCCGCGCGGTGCGGCGCACCATCAGTTTCACCAGTTCCGCGCGATGACGGCTGTTCGGTTTGTCGGGGTACGCCAGGCTCACGGTGCCGGTGATCCGGTGGCCAGCGTCGACGGCCGCCCAGACGGCGAGCCGGGCCGCCGCCGTCGCGTCCGCCCGCTCCCGCCACCACGCGGCGGCCTCCTCCTGGGCGAGCGGCGCGAGGAAGCCGACCGAGGCACCGCCGGCCACCGTGTCGGCCAGCAGCTCCGCCAGCTCCCCGGCCCGCTCCCGTACCTGCGTGCCGTCCCAGCGCTCCACCCTCACGGCCGCACCACCGCCAGCACGTACCGTGTCTCGCCGGATCCGGCACAGCGGAACCGGGTCGGGCCGAAGACCCGCATCCGCAGGCAGTCGCCGGTGTCGAGGTGGTGGGCCCGGTCCCCGGCGGTGACTTCCAGGGCCCCGTCGAGCACCCACAGATGCTGTTCCAGGCCGCTCACGGGCGGCCGGTCGTAGGCGATGTCGGCGCCCGGCGCGAGCCGGCCCTCGACCAGTTCGCCGCGCAGGCCGGGGTGCGGCGGGGAGACGGACCGCCGTACGAAACCGGAGGCGGGGTCCTCCCAGATCCGCTGGTCGGCGGCCCGGACCAGCGGGGCCGGTTCCGCCTCGACCTCGCTGAGCAGCTGGGACATCGTGCGGCCGTAGACATGGCAGAGCCGGTTGAGCAGGGCGGCGGTGGGGCTGATCTCGGCGCGTTCGGCGCGCGAGAGGGTCGACCGGCTCACTCCGCTGCGCTCCGCCAACTCGCCCAGGGACCAGCCGTGTTGGGCGCGCAGCTCGGCCAGCCGGGTGCCGAGCCGGGTGTCGAGGGGATCCTCCGCGCTTCTCATCTCCGGGACGTTATCCCCGATATGAGACACCGGGGTTACGGAAGCCTCACATCTCGCGGGCGCTCACGCCTCCTGCGCCGCCCGCCCCAGCGCCTCCAGCACCGGGCGGATCAGCGGGTGCCCCTCGGCTCCGCGCCGTACGGCGGCGAAGACGCGGCGGGTCGGGGCCACGCCGTCGACGGGGCGGACGATCACGCCGGTCAGGTCCATGCCGTTCAGGGCAGAGCGCGGTACGAGGGCAACCCCCGCGCCCGCCGAGGCGAGGGCGACGACGGCGCGGAAGTCGTCGGAGGAGTGCTCCAGGCGGGGCTGGAAGCCGGCGTTCTCGCAGGCGAGGACGACCACGTCGTGGCAGGGGTTGCCGGGGTACGGGCCGATCCAGGGGTCCTTGGCCAGCTCGGCGAGGGGGACCTCGGCGGTGTCCGCGAGGCGGTGCCCGACGGGTACGACGGCGTCGAACGGCTCGGCGTAGAGCGGGACATGGGTGAGCCGGGGGTCGTCGGCGGGCGGGGCGCCCCGGTACTCCACGGCGACCGCCACGTCGACCTGCCGGTCCAGCACCATGGGCAGGCTCGCGTCGCCCTCGGCGTCCTGGACCCGGATCCGGATGCCGGGCGCGGTGTCCGCGAGCCGGGCCACGGCCGGGGCCACGACCTGGGCGATGCCGGTCGCGAAGGCGGCCACCGTGACCGTGCCCGCCTCGCCCGAGCCGTAGGCGGCCAGCTCCGCCTCGGCCCGCTCCAGCTGGGCGAGGACCGCGTTGGTGTGGCTCAGCAGGATCTCGCCGGCCGGGGTGAGCCGCACCCCCTTGGCGCTGCGCTCGACCAGCCGGTGGCCGGTCTCCTGCTCCAGCGCGGTCAGCTGCTGGGAGACCGCGGAGGGGGTGAGATAGAGCGCGGCGGCCGCCGCGGTGACCGTGCGGTGGTCGGCCACCGCACGGAGGATGTGGAGCCGCCGTGCTTCGATCATGTCCTCAATTATCCCCAGCTGTCGGCGCTGGTCAGACCGCCAGCTCGGCGCGGGCGGCGACGAACGCGTCGACCGCGCGGTTGACGTCGGCCGTGGAGTGCGCGGCGGACAGCTGGACGCGGATCCGGGCCTGGCCCTGCGGGACGACCGGGTAGGAGAAGCCGATCACGTACACGCCGCGCTCCAGCAGCAGCTCGGCCATGCGGCCCGCCTCGGCGGCGTCGCCGATCATCACGGGGGCGATGGCGTGGTCGCCGGGGAGGATGTCGAAGCCCTCCTCGGTCATCCGGCGGCGGAACAGGGCGGTGTTCTCGTTCAGCCGCACGCGCAGGTCGTCGGCCGACTCCAGCAGGTCGAGGACCTTCAGGGAGGCGGCGGCGATCACCGGGGCGAGGGTGTTGGAGAACAGGTACGGCCGGGAGCGCTGGCGCAGCAGGGCGACGATCTCGGCGCGGGCCGCGACATAACCGCCGGAGGCGCCGCCGAGGGCCTTGCCGAGGGTGCCGGTGATGATGTCGACGCGGTCCATGACACCGTGCAGTTCGGGAGTGCCGCGGCCGGTCGGGCCGACGAAGCCGACGGCGTGCGAGTCGTCGACCATGACCATCGCGTCGTAGCGGTCGGCGAGGTCGCAGATCTCGCGCAGCGGGGCGACGTAGCCGTCCATGGAGAAGACGCCGTCGGTGACGATCAGCCGGCGCCGGGCGTCGGACGCCTCCTTCAGCTTCGCTTCCAGGTCGGCGAGGTCGCGGTTGGCGTAACGGAAGCGGCGGGCCTTGGACAGGCGGATGCCGTCGATGATGGAGGCGTGGTTGAGGGCGTCGGAGATCACCGCGTCCTCCTCGCCGAGCAGGGTCTCGAAGACACCGCCGTTGGCGTCGAAGCAGGAGGAGTACAGGATCGTGTCCTCCTGGCCGAGGAAGGCCGACAGGCGCGCCTCCAGCTCCTTGTGGACCTCCTGGGTGCCGCAGATGAAGCGGACGGAGGCCATGCCGTAGCCCCAGCGGTCGAGGGCCTCGTGGGCGGCGGCGATCACCTCCGGGTGGTCGGCCAGGCCGAGGTAGTTGTTGGCGCAGAAGTTGAGGACCTCGCCGGGGCGGCCGCCGGCGGTGACGCCCACGGTCGCGGACTGCGGGGTGCCGATGACCCGCTCGGGCTTGTGCAGACCGGCGGCGCGGATCTCGTCGAGGGTGGCGCGCAGGTCGTCGCGGACGGTCTCGAACATGAAGGGCTCTCCTGAAGGTGCTTGCGGGGGAAGGGAGTTACGACGCTGCTGCTCACGCAGTCCAGTCGAGGATGACCTTGCCGCCCTTGCCGCTCGCGGCGTCGGCGAAGGCCGCCTCGAAGTCGCGGTAGCCGTACCGGCCGGTGATCACGGGGGCGAGGTCCAGGCCGCCTTCCAGCAGCACCGACATCGCGTACCAGGTCTCGAACATCTCGCGGCCGTAGATGCCCTTGATGGTGATCATCGAGGTGACGATCCGGGACCAGTCGACCGGGAACTCCTGGGCGGGCAGGCCGAGCATGGCGATCCGGCCGCCGTGCGTCATGTTGGCGATCATGTCCCGCATGGCCTCGGGGCGGCCGGACATCTCCAGGCCGATGTCGAAGCCCTCGCGCAGTCCCAGCTCGCGCTGGCCGTCGGCGATGGTGGTCTGCGCGACGTTCAGGGCGAGGCTCACGCCGATCTTGCGGGCCAGCTCCAGGCGCTCCTCGCTGACGTCGGTGACGACGACGTTGCGGGCGCCGGCGTGCCGGGCCACGGCGGCGGCCATCAGGCCGATCGGTCCGGCGCCGGTGATCAGGACGTCCTCGCCGACCAGCGGGAAGGACAGTGCGGTGTGCACGGCGTTGCCGAACGGGTCGAAGATCGCGGCCACGTCGAGGTCGACGGGCACCCGGTGCACCCACACATTGCTCGCGGGCAGGGCGACGTACTCGGCGAACGCCCCGTCGCGGCCGACGCCGAGGCCGACGGTGGCCCGGCACAGGTGACGGCGGCCGGCCAGGCAGTTGCGGCACTTGCCGCACACCAGATGACCCTCGCCGCTGACCCGGTCCCCTATGCGGATGTCGCTCACGTCGCGGCCGGTCTCGACGACCTGCCCGACGAACTCGTGCCCGACCGTGAGCGGGGTGCGGATCGCCTGCTGCGCCCAGCCGTCCCAGGCCCGGATGTGCAGGTCGGTGCCGCAGATACCGGTCCGCATGACCTTGATCAGTACGTCACCGGGACCGATCTCCGGCTCCGGGACGTCCGTCAGCCAGAGTCCCGGCTCCGCCTTCTCCTTGACCAGCGCCTTCACGCGTGCGGCTCCTGTGGGTGAGGTCCCGGCCCGCGGGCATACCGAAGAAGCCCGCACCGGGTCAGAGGGGTGGAATCACCCCGCAATCTGCCGTATGCGCGGGCCGCGGGTCCATCGAGCTTTTCTTAACCGCCGCCTCAGCTTTCCTTCACGCCCCAGGTGCGGGAGGAGAAGGGATGCCGTCGTCCGTCACAGGGGCAGTCCGTCCTCGGCGCTTCGTTCGAGGCGTACGACGAGGTCGGCGGCCAGCGCCTTGATGGTCTCCAGGCCGGCCCTCCCCCAGACCCGGGGCTCGGTGTCGGCCGCGCACACGGTGCCGAGCGCCATACCGGAGCGGTCGATCAGTGGGGCGCCCATATAGGAGCGGATGCCATAGGCGTCGACGACCGGGTTGCCGGCGAAGCGCGGGTAGTCACGGACGTCCTCCAGGACCAGCGCCTTGTGGCGGACCACCACATGGGGGCAGAACCCATGGTCCCGGGGCAGGACCCGGCCGAGCTCGGCGCTGCTGCCGTCCTCGCGGACGACCGGCGCGACGGCGGGGGCGCTCAGCCCGGCGAAGAACTGGTGTTCCTCGCCGATGAAGTTGACCATGGCGTACGGCGCGCCGGTGAGTTGGGCGAGATGGGCGGCGAAGACGTCGAGCGCGGGATCGGGGCGGTCCACCAGGCCGAGCAGGCGCAGTCGGCGGACGCGGGCGGGGGCCTCCTTGTCCTCGGGGGTGAGCAGCAGACCCCGGACCGGCCGGGGTGGCTCGTAGCTCATGGCCGGGCTCCGGGCCGTACTCCTGGCTGGGGTTCGGCGCTGTGGGCATACCTCATATAGGAACTCCGTGGGCAATAGGGCGGGATCACATGTGGGCGCCATGGCTCGGCGCGGTCGCCGGAGCGTGGGCGAGGAGGTGGCGTACGAGGGTGAGCAGGGTCTGCACGCCGGAGCTGGAGATCCGCGCGTCGCAGCGGACGATGGGGATCTCCGGGTCGAGGTCGATGGCGGCGCGGACCTCTTCGGGGTCGTAGCGATAGCCGCCGTCGAACTCGTTGATGGCGACGATGAAACCGAGCCCGCGCTCCTCGAAGAAGTCCACGGCCGCGAAGCAGTCCTGCAGGCGCCGGGTGTCGGCGAGGATCACCGCGCCGAGCGCGCCCTCGGACAGCTCGTCCCACATGAACCAGAACCGCTCCTGCCCCGGCGTGCCGAACAGGTACAGCACGTGGTCCGGATCGAGGGTGATCCGGCCGAAGTCCATGGCGACCGTGGTCTCCATCTTGTTCTCGATGCCGTCGAGACTGTCCGTTCCGACGCTGACCGTGGTGAGCAGCTCCTCCGTACTGAGCGGGGCGATCTCGCTGACCGCGCCCACGAAGGTCGTCTTGCCGACCCCGAACCCGCCCGCCACCAGGATTTTCAGCGCGGTCGGGAACGGGTCAGAGCTGTCGTCGTAGTCCATCGAGCACTGCCTCCAGCAGAGACCGGTCAGTGGGTGTGTGGTGGAAGACGGGGGGCTTGGTGGTCAGCACCTCGCAGTCGACGAGGTCCGAGAGCAGCACCTTGGTGACCACCGCGGGCAGCTTCAGATGTGCGGCGACCTCGGCGACCGAGACGGGCGCGCGGCACAGGTCCAGCGCTTGGGCGTGCTCGGGGCCGAGATAGCCGAGCGGAGCGACGCCGGTGGCCATCACCTGCGACATCAGGTCCAGGGCGACGCTGGGCTCGGTCCGTCCGTTGCTGATCGTGAACGGGCGCACCAGCCGTCCGGCCGCGTCGTCCAGCCAGGGCCCGTCGCCGGCTGCGGCCACGCTCAAGGCCTCGTCGCCGCGGAGTCGACGGGGTGCTGGCGGGGCGCGGTCACCAGGTAGGGACGGACGCTCTTGACGAGCATCGCCATCTCGTAGCCGAGCACGGCGGCGTCGGCCTCGCGTCCGGCGAGCACGGCGAGGCAGGTGCCGGAGCCGGCGGTGGTGACGAACAGCAGGGTCGAGTCGAGCTCGACGACGACCTGGCGGACGTCCCCGCCGTCGCCGAACCGGATGCCCGCGCTGCGGCCGAGGGAGTACAGGCCGGACGCCAGGGCCGCCATGTGGTCGGCGCTGTCGATGTCGAGGCCGTGCACGGACTTCACCAGCCCGTCGCAGGACAGGAGCACCGCGCTGCTGGTGTGCGGTACGCGCTGCACGAGGCCGCTCAGCAGCCAGTCGAGGTCGGATGCCTGGGCGGTCGGCGCATCGCTCGCCATGGTGGATCGACTCCTTGGGGTACGAAGGTCTGTGGGAGCGCGGGCAGTTGGGAAACGAGACGGGGTGGAGCGGGGTAGCGCGCGGGTCAGCCGGCCGGGGCGCTCCCGTCGGGCCGGCCGGCGCCACGGGCACCGTCGAGTCCGGGCGCGTGGACGCGCCCTTGAGGTATGGGTGTCGGCTCCAGGTGGTCCGGCCCTTCCATGGGTACGGGCTCCATGGGTAGGACCGCCGTACTCTCGATGGGTTCGAGGTGTTCCATGTGCTGCTGCGCCTCGGCGAGTCCGATCCCGCGCTGGAATGCCGCCATCAGGCCCGGGTCGTGGCCCGGGACGGTGTCGGCGTCCTGGCGGGGTGTGGGGCCGCCGCGCAGCTGGGGCACGATGTGCTCCTGGGCGCGGCGGCGGGGCAGTTGGGGCTTGCCCATGGTGCCGCGCACGGTGCCGGCGCGCGGGGTGGGCAGGATGCCGGCGTGCGCCTCGACCGCCGACCGGTCCCCGGCGCCGATGCCGGGTACGGCCGCGGCGGGGGTGGGCCGGTCCTGCCGGGCACCGCGCACCGGAAGGGGCGCCGGTGCGCCACCGCTCCGCCCGCCGTACGGGCCCTCGGCACCGGGCGGCCCCGAGCCGTCCCCGGCACCGGTCCACCCGGGATCACCGGCCAGGGACCGGCTGTCCCCAAGTCCGGTTTCCGAGCCGGTTTCCGAACCGTGCCGCCCGGTCCCTCGCTGGGCGTGCCGCCGCCGTCCGGTGCCCGGGCCCGGCCCGGCACCGGCCTGCGCGGCGGCGGTCCCGTCCCCCGGCCGGCCCCCCGTCACCTGCGAGGACACCGGCGCGGCAGCCGGCACGTGCGGCTGGGTCCGCGTCTGGGGCTGCGGGTGGGTCTGCGGCTGCGCCTCCGCCGGCCCGTGCGGCCCGTGCCCCTGCGGCGACGCGCCGGTCCCGGCCGACTCACCGGGCGCCGCGGCCGCCGTGCCCAACAACGCCTGCGGGACGACGAGTACGGCCTGGACACCGCCGTAGATGTTGGTCTGCAGGCGCACATGGATGCCGTGTCGGCGGGCGAGCTGGGAGACGACGTAGAGCCCGATGCGGCCGTCGGCCAGCAGGCTGGCGACGTTGACCTGGTCGGGGTCGGCGAGCAGGGCGTTCATCCGGTTCTGTTCGCCGACGGGCATGCCGAGTCCGCGGTCCTCGACCTCCACGGCGAGCCCGGAGGTGACGAGGCCCGTACGCAGCAGCACCTGGGTCTGCGGGGCGGAGAACACCGAGGCGTTCTCGATGAGTTCGGCGAGCAGGTGGATGACGTCGGCGACGGCGTGGCCGCGCAGTTCGCCGTCGATCGGCGGTACCAGTTTGACCCGGGAGTACTGCTCGACCTCGGCGATGGCGGAGCGCAGCACCTCGGTCATGCTCACCGGGTTGCTCCACTGCCGCCGGGAGACGGCGCCGCCGAGCACGGCGAGGTTCTCGGCGTGCCGCCGGATCCGGGTGGCCAGGTGGTCCACGTGGAACAGGCCCTTGAGCAGGTCGGGGTCCTCGATCTCGTTCTCCAGCTCGTCGAGGATCGAGATCTCCCGGTGCACGAGGGACTGCAGCCGGCGCGCGAGGTTGACGAAGACCTCCAGCTTCTGCTCGCTGCCCGTCTGGCTGGAGAGCTGGGCGGCGCGCACGACGGCGGTGACGGCGCCGTCGTGCGCGCGGGCGAGGTCGGCGGCGAGCAGTTCGAGGTCGTCGGCGTCCGCGGGCGGCCGGCGCGGTGGGGTGCGCTGCGGCGGGGTCGCGCCCTGGCGCAGCGCGTCCACGAGGGCGTGCAGGTCGGCCTCGCCGCGCGCGGCGGTGCGCCGCAGCACGTCGACGCGGTCGGCGACCGAGCGGGCGGCACGGTCGGCGGCCACGGCGGCGATGAGGATGCCGGCGACCGTCACGGTGACCGCTCCGGCGAGCACCGCCCACAGGACGGGCCCGGTACGGGCGCCGGTGGAGCGGATGCTGAACAGGACCGCGGCGCTGGCGCTGAGCGCGACCGCGAGGGGCGGCAGTACGGCGAGCCTCATGAGCTGGGGCCGTATGTGCGTTTCGGGCAGTGCGGGAGCCGTTCGGGCGACCGGCCGCCCGTGCCGGCCGCCCTCCCGGCGGTCGGCGCGCGTGGCCGGTGCTCGGAGGTGAGACATCGCTTGCGTCCTCGTACTGGTCCGTGGGCCTGCCTTCGCGGGGTGCGCGAGGCGGGCATGCGTCATCGCGGCGCCGGGCGGCGGAACCGGGGAATCCGGCCGCCCGTCGCCGACGGACACTCACAGTAGTTGCCTGAGCATCATGTGCGGTGGGCAGTTGACAAAGTCCCCCGAGGAGCGTCCCACTCTGGTATGAAGCCTCGTACGACAGATCGATAATCGTCCGGAGCGCCCCGGCCGCAAGGGACGACACTCCCCGCATGATTACGGAGAGTGTCGACTTTGGCCTTGGGTTGGCGGGTTCCGGCGACAGGTCAGCCGGTGGCCCGCTCGAGCAGGGTGCGCGCCTTGCCCGCCCATTCCTCGACGCAGGCCATGACCGAGACGACCTGCTTCACGGCGGCGGAGATGTTCTTGACGGGCTTGCGGACGTGCCGGCTGAGGCTCAGCAGACCGTCGGCGGCCGAACCCATGCCGTCCAGCCCCGCCATGCTCTCCTGGGCGGTCGCCTCCAGGTCGACGAGCTGACGCAGGAACTCGTCCGTCCCCTCGCCCCACTCCTCGGGCGGGGTGATCTCGACGAGGCTCAGCGCCGCCCGCACCCCGCTGTCCAGGCTCGTCATACGACGGGCGAAGGCGTGCGCGGTGTCCTTCAGCTCGTCGGCGGGAGAGCTGATCGACTCGGCGTACCGGGCAAGTCCCGCGAGCCGGGCGCTCATCGGCACATGGGCCTGGGCGAGGCCGGCGATCTCCGCGCCGTGCTGCTCGGTCAGCGCGGCGATCGTCTCGATCGCCTTGGTGATCGTGTCCATGTCCTCGGTGACCTGTTCCAGGCCGTCCTCGATCGCGGCGAACTCGTCCAGCAGGCCCGGCGCCTCCTCGTCCTGCTCTGCGGTGTCCCCGGGCGCGGCGGGGGTCCCGTCGGCCGGCTGGATCCCGCGCAGCACACGGGCCGGGGTGAGGGATTCGAACCCGTCGCGCAGCCCCACCTCCAGCGCGTTCTCGATCGTTTCGCGGGCGTCGGCGAGGCCGCTGCGCGAGCGTTCGTAGTGGATGGTCCTGATGGAGGCGATGTCGAAGGGCAGCTGCCCGTGTTCGCCGATGTGGATGGTGGGTTTGCCGGTGATGTGGCGCAACCCCAGCTCGTACATCACGTTGGGGTTGCCGCCGGTCACGTCGGCGATGACCAGGTCGGACTGGATGACGTGCCGGCAGATCTGCTCGTTGACGTCGCCGGCGTGCGCGATGCGGTCGGCGCGCAGCGGGGTCATGCCGTACCTCGCGCAGGCCGGGGCGATCACCTGCTCGAAGACGCGGAGGTGATGCTCGTACGCCGCCCGCTCCGGACTGCCGTGCGGGGCGTAGGAGTTGCCGATGGGGCCGATGACGAAGCAGGTGACGTCGCGGTCCTGCTCGTCACGGGCGGCCAGGGTCGTGATCATCCGGGAATCTCCGTTCCGTGGTCGTTGGCGGGGTGCCGCCGGGCGGCGTGTGCGGCGCCCGCTTCGAGATCGACGGCGTAGACGGGCCGCTCCTCGATGCCGAGGGCGCGCAGCAGATACGCCGTGGGGATGCGGTACCGGTGGCCGAGGCGGAGCACCGGGCAGGGGAAACGGCCGTCGTGGATCAGCCGGTAGGCCGTACCGGGGCAGATGCCGAAGGCGCGGGCGGCCGTACAGAGGTCGACGCTCAGCGGCAGGTCGAAGGCCTCGGCGAAGGTCAGGGGTGGTCCGGACCGCGGGCTCACGGCCGGCTCCCGGACGGAAGCAGCGCGAGGGTGCCGATACGGTCCGCGTCCTCGTGCCGCCGGGCCCGGAACACCAGGTGGGCGAGCCCGGAGCAGTGGGCGAGCGCGCCCAGTCGCTCCCCTTCCCGGCGTGTGCCCGCGTCGACGAAGCGGAGCGTCGCCGACAGGCCGTCCCGCTGCGGCGGCGGTGTGATGTGCAGCTCCCAGTCCGCGCCCGGCTCCGCCTCCGCGACGTGCCGGCCGTCCGCGACCGCCGCCACGTCCGCGACGGGGACCTCGCGCCTGCCGCTACGCGCCCTGGCCCACATCTGGTTCGCGGCGCGCCGGAGGAGGCAGCCGCCGGGATCCGGGTCCAGCGGGTCGGCCGCGGCCAGAGCTTCGAGGACGGCGAGCACGGTCTCCGCCTCGAGATCGGCTCGTCCGACGGGCCACCGGAGACCGATCCGGTACCGGGTCCGGCCCAGCCCGGGGAGCGCGAGCCAGACGGCGAGGAGCCGGTGGCCTCGGTCTCCGTCCCCGGGCTCCTGGGCCGTGACGACGGCCTGCCGCCAGATCGGCGTCCACAGTGTCCGGTCGGCCCGGGGGCCGTACAGCGTGGCCCTGGCCTGCTGGGCAGTGAGGTGTGTCGTGTGATCACCGATGTGCACGGCGAGGCTCACCTGCCCGTCGGCGTAGGGGGCGGCGAGCCTCCGCGCGATGGTGTCGAAAAGGCCGGGGGTCTCGGACGATGTCATCGCTGCCTCCCGTCCGGCCGCGCCGGGCCGAGTGCCGACATGGCCGCGGTCGCCCGCGCGCAGGCGTGGGACAGGGCGGCCAGACGTGACCGCGCCGACGCGTACCGCGCCGCCCGGATCAGGCCGGCCCGCCGCTGTCGGTCTGCCGGGCCCGGGTTCGCCGAGGCGGCCGGGTGGATGTGGATGCCGCCGTACACGTTGCGGCCGACGTTGACCCCGCAGTCCGCCCACTGTTCCCGCGCGCCGCTGCCCTCGGGCAGGACGTCGAACGGCGCCGTCACCGTGCGCGGCGGGGGTCGGCCGGCGGGACGGGCGCGGGGAGCCCCACGGTGATGCCTCCGCTGACGTCACCGCCCACGGCAGCGCCGTGGTGGACGTACTGGGTGAGCGCGGCACGGCCCGTCCGTCCGGCAGCCGGCAGGTCCGGTCCCCGCCCCTGCTCGATGAGCGGCCGCAGCTCGTCCGGGGCGTGGCCGGGGACATGGATCCAGCCGTACCCTGCGAACTCCTTCGCCTGGACGTGCACTTTGACGTACCGACCCGGGTCGAGGCCGTTCTGCCCCAGCCGTACGACGTCCTGGTACAGCCGGTCGGAGACGATCACTGCGAGGTCGGTCGTGGTGAGGGCCGCCAGGACGGCCTTCAGCTGGGGCGCGTCGAGGTAGCGCGCGACGGCGACCGGTGCGGGACCGGCGTGGCCGAGGGCGGCGTCCGAGACCACCCCGGCGTCCACGGCGAGCCGCAGCCGCACACGGGTGGTGCGGTGGGCGTTCACGGCGGCCAGAGCGGCCGTCAGGTGCCGTACGAACGGGTCCAGCACGACGCTTTCCCGGGTGCCTGCGGGCAGTACGGCGAACTCCTGGTCGCCCTGCGGCTGGCGGGCCCATGCGGTGCGGTGCAGTCCGGACAGCCGTGCCGCCTCGTCCAGGACCCGTACGAGGTCGGCCTGGACGGCGGACTGGGCCCGGGTGTCGAGGCGGCCGTACTGCTCCACGTCGGCCGCGAGACACAGCCTGTGCTGCGGCGCGTTGGGGTGGATGGTCATGGCGACTTGTCACCTGCCTTCGGTGGTCGGGTGCGGTGTGCGTCCCAACTGTGCGAAGAACAGGGAGAGTTGACCATCAAGCCGCATTAATGCGGCTTTGTGGCGGTGAAGTCGGCGGCCTGCTATGCGAGCCGGGCCTGCTGCCGCAGGCGGTCGAGGTCGCGGATGGTGGTGCGCCGGGTACCGGTGCTGATGAGGCCGTCCTCGCGCAGCTGCGCGAGTGCCTTCTGTACGGTGTCCTTGGTGGAGCCGGTGAGCGCGGCGAACTCCTCCTGCGTGAGGTTCACCCTGATCATCAACTCGCCCCGCCCGCCACTGCAGCCGTACGACGTGACCAGTTCCACGAGGACGCGGGCCAGCCGCACCTTCACCGGATGCCCGGCGAAGTCCAGGAGCCGGCGGCCGGCTCGGCGCAAGCCGGTGCCGAACAGGCCGTACAGCGCCATCGACGCATCGGGGGCGGCGGCGAGAAAGGGCAGCAGGTCGCCCTGGGGGATGACGGTGGCGACGACGTCACCGCACGCCGTGACGGTGGCCGATCGCGCCCTGTGGTCCGTGGCCGCGATCTCGCCCACGACGTCGCCCTCGATCCTGATCTCCAGCAGCGCGTCGCGACCGCCGTCCGTGCGGGCCGTGACCTTGACGATCCCCTCGTGCAGCAGTATCAGATCGCGGGTGCTGTCGCCCTCGCGGATCAGGACCTCGCGGGGCGTGTAGCGGCGCGGGCTGCCGAGGCGCTGGAGGTCCGCCCAGACGGATTCCGGCAGGGCGGTGAGGAAGGGCACACGGTCGTCGGCGTGCGGGCTCTGCTTCATGCGCACAGCACAGCAATCCGCGGCCCGGACGGTGCGGAATTTCGCTCAGCGCCACTCCGCGCATCGAACGCACGCGGGGCGCACGACGGCGCACAGGAGAGGCACGGCGGGCTCCTCCTGCGGCGCCGATGTCGTCGTGGCCGCGTCAGCCCCGCGTCGGCGGCTCCGCCACCAGCGCGCCGACCGAGCGCCAGGTACGGCGCTCCGTGCCCGCCACTCCCCGCCACCAGGCCTCCGCCGGAAGCTTGCCCTCCGGTTCGAAGGGCTCGCCGGGCCGGGGCAGGGCCACCGCCTGGCCTGCCTCCTCGGCCGCCTCCTTGGTCCACTCCCCCGGTTCGGCCCACGGGTGCGGGGCGAGGTTGAAGGTGCCCCAGTGGATCGGCAGCAGCGCGCCGTGCGGTGCGCCGCCCTGGAGGTCCAGGTGGGCACGCAGACCCTCGTCGGGACGCATGTGGATGTCGGGCCAGAACTCGCTGTACGCCCCGATCTGGATCATCGTGGCGTCGAACGGGCCGTGGGCGGCGCCGATGTCCTTGAAGCCCTCGAAATAGCCGGTGTCGCCGCTGTGGTAGATCCGGTGCTCCTCACCGGCGACGACCCAGGACGCCCAGAGGGTGTGCTGGGTGTTGCGCAGGCCGCGGCCGCAGAAGTGGCGGGCCGGGGTGGCGGTGAGGGTGAGGCCGCCGACTCTGGTGGACTCGTGCCAGTCCAGCTCGCGCAGCCGGTCCGCGGAGACACCCCACTGCTCCAGGTGGGCGCCGACGCCGAGCGGCACGGCGAACAGGGTGTCCGTGCCGGCCAGCGCCTTGATCGTGGGCAGGTCGAGGTGGTCGTAGTGGTCGTGGGAGATCACGACCACGTCGACCTCGCCGAGCGCGGCCAGCGGCAGTGGCACGGGGTGCAGCCGCCGGGGTCCGGCGAACGGGAACGGAGAACAGCGCTCGCCCCAGACCGGGTCGAACAGCACCCGGTGGCCGTCGATCTCCGCCAGCACGCTGGAGTGCCCCATCCAGGTCAGCCGCAGCCCCGTGGCGGGCGGCTTGGCCAGGTCGGCGAAGGTCGTGGGGTGCACCGGGACGGTGCCCTTCGGGGCGCGCAGGGGCCGGGTCTCCTTGTCGAAGAACACCTTGGCGAAGTCCAGCGTGGAGCCGGAGGGCCGGGTGCGCGCGGTGCCGCCGGGGTTCTGGAAGACGCCGTCCTTGAAGTGGGGGGAGCGGCGGATGCGTGCCATGCGCTCACCGCCCGGGTCCGCGCCGAAGGCCTCCGGCCGCAGCGCGCGGAGCCCGGAGCTCGAGGAACGCAAACCGGTCACGGTACCTCCCGGTGAAGTGGGTGAGGCTCCCCATTATGGTCGGCGCCTCCGACAGCCCGGGTCCCCCAGGGGGTGCCGGGCCGTATCCGCCGAGCACTACTGAACCATCGTTCAGCACATTGACAGGGCGGGGACCGGCTTCAGATACTGACCAACGATTCAGTAATACCCTGGGAGGCACCATGCCCGACCTCGCCGTCGAACGGGTGCCCGCGCCCCTGATGTCGCTCGTCTGGACCGACCACGCCACCGGCCGCCGGGGCTTCCTGGTCGTGGACCGGCTGGTGCGCGGCGTGGCCAGCGGCGGGCTGCGGATGCGCCCGGGCTGCACCCTGGAGGAGGTGGCGGGGCTCGCCCGCGGCATGACGATGAAGGAGGCCCTGCACTACGACCCCGAAGGCCGCTACATCCCGCTCGGCGGCGCCAAGGGCGGCATCGACTGCGATCCCCGGGCCCCGGAGGCGTACGGGCTGCTGGTGCGATATCTGCGCGCCATGCGGCCGTACATCGAGAGTTTCTGGACCACCGGCGAGGATCTCGGTCTCACCCAGGACCTGGTCGACCGCGCGGCGGACGAGGCGGGCCTGGTCTCCTCCGTCCAGGCGGTGTACCCGCTGCTGGACGACGAGGCGGCGGCCCGCGCGCGGCTCGCGGACGCCTTCGCCGTCGAGGTGGACGGCATCGGGCTGGACGAGCTGGCCGGCGGCTGCGGGGTCGCCGAGTCGGTGCTCACGGCCCTGGACCGGGCGTCGGTGCCGTACGCGGGCACGCGTGTGGCCGTCCAGGGGCTCGGCACGATGGGCGGGGCCACGGCGCGGTTCCTCACGCGCGCGGGGCTGACGGTGGTGGCGGTCGCCGACATCAAGGGCGCGATCGCCAATCCGGCGGGGCTCGACGTCGAGGCCCTGCTGGCCGCGCGGGACGGTTACGGCACCGTCGACCGGCGTGCGCTGCGGCCCGGCGACCGTGAACTGCCCGGCGACGCCTGGCTGTCCGTCGAGGCGGAGGTGCTGGTGCCGGCGGCCGTGTCGTACGCGATCGACGCCGACGACCAGGAGCGGATCGGCGCCCGTTGGATCGTGGAGGCCGCCAACATGCCGGTCCTGCCGGAGGCGGAGGCACTGCTGGCCGCGCGCGGGGTGACCGTGCTGCCGGACGTGGTGGTCAACTCCGGTACGAACGCCTGGTGGTGGTGGACCCTGTTCGGCGACATCGGCGCGGACGCCGACGAGGCCTTCGCGCACATCCGGCGCTCCATGCGCGCCCTGACCGGCCTGATGCTCGACCGCGCGGACGCCGACGGTACGACCCCGCGCGCGGCCGCCCACGCCCTGGCGACCGACCGCCTGCCGTTGATCGCGGAACGCTTCGGGTGGTACCGGTGAGGACCCCCGCCGACCCGAACGGCCGGAAGGTACCTGGTCCGTTCGGCTCTGCTCACGACAACGCACTATCGTGACGGCGTGGCGAGAGTGCGGTTGAGCGTGGCCGAGCGGCGGGAGGAGCTGCTGCGGGCCGCCATCGGGCAGATCGAGGTGCGGGGCGTGGCGGCGGTCAGGATCGCCGACGTGGCCGCGGCGCTCGGGGTGAGCAACGCGCTGGTGCTGTACCACTTCTCCACGAAGGAGAGGCTGGTCGCCGCCGCGTTCGCCTACGCGGCCGAGGACGATCTCACCCGTCTGCGCACGCTGCTCGGGCGGCGTACGTCCGCGCTGCGCCGGCTGCGGGCGGCGGTGCGCTGGTACGCGCCGACCGGCCAGGCCAAGGGCTGGCGGCTGTGGATCGAGGGCTGGGCCGTGGCCCTGCGCGAGCCCGCGCTGCGGGAGGTCACCCGGGACTTGGACAAGCAGTGGAAGGCGGCGATCGCCGAGGTGATCGCCGAGGGCGTGACGGCGGGCGAGTTCACCTGCGCCGACCCGGCCGGTACCGCACTGCGACTGACCGCGCTGCTGGACGGCCTGGCGGTACAGCTGACGTCCTACCCGGGCGCGGTGCCACGCAACCGGGCCCAGGACTGGGTGGACGACGCCCTCGCCCGCGAACTGGGCCTGGACCGAAGGGCGTTGACCGATCGGGAGCGGTGAGCATGCCGGCAGGGCGTCCGGCCAGACCCGGCTGAGCAGGGACCGGTACCGTGCAGACCGCCCGCGCACAGGCTCCGGAAACCCCGCCGTACCCCGCCCCCGCCACATGTGCGGGAGCGGGGCGGGAGCCATGGGGTCAGGCCACCGAGGCTATGCGGTGTTTGATGTCGTCCGGGGACAGGGTGCCCTTCGCCGTCACGTGGTCGCCGGAGGACTCGCCGCGCAGTCGGCGGCCGATCCACGGGACGAGGTACTCGCGGGCCCAGTGGACGTCGTCGCGGCGGATGTCCAGGGTGCCCCGGGGCGGCAGCGGCGGCCACGGCTGCTCCGGGTCGGCCGGGGTCTCGAGGCCGAGCGCCTGGCCGGCGCGCAGCGCCACGCGCGTGTGCCCCTCGGGCGAGAGGTGGAGCCGGTCGCTGTCCCACGCCCTGCGGTCCTGTACGGACTTCAGGGACCACAGGTCGAGCACCGGGCAGCCGTACCGGTCGGCGATGGCCCGTACATGCCCGTTGTACGTGGCGATCTTGCCACGCAGATGCTTGAGCAGGGGGACGCCCCGGGTGTCGAACCCGGTCGTCACCATGACCGTGCCCGCGGCCTCGGTCAGCCGGGCCACGGCCCGCTCGAAACGCTCGGCCACCTCGTCCGGGTCGGTGCCCGGGCGGATGATGTCGTTGCCGCCCGCGCAGAAGGAGACCAGGTCCGGGGCGAGTTCGACGGCCTGCGGGAGCTGGTCCTCCACGATCTGGTCGAGCAGCTTCCCGCGGACCGCGAGATTGGTGTACTGGAAATCGCCCTCGGGCCGCCGGTCGGCGAGCAGGACCGCGAACCGGTCGGCCCAGCCCACGAACGCCCCGTCGGGCCCGGGGTCGCCGACGCCCTCGGTGAAGCTGTCCCCCACCGCCACGTACGACCCGATCACTGATCTGTTGTCATTCTTCGAATCGTCTGCCACGTCGGACCATGATTCCCCTTCGGATGTGACCTACGCGACCGTAGGCAGGGGTTGACGAACGGTGAGATGAGCCACTCTTAAATCATTTGCCATTCAGGAATACTCCAGTCTTCAGCGACGTTGACTGTGCGATCGCCACACCCGGAAGCCGCTGACCCTGAGGTGGCTCCACACGGTCCGGAAGCCGAAGTACCCGCCGGTGTACGGCTCGGGGTCCGTGTAGTCGAACACCAGGCGGCCGTTGTTCCACCACTGCACGAGCGAGCCGTCGGAGACGACGCGTACGTGGTTGGGCCGGTTCGGGACCAGCAGCGGCTCGGTGTAGTCGTAGACGAGCGGGCGGACGCCGGGCTCGCCGACGTAACGGCGCAGCCGGGTGGTGGTGTTGTAGTTCGCGCCGTAGCCCACGTAGTAGGTCGTGAGGTAGTCGTACTCGGCGAGGGCCCCGGTCCGGTGAGTGGCGAACAGGTCACCCGGGGAGCGGACGTCCGTCGCGTTCCAGAAGTTGTTCAGGTCCGAGACGCGGTCGTTGGCGCCGCCTTCCGAGACCGCGGTGGCCGTGTACTCGAGGACGTAGGGTCCGTCGAGCCGGTGCCGGAACCAGACCGTCGCGCCGCTGGGCACATCGATGTCCAGGACTCCGTCGGCCGCGGTGACGCTGCCGCCGTCCTGGAGTTCCGTCACCCACCGGCCGAGGCCGTGCCGGAAGTCGTCGCGGGCGAGGAGCCGGCGAGGGCGGGGCGCGGCGCTCGCGGCCGGGGCGGGCGCGAGCGCGGCTACGGCGGCCGCGGCGGCGAGGGCGGTGAAGGCCCGTCGGGTGGTCGTCATGTGCGGGGCTCCTTTCAGGCGGTAAGCGCTTGCTGTCGACGGCGACCACTGTGTCCCGCACCCATCCTTTCTGTCGACTCCCCGGGCGCGTCCGCCATGTGACCGCAACACACGCCGTGCGGCGGAGGCCGGACATGCCGAAGGCCGGACCCGGGGATCGTGGGTCCGGCCTTCGGCCGCGTGTCAGGCGGAAGGCTCAGATGCGCCGCAGCCGGATGACCGTCGCATCCAGGTCACCCTTGAGTCCGGTGCGCAGGCCGTGGTGCAGCAGGACTGCCCCGCGGTGGATTTCGCCGGTTTCGCGGCATTCGTACGACGCCGTCGGGTCGAGTCCGCGCAGCCGCAGCGCCGGCACCGGCTCGCCGTAGCTCTGCGCCTGGAGCCAGGCGAGGACCACCGCCTCCTCGCCACTGAGGTACTGGACGGCACTCAGACCGCCGGCCGGGGGCCGCAGCCGGTACAGCTCGCCGCGCTGGACGACCGGGCGGATCTCCTTGTACAGATCCACCCAGCGCCGGGCCTCGGCCAGTTCCTCGGGGCTCCACTCCGTGAGGTCGCCGCCGACGCCGAGGACGCCCGCCATCGCGCTGACGAACCTGAACCGCAGTGTGCTGACACGGCCGTTGAGCTGATGGTTCGGGCTGTCGGTGACCCAGGCGGCCATGACCCGGGCGGGGTGGAGCTGGCTGAAGCCGTACTGGATGGCGAGCCGGTCCAGCGGGTCGGTGTTGTCGGAGGTCCACACCTGGTCGGTGCGGCCGAGCACCCCGAGGTCGATCCGGCCGCCGCCGCCCGAGCAGGACTCGAAGGCGACCTGGGGGTGCGCCGCGCGCAGCCGGTCCAGCAGGGCGTACAGGGCGTGGACGTGGTCCACCCACAGCCGCTGCGGGTAGGGCTCGCCGGGCCAGCCGGCGTCGGTGAAGCAGCGGTTGAAGTCCCACTTCACATAGTCGATCGGGGCACTGGACAGCAGGGTGTCCAGCTGCTCCCACAGATACTCCTGGACGTCCTCGCGGGCGAGGTTGAGGACGAGCTGGTTGCGCAGTTCCGTCCGCTTGCGTCCCGTTTGGTACTGCACCCAGTCGGGGTGCGCGCGGTACAGGTCGCTGTCCGGGTTGACCATCTCCGGCTCGACCCAGATGCCGAACTGCATGCCGAGGCCGTGCACCTGGTCGGCGAGGGGCTTGAGGCCCTGCGGGAAGCGGTCGGGGTTGGGGGTCCAGTCGCCGAGTCCGGCGCGGTCGCTGGTGCGGGCGCCGAACCAGCCGTCGTCCACCACGAACAGCTCCACGCCGATCTCGGCGGCCCGGCGGGCGAGCGCGAGCTGCTGTTCCTCGGAGATGTCGAAGGTCGTCGCCTCCCAGGAGTTGAACAGCACCGGCCGGTCCCGCTCCGCGTCCGGGATGACGTACGCGCGCTGGTAGGCGTGCCAGGCGCGGCTCGCGCCGCCGAAGCCGCCGTCGGACCAGAGGCCCGCGAAGACCGGGCTCGTGTACGACTCCCCCGCCTCCAGCATCAACAGGCCCGAGTCGTCGTAGCCGGCGCCGCCGGTGATCTGCACGCGCGCGTCCGGGAGCTGGCCGACGGCGATGCGCCAGGAGCCGGACCAGCCGAGCGCGCAGCCGTAGACCTCGCCGCGCTCCTCGGTGGCGTCGGTGTCCAGGGCCACCCAGGGCAGGTGCTGGTGGCCGGTGTGGCCGCGGCGGCTGCCGATGACCTTCTCACCGTAGGTGAGGGGGGCGGTGGTGAGGCGGGACTCGGCGGCCCAGCGGCCGTGCAGCTGGGACAGCCGCCAGCCCTCGCGGTCGGGCAGGGTCCAGGTCGCCGCGTCGGCCCGCAGCAGCTCCACGCGCGCGTGCCCGCCGTTCGCCACGGTGACCCAGCGCTCGACCACGTCACCGCGCATCCGGTAGTGCAGGGTGATCGCGACCCCGTCGTCGTCGAAGCACAGCCGCAGCTCCTCGCCCTCGCCCTCGCCCTCGGTGTCGGTGTCGTACGACACGAAACGCCACTCGGTGCCGCGCCGCTCCTCGGTGCGCACGGACAGGGCGGGGCGGACGAAGCGGGGGCCGCCCTCGACGGGGTACTCCTCGCGGCCGTCGAGCGGGGACTCGAAGGGCCAGTAGCCGGGCAGCGGGTCCTCGGCCAGCGCCTCGGCGTCCGCGAGGGCGATCCGTGGCCCCCAGTGGAGGTGGAGCAGTTCGTCCGCATCAGTGCGATGCAGGGCATAACTGCTGGTGGGCCCCGAGAGGAGCCAGGTACGACCGTCTTCGGCGATGTCCACCACGTAAGACCTCACAGGTGCCAACAGATCCGCTCAAGTGCAAACATCATTAGGCTCACGTGCCCTCGGTTTCAATGCCTGTGGACAACTGGTTTCCGTGTCGACGGCCCTCGTCTCCCTGCCTGTGGACAACTCCTTGCCCGAGGAAACCGATGTCGTATCGTCGACACAGCGCCCGCCGACGAGCCGCGACGGTGGGGCCCGACCGGGAGGAGCCCCCGTGACGCAGCAGGTCCCGTCGACCGAGCCGGAGCTGGCCGGTGTACGCAATTTCCGTGACGTGGGCGGCCTGCCGACCACGGACGGACGGCGGGTGCGCCACGGCGTGCTGTTCCGCAGCGGGCACCTCGCGCACGCGACCGAGAACGACACCGTGTTCCTCGCCTCGCTGGGCCTGCACACGATCTTCGACTTCCGCAACGCGGCCGACCAGAAGCTGGAGGGCCCGGACGTCGCGCTGCCCGGCGTGCGGAATCTGAACCTGCCGCTGAGCGACCCGGCGGACGGCGCCGAGTTCTGGCAGATGGTCCGGGACGGCGACCTCGTCCAGCTGCGCGGGATCCTCGCCGACGGCAAGGGCGCGGCCCGGATGGTCGCCTCCTACCGGAAGATCGTCAAGGAGCGCACCGCCGAGCACTCCCGGGTGCTGCGCGCGCTCACCGAGGACAGCGTGCCCGCGCTGATGCACTGCGCGGCCGGCAAGGACCGCGCGGGCATCTCCATGGCCGTCACGCTCCTCGCCCTCGGCGTGGAGCGGGACGCGATCGTCGCCGACTACCTGGAGTCCAACGCCAAGCACCGGCGCTACAAGGTCCGTCGCAGTGGCAGCGCCGAGACCGCGTACACCCCCGAGGTGATGGAGCTGCTCAGCCCGCTCTTCGACGCCCGCGCCGAGTACCTCCAGGCGGCCTTCCAGAGCATCGAGGACACCTGGGGCGCGGTCGACACCTACCTGGAGCAGGGCCTCGGCCTCACCCCCGGCGACCGGGACCGGCTGCGCGAGCGCCTGCTGAACTGACCCGGATCAGCCCTTGCCGCCCACCGCGAACAGCAGGTAGAGGAACGCGGCCAGGACATGGCCGACGGCGATGTAGATGATCAGGCGGATCCACAGGGAGCGGGGGAACTTCGTCTCGAGGTCGCTCATGGCAGCTCTCCGGTCGACGGCCCCAGGCACAGCGCGGCCATGGGACTCTGCAGCAGGGTGTGGACGAACAGCAGCTCGACACCGTCGTGGTCCTCGGCGGCGAGGCGGTGCGGGGTGAGCGAGTCGAAGTGGGCACTGTCGCCGGGCGCGAGCAGATGCACGGTGTCGCCGAGCCGCAGGCGCAGGCGGCCCCTGAGGACGTAGAGCCACTCCTCGCCGGGGTGGACGCGCACGATGTCGCCCTGTGAGCCGTACGGCACGCGCACGCGCAGGGCCTGCATACCGCGGCCGGGCGACCCGGCCTGGACGTACGTCCAGCCGCCCGCCCGGGTCGGCTCCATGTCGCCGGCCCGCACGATCGCGTCCCGGTCGGAGACCGTCTCGCCGAGCAGTTCGGAGACCGTCGTATCGTAGATACGCGCGAGGGCGAGCAGCACCGGCAGCGACGGCTGGCGCTGCCCGGTCTCCAGCCGGGACAGATGGGCGGGCGAGAGTCCGGCTGCGCGGGCCGCGGCCTCCAGGGTGAGGCCGGCGCGCCGGCGCAGTGCACGCAACTGCGGCGCGATCACGGGCAGTCCGTCACCCGGCTCCGCCGGCGGCCCGGCGTCTGAGGCGTTCATGCCTCCATTCAGCACCTGTTTTGCCTGAGCGGCAATTTTCTTGCCTCTGAGGCAAAAAACCGTTCTCTTCCTGCCGTTCTTCTGGTGACGCTCAGCGGTTCGCCACCGCCTGCTTGATCAGGGTCTTGCCGAAGTCCCACATCAGGCCGCCGCCGCTGTGCGCATCGTCCATGACGGCGGTGAAGGCGTCCACGAACCGGTCGACGTCGGCCTCGTCGATGATCAGCGGCGGGATCAGCTTGATCACTTCCAGGTGGTCGCCGGAGACCTGGGTGAGGATCCGGTGCTTCTGCAGCAGCGGTACGACGACCATCTGGGCGAACAGGCCCTTGCGGGCGGCCTGGAGCATGGTCCAGCGGCTGCGCAGCTTGAGCGAGGACGGCCGGCCGAACTCGATGCCGATCATCAGGCCCCGACCGCGGACGTCGGCGAGCAGCTCGTATTTGTCGGTCAGTGCGGTCAGCCGGGACTTCAGCAGCTCGCCCGTGCCGCGCACGCCGGCGACGATCTGCTCGTTCTCCATGACCGACAGCACGGCGAGGCCGCACGCCATCGCCTGGGCGTTGGAGCCGAAGCTCGCCGAGTGGACCAGCACGCGGTCCATGGACGAGTAGACCTTCTTGAAGATCCAGTCCTTGCCGAGGGTGGCCCCGACCGGCACATAGCCGCCGGACAGCGCCTTGGCCACGCACACCAGGTCGGGCTCGACGCCGTCCTCGTGCTGGTAGGCGTAGAAGTCGCCGGTGCGGCCGAGGCCGGTCTGCACCTCGTCGGCGATCAGCAGCGCCTTGTGCTTGTGCAGCAGGTCCTGGGCGGCGCGCAGATAGCCGGGCGGTGCCTCGTGCACGCCCTTGCCCTGGATCGGCTCGACGATCAGCGCGGCCACGTCGCCCTTCTTCACCTCCCGCGCCAGGGCGTCGAGATCACCGAGGGGTACGGCGGTGTCGGGCAGCAGCGGGGCGAAGCCGTCGCGGAAGCCGTCCTCGCCGTTGACGGACAGCGAGCCGGTGGTCAGGCCGTGGAAGGCGTGGTCGCAGTACAGGATCCGCGGCTTGCCGGTGGCATAGCGGGCGAACTTCAGGGCCGTCTCGACCGCTTCGGTGCCGCTGTTGCCGAAGAACACCCGGTCCAGGTGCGGGCTGTGGGCGAGCAGCCGTTCGGCGAGCAGGCCGGGCAGCGGCTGGCAGTCGAAGCGGGTGAGGTCGGCGAGGTCGAGGTCGAGGACGTCGTGCAGTGCCTTGCGGACGACCGGGTGGTGGCGGCCGAGGCCCATCACACCGAACCCGGCGAGCATGTCCAGGTAGTCGTTGCCGTCGGCGTCCCAGAAGTGGGCGCCCTCGGCCCGCTCGTAGACCTTGTCGAAGCCGATGGTGTGCAGCATGCGCCCGAGCTGCGGGTTGAGGTACCTCGTGTGCAGCTCGTAGCGTTCGGCTCCGCGCTCGGCGAGCAGCGCGCCGAGGTCGAACTCCGTGCTCATTCCTTCTCCTTGGCTGGGCCGCCCGCGTCCCTGAAGACCAGGCTCGCGCTGATCCGCCCGGCGATCTCGACGGGCGTGAGTCCGATGTCGGCCAGCACCTCGCCGCGTTTGGCGTGCGCGAGGAACTGCTCCGGGATGCCGAACCGCCGTACCGGCACATCCACGTCGGCGTCACCGAGGGCCAGCGCCACGGCCGAACCGACGCCGCCCGCACGGCTGTTGTCCTCCACGACGGCCACCAGCCGGTGCTCGGCGGCGAGGCCCGGCAGCGCGGGGTCGACGGGCTTGACCCAACGGGGGTCCACCACCGTGCAGTTGATGCCGCGCGCCTGCAGCAGGTCGGCGGCCTGGAGGCAGACCGGCGCCATCACGCCGACGGCCACCAGGAGCACCTCGGGGCGTTCGGCGCGATGCAGGACGTCCATGCCGCCGACGTGGCCGACGGCCGGGATGTCGGGGCCCACCGACTCCTTCGGATAGCGGACCAGGGTGGGCGCGTCGTCCACGGCGACGGCCTCGCGCAGCTGGGCGCGCAGCTGGTCGGCGTCGCGCGGGGCGGCGATCCTCAGGCCCGGCACGACCTGGAGGATCGACATGTCCCACATGCCGTTGTGGGAGGCGCCGTCGACGCCGGTCACGCCCGCCCGGTCCAGGACGAAGGTGACTCCGCAGCGGTGCAGGGCGACGTCCATCAGCAGCTGGTCGAAGGCGCGGTTGAGGAAGGTGGCGTAGACGGCGAAGACGGGGTGCAGACCGCCGGTGGCGAGCCCGGCCGCCGAGACGGCCGCGTGCTGTTCGGCGATGCCCACGTCCCACACGCGGTCGGGGAAGCGCTCGGCGAACTTGGTGAGCCCGACCGGGTGCAGCATGGCCGCGGTGATGGCGACGACGTCGTCCCGCTCCTCGCCGATCCGCACGATCTCGTCGCCGAACACCGAGGTCCAGGACGGTCCGCCGGACGGCGAGAGCGGCTCGCAGGTGAGCGGGTCCATCACGCCGACGGTGTGGAAGTGGTCCTCCTCGTGGGCGAGGGCGGGCTCGTAGCCGCGGCCCTTCTCCGTGAGGCAGTGCACGAGAACCGGGCCGTGGAAGCGTTTCGCGCGGCGCAGCGCCGACTCGACGGCCTTGACACTGTGGCCGTCGATCGGGCCGACGTACTTCAGGCCCAGGTCCTCGAACATGCCCTGCGGGGCGAAGGCGTCCTTGAAGCCCTTCTTCGCGCCGTGCAGGGACTCGTAGATCGTGGTGCCGACGACCGGGGTCCTCAGGAGTACGTCCTTGCCCCAGGCCAGGACCTTCTCGTAGCCGTCCGTCGTGCGCAGGGTGGCCAGGTGGTTGGCGAGGCCGCCGATGGTGGGGCCGTAGGAGCGCTCGTTGTCGTTGACGACGATGATCAGCGGCCGGTCCTTCGCGGCCGCGATGTTGTTCAGCGCCTCCCAGGCCATGCCGCCGGTCAGCGCGCCGTCGCCGATGACCGCGACCACATGGCCCTTCTCCCCGTGCACCTGGAAGGCCTTGGCGAGGCCGTCGGCCCAGCCGAGCGCGGTGGAGGCGTGGCTGTTCTCGATGACGTCGTGCTCGGACTCCTCGCGCGAGGGGTAGCCGGACAGGCCGCCCTTCCCGCGCAGCTTGGAGAAGTCCTGACGCCCCGTCAGAAGCTTGTGTACGTAACTCTGGTGGCCGGTGTCCCACAGGATGCGGTCGACCGGTGACTCGAAGACCCGGTGGAGGGCGAGGGTCAGTTCCACCACGCCCAGATTGGGGCCGAGATGCCCCCCGGTCCTGGAGACCGCCTGCACCAGGAACTCACGTATCTCGTGGGACAGTTCGCCGAGTTCCGCCTCGGACAGCGCCTTCAGGTCGCGTGGTCCCCGGATGTTCTCCAGCATGGTCACGCTCGACCCCCTCTCGGTCCGTGCTTGCCTCAATTCGACTGGTCTGCGGGGCTCGTCCGCTCGGCGAGCTTCATGGCCTCCTCGATGAGGGTCTCCACGATCTTCGACTCGGGGACGGTCTTGACGACCTCGCCCTTGACGAAGATCTGGCCCTTTCCGTTGCCCGAGGCAACCCCGAGGTCGGCCTCACGGGCCTCGCCGGGACCGTTGACCACACACCCCATCACCGCGACCCGGAGCGGCACCTCCATGCCGTCCAGTCCCGCCGTGACCTCCTCGGCGAGCTTGTACACATCGACCTGGGCCCGCCCGCACGACGGACAGGAGACGATCTCCAGGCGCCGCTCCCGCAAGCCCAGGGACTGCAGGATCTGGATGCCGACCTTGACCTCCTCGACCGGCGGCGCGCTCAGCGAGACCCGGATGGTGTCGCCGATGCCCCGCGCCAGCAACGCCCCGAAGGCGACGGCCGACTTGATCGTGCCCTGGAACGCCGGACCGGCCTCCGTGACGCCCAGGTGCAGGGGGTAGTCGCACTGTTCGGCGAGCTGCCGGTAGGCCTCGATCATCACGACCGGGTCGTTGTGCTTCACCGAGATCTTGATGTCCCGGAAGTCGTGCTCCTCGAACAGCGACGCCTCCCACAGCGCGCTCTCGACCAGCGCCTCCGGGGTCGCCCTGCCGTACTTCTGGAGCAGACGGCGGTCCAGGGAACCGGCGTTGACCCCGATCCGGATCGGCGTGCCGTGGTCCTTGGCGACGCGCGCGATCTCCCGCACCTGGTCGTCGAACTTCTTGATGTTGCCCGGGTTGACGCGCACGGCCGCACAGCCGGCCTCGATCGCCGCGAACACGTACTTGGGCTGGAAGTGGATGTCCGCGATCACCGGGATCTGCGACTTCCTCGCGATCGTGGCGAGGGCGTCCGCGTCGTCCTGCGTGGGGCAGGCGACGCGGACTATCTGACAGCCGGACGCGGTGAGTTCCGCGATCTGCTGCAGGGTGGCGCCGATGTCCGACGTACGGGTCGTCGTCATCGACTGCACCGACACCGGGGCACCGCCCCCGACCGCCACCGGCCCGACGTGGATCTGCCGCGACGTGCGCCGCGGCGCGACCGGCCGGGCCGGTACCTCGGGAACGCCCAAGGGAACGGCGGTCACGGCGTCACTCCCGGTTTCCGGAGACGGTCTCGCGCATGGCCCGCAGCGACTCCTTCAGGGAGCCGACGGTGGCGAGCACGGCGGTGGGCTCGTAGCCGCAGTGCGCCATGCAGTTGTCGCAGCGCGGGTCCTTGCCGCGGCCGTACTTGTCCCAGTCGGTCTCCTCCAGCAGTTGCCGGTACGTGGCCACGTAACCGTCGCTCATCAGGTAGCAGGGCTTCTGCCAGCCGAACAGCGAGTAGCTCGGGATCGCCCACGCGGTGCACGGGAAGTCGACCTTGCCCTCGAGGAAGTCCAGGAAGAGCGGGCTCTGGTTGAGCCGCCACTTGGCGCGGTTGCCGCCCGAGAAGGCCTTCTTGAACAGTTCCCGGGTCTGCTGGACGCCGAGGAAGTGGTCCTGGTCGGGGGCCTTCTCGTAGGCGTAGGCGGGCGAGAGCATCATCTCGTCGACCTTCAGGTCGTCGTTGAGGAAGTTGAGCACCTCGACGACGGTCTGCGGGGTGTCGGTGTTGAAGAAGGTGGAGTTGGTGGTCACCCGGAAGCCGCGCCGCTTGGCCTCCTTGATGGCCTCCACCGCCTCGTCGAAGGTGCCCTCCTTCGCGACCGAGGCGTCATGCCGCTCACGCAGCCCGTCGATGTGCACGGCCCACGCGAAATAGGGCGACGGCTTGAACTTGTCCATCTTCTTGCGCATCAGCAGCGCGTTGGTGCAGAGGAAGACGAACTTCTTCCGTGCCACCAACTGCCGTACGATCTCGTCGATCTGAGGATGCATCAGGGGTTCGCCGCCGGCGATCGACACCATCGGCGCACCCGACTCCAGGACCGCGCCGACGGCCTGCGCCACGGGCATGCGCTGCTTGAGCACGCCCGCCGGGTGCTGGATCTTGCCGCAGCCCTCGCACTTGAGGTTGCACGCGAACAGCGGCTCCAACTCGACCAGCAGGGCGAACTTCTCCCGCTTCCTGACCTTCTGTTCCAGCAGATATGTAGCGACCTTGAGGGTCTGACGCAACGGCATGACCATCTGGCTCACCTCCGGGGGAGCAACAAAGAACGGTGCCATTCAAAAAACGCGGGAAGTACGGAACGAAGAACGCGGAAGGCTGATATTCCACCGCGTACCGTGCCGATCCGGACGAGTTCATGTTCTGGAGCGTCCACGACCACCCGGACGGCCGCAACCGGGCGTTCGCCGGCCTGGACGGCGCTCAGCAGCGTGGCGGCCGACTCCATGTCGACCGCGATCGCGCCGGTCGCGAGCAGCTGCGCGCGCTCGGTGCCGCGTACGACGTGGTCGGAGCCGGTGAGCGGCCCGGTGTGGACCGTGCGTCCGGGCAGCAGCCGCACGAGTTCCTTGACCAGCAGCTCGGTCGCCACGCAGGCGACGGTGCCGCGCGGGTCCCGGGTCTCCTCGGCGACCACCAGATCGCCGGGGTGCATGCCGGGGGCGAGCCCGGCGCAGAACCCGGTGGCCAGCACGGCCGCGTCAGCGAGTGCCGGCACGGCGAGCTGCCGGGTGACGGAGCGTTCCGCCGCCTTCGGGCCCATGCCCGTACGGACGACGGAGTACGGCCCGCCCGCGCCGCTCCTGTCGCCCGTGCGCAGGGCGAGCTGCTCGATGCCGAGCGCGCAGGCGATCAGCAGCGGGGCCGGGGCGGGCTGGGCGTTCACCTCAGTTCACCCTGGCCTCGGCGTGCGGCGTCCTGGCCCCGGGACGAGGCGTCCTGGCGAGCAGCCGGCGCTCGAAGGGGTCGCCGTGCAGGTAGCGGCCGAGCGCGGTGAGCGGGAAGACCTGCCGGTACAGGTGGTAGTTGATGGAGAAGTCCCAGGGGAAGCCGGTGCCGGTGAAGTACGGCTCGTCCCAGCTGCCGTCCTCGCGCTGGGTGTCAGCCAGCCACCGGATGCCGCGCTCGACGGCCTTGGAGTCCTGCTCCCCCGCCGCGAGCAGCGCCATCAGCGCCCACGCGGTCTGCGAGGCGGTGGAAGCGCCACGGCCGCTCCACTCCTTGGCGTACTTGTAGGAGCGCAGGTCCTCGCCCCAGCCGCCGTCGTCGTTCTGGACGCGCTCCAGCCAGGCTACGGCCCGCCGGATCGCCGGGTGCGATCCGGGCAGTCCGGCCGCGGTCAGCGCGGGGACCACCGACCCGGTGCCGTAGACGTAGTTGACGCCCCAGCGGCCGAACCACGAGCCGTCCGGCTCCTGTTCGGCGAGCAGCCAGTCGATGCCGCGCCGGGTGCGCGGGTCGTGGGCGAGGCCCTCGGCGGCGAGCATCTCCACGACGTGCGCGGTGACGTCCGCCGACGGCGGGTCGATCACCTCGCCGAAGTCGCAGAACGGCAGCCGGTTGGGGAACGGGCTGGTGTTGTCGACGTCGAAGGCGCCCCAGGCCCCGTTCTTCGACTGCATCCCGAGGTTCCAGCGCACCGCGCGCCCGATGGCCTTGTCCATCCGCTCGGGGTCGTGGTGCCGGACCCGGCGCAGCGCGAGCACGACCTCGGCGGTGTCGTCGATGTCGGGGTAGTTGTCGTTGTGGAACTCGAACGCCCAGCCGCCCGGCGGAAGTTGAGGTCGCCGTACGGCCCAGTCGCCGGGCCGGACGATCTCCTCGCCGAGCATCCAGTCGGCCGCCTTGACCAGTTGCGGGTGGTCGGCGGGCAGCCCCGCGTCGACCAGCGCGATGGTGGCGAGGCAGGTGTCCCACACCGGGGACTGGCAGGCCTCGATCATCCGGGCGCCGTCCTCGCGCCACACGGCGAAACGGTCCAGCGAGGCGAGGCCCTCGCGCAGGACCGGATGGTCCAGGTCGTAGCCGAGCAGGTGCAGGGCGATGACCGAGTACACGGCCGGGGGCTGGATGCCGCCCCAGCAGCCGTCGTTCTCCTGCCGCTCGACGATCCAGCGGGCCGCGGAGTTCATCGCGGCCCTGCGCAGCCGGCGCACGGCGACCCTGCGATAGCCGCGGACCACCTTGTCGAGCCGCTGGAAGAGCCCGTCCCAGCTCGTCACCGGGGCGAGCGGCTGCGGCGGGTTGGGGTTCGCCGGGTCGGTGTGCAGCTCGTCCAGCGCGAAGGGCGCGGGGCGCACCGGGCGCTTGGCGGAGACGACGGTGAGCGGCACGATGGTCTGTCGCGCCCAGCACCCGAAGTTGTAGATGTTGAGCGGGAACCAGGTGGGGAAGTAGAGGAGTTCCGGCGGGAGTTCGGGCAGGTCCTCCCACTTCCACCAGCCGAACAGGGCGAGCCAGATCCGGGTGAAGACACGGGAGGCGGCGATCCCGCCGCGCTCGCGGATCCAGGCGGACGCCTTCGCCATATGAGGTGCGTCGGGCGCGTCGCCGGCCAACCGGAGGGCGACGTACGCCTCGACGGTGGTGGACAGTTCGCCGGGCCCGCCGTAGAAGGTGGCCCAGGTGCCGTCCTCGAGCTGCTCGCCGCGGATGAACTTCGCGGCGGCCTGGGTGGTCTTCTCGTCGCGGATGCCCAGGAACTGACGGAGCAGCAGGTCTTCGGCGTCCATGGTGACGTTGGTCTCCAGGTCGCCCTTCCACCAGCCCTGGTCGTCCTGCCGCGACAGCAGGAAGTCGGTGGCGCGCCGGGCGGCGCGTGCGGCGGCGTCGCGCACCCCGGCCGCCTCGGGGGTGGTGAGAGTGGTGTCGCTGGCCGCGGCCGCGTGAGGCTGCGAGGTCGCCCCGGTGCTTCCGTCGGTCGTCGCTGTCATGGCTTCCCCTTCGTGCAGTCGTGCGAGTCGTGCTGCTGTGGGTCCGCCGTCGGCCGGTGTCCTGACGCGATCATGTGACACCGGCCGGCGACTACGCGAGGCGTGTTCGGCCGATAGTGATCATCTCTTTCGTACGACGACGAAGTCGGCGAGTGCCGCGAAGGCGTCCCGGACCCGGCCGGGCATGTCGACGGCGTCGAGGGCTCCGATGGCGATGGTGTGCTGGCGGCGCGCTTCGTCGGCCGTCCAGTCGCGGCCGCCGGCCTCCTCGATCAGGGCCGCGCGGGCGGCGAACTCCTCCTCGGAGAAGTTCTCGAACTCGCTGCTCTTGGCGTCCGCGGCGAGCATCTCGCCGAGCTGCTCGGAGGCGGCGCCGCCGGCCGCGAGGGCGGCGACGACCGGCAGGGACTTCTTGCGCTGGCGCAGATCGCTCCAGGTCTGCTTGCCGGTGGCCTCCGGGTCGCCCCAGATGCCGAGCAGGTCGTCGACGGCCTGGAAGGCGAGGCCGAGGTGGTAGCCGTACTTCTCCAGCGCGTCGGCGGTCCTGTCGTCCGCGCCGCCGAGGAGGGCGCCGATGGAGGAGGCGCAGGCGAGCAGCGCGCCGGTCTTGTTGCCCTCCATCTCCAGGCACTCCTCGACGCTGACGCGGTCGCGGTGCTCGTAGGAGATGTCCTGCGCCTGACCGTCGATCAGGGCGCGGGTGGCGGCGGTCAGCCGGCGGGTGGCGCGGCCGGCGTCGACGGTGCCGAGCTCCAGCAGGATCTCGTTGGCGAGGGCGAACAGGGCGTCGCCGACCAGGATGGCCTGGGCGGGGCCGTGCACCTTCCAGACGGTGTCGCGGTGCCGGCGCTGCTCGTCGCCGTCCATCAGGTCGTCGTGCAGCAGCGAGAAGTTGTGGACGAGTTCGACGGCGACGGCCCCCGGGATGCCCACCTCGGGCGCCGCGCCGGTGACCTCGGCGGAGAGCACGGCGAGGGCGGGCCGTACGGCCTTGCCGCCGTCTCCGTCGGCAGGGTTGCCGGCCGCGTCGATCCAGCCGAAGTGGTAGGCGGCGACGGTGTCCATGGGCGGCGCCAGGCGGTCGACGGCCGTACGCAGGACCGGTGTGGCCAGGGTCCGGCCGCGCTCCAGCAGCGCGGTCACGTCCACCGCGGTCCTCCGAGCGGGTGTCGAGGCCGGGGGCACAGTGGGCACAGTCTCTCCTCTTGTTGCGGTGCCGGGGGTGCGGGGGCCCGCCGTGTGCTGATCGAGCATCAGGCCGCCTCCTCGAACGCGAAGAGACGGCGGGGGCGGGGCCGGCCCAGGGCGCCGAGCGCGGCGTCGGCCGCGCTCACTCCACTGCGGACCGCACTCTCCATGGTCGCGGGCCACCCGGTGGCGGTCCACGCTCCGGCCAGGTACAGGCCGGGGGCATTGGTGCGGGCGCCGGGCCGCAGCCGCCCGACGCCGGGGGTGGGGGCGAACGTCGCCGTGCGCTCCCGGGTCACGAAGAAGTCCCGCACCACCGCGCCGCGCGTGCCCGGGATGAGCCGCTGGAGCTCGGGCAGATAGCGTTCACGGAGTTCGGCGACCGGCAGGTCGATCTCGTCCTGTGCGGCCGACTGCGACAGTGCCAGATACTGCCCCCCGGCGAGCCCGGAGGCGTCCGTGCGGTCGAAGACCCACTGTACGGGGGTGCCGAGGGCGGCGAAGAAGGGCCGGGCGAGCACCGTGCGGTCGTAGACGACGTGCACGTTGAGGATGGGGGCCGTACCGATCTCGAGCAGCCGCTCGGGGGCGTCGAGGGCGCCGGGCGGCAGCAGGTCGTGCGCCTCGCGCTGGGGTACGGCGAGGACGACGGCGTCGGCCTGGATCGTCTCGCCGGGAACCTGAACGCTCCAGCTCCCGTTCTCGTTGGTAGAGACGGAGGTGACGCGTGTACGGACCTCGGTACGGACGCCCGCGGAGTCGAGCGCCTTGCGGGCCAGCCGGTCGTGCAGTTCGCCCAGCGGGACGTGGGCCCAGCCGATGTCGGCGGCGCCCGGGTCGGACAGCAGACCGGTCTTGAACACCATCGCGGCGAGCCCCAGCGAGGCGTCGCCCGCGACCGCGTTGAGGGTGGCGACCCCGACCAGGTCCCACAGGGCTTCCACGGCGCGCGCCGACTGGCCGTGCGCGGCCAGCCAGCTGCCGAAGTCCTGCGTGTCCAGGGTCGGATCGGCGAGGTCGAGCCCCTTGAGCGCGAGCGCGGCCCGCCCGACCGCGGCACGCTCGGCCAGCGACAGATGCGGATACGTGGCGAGGCTGCGCCCCAGGTGGAGGGGGACGGGCAGCGCGTCGCGCCGCAGCCGGCCGAGCCGCCTGCCCTCGGGTCTGGCGACGTCGACGACGGGGACGTCCAGGCGGTCCTGCAGCGGTGCCAGCGCCGTGCCCTGGATCCGGTCCAGGAACCAGCGGTAGGCGGTGCAGCAGCGCAGGTACACGTGCTGGCCGTTGTCGACGGTCAGTTCGCCGCGCTGGAAGGAGAAGGCGAGGCCGCCCAGCCTGGGCCTGCCGTCGAGCAGGGTGACGCGGACACCCGCGTCCGCGAGCGCGAGCGCGGCGGTGATGCCGGCGAGCCCGCCGCCGACCACGACGGCGCTGCGGCCTGCCGCGGCCTCGCCTCCCGCGGGGTCAGCGTGCGCCTGTGCGGGGCGCGAGCCGTCGCTCATCGTGCGTCCTTCCCTGCGAACGCTCCGCGGGGGGTGCCGTGATGGGCCGTCAGGCCTCCGCGGACGCGTCGTGGCTGATCGCGCAGTTCCCCGCGCCCCTTTGGGGCGCTGCAGACCGGCTCGGTGTACAGAGTGAACGGTGCACGCTCCGCCGTCGCAGTCAGGGACGCCACGCCGGAGCAGAGGGTTGCCTGCGGCGTGTCTCCTGGTTCGGTGAGGTCCATCAGGCGCGCCTCCTGACGGAGCGCGGCGCGACATGGCGGGTCACGTGCCGGGTGTCGAGCCCGGACAGACCGCGCACGGCGACGTAGGCCTTCTCGCGGCCGGGCAGCGAGACGCGGCCGCGCAGCACGGCCTCGGGGTCGCGCTCGATCCGGTCCAGCAGCCGGCGGTAGATGCCGGCCATGGCGGCCACGCAGGCGCCGCTGCGCCGGTCGAGCATGGGGAGCAGCCGGTAGCCCTCGGCGAAAAGGGCGCGGGCCCGTCGCACCTCGAAGTGCACGAGGCCCGCGAAGTCGGAGCCCTCCGGTGGGCTCGGCCCGTCGAACCCGGCCGAGCAGCCGAACTTGGCCAGGTCGTCGGCGGGCAGATAGGTACGGCCGTTCTGGGCGTCCTCGCGGACGTCTCTGAGGATGTTGGTGAGCTGCAGGGCGAGGCCGAGCGTGTCGGCGTACTCGGAGGCGCGTTCGGCGCCGCGCGCTCCCGGTTCGGTGCCGAACACGCCGAGCGAGATCCGGCCGACGGCGCCGGCGACACAGCGGCAGTAGACCTTCAGGTCGTCCCAGGTCTCGTAGGTCTCCCCGCGTACGTCCATGTCGACGCCGTCGATCAGCTCGTCCAGGCCGCCGAGCGGGATCGGGAAGGCGCGGGCGGCGTGGTCGAGGGCGACGGCCACCGGGTCGGTGTCGTCCTCCGCGACCTCGCCGTCGCGGACCCGGGCAAGGAGCGCCCTGGTGTCCTGAAGGCGGGTCAGCTTGGTCTCGCCGGGCAGGTCGCCGTCGCCGATGTCGTCCACGCGCCGGGAAAACGCGTACAGCGCCGACATGGCGCGGCGCTTGGGCGTGGGCAGCAGCCGGATGCCGTACGCGAAGTTGCGGGCCTGCTGCCCGGTGACGGCCTCGCAGTAGCTGTAGGCGGCGAGTACCGGCGCGGACACGCGCGACGGAGACTCCACGGTGCGGATCACCCCTCTCCTCGCAGGATCACGCCCGCCTCACGCAGCAGCTGGACCTTGCCAGGTTTGGGCGGGCCGGGAAGTACGTCGTATTCGGCGGCGGCGATCGCGTGGATCGCCGCCCTTCCCCCCGCCACGAACCCTGCGAGCAGCAGCTTCAACCTGCCGTGGACGCTACCCACCAGGGGGGCGCCTTCATTCAGCAGATCGCGGGCGCGTTGTGCTTCGTATGCAACCAGGGCGCGCACCGATGCGCCCCCGGTTTTCTCGCCAAGATCCGCTTCCTGGACGTGAAAGCGCTTCATGTCCTCGGCCGGGAGGTAGATCCGGTCCCGGCCGAGGTCCTCGGTGACGTCCTGGAGGTGCTCGACGATCTGCAGGGCGGTGCAGATGGCGTCGGAGAGGCGGACCCGCTCGGGCGTCGAGGTGCCGGTGACGCCGAGAACGAGGCGACCGACGGGGTTGGCGGACAGTTCGCAGTAGGCGAGGAGGTCGTCGTAGGACTCGTACCGGGTGACGAGCTGGTCCTGGCGGTTGGCGGCGATCAGGCCGAGGAACGGCTCGGGGGTCAGGCCGCGGCGGCGGACGGTGGGCTGGAGGCGACGCAGCAGCGGGTGGAGCGGGGTGCCCTCGAAGACCCGGCGCAGGTCCGCCTCGAAGGCGTCGAGCAGGACCAGGCGGTCCTCGGCGTCGGCGGCCGACACGCCGAGCAGCCGGGCGTCGGCACCGCCGGGGGCGAGGTCGCCGTCGCCGATGTCGTCCACGAGGCGGGCGAAGCCGTATACGGCCATGAGGTCGTCGCGCCAGGCACGGGGCAGGAAGAAGGGGGCCACGGGGAAGTTCTCGCTCGCAGCCTTGTCCAGGGTGGCGCGTTCCGGTTCCGGCGCCGTCTCGGTGGCCGTCATCGTTCGCTGCCCGGGGCGGGGACGGCACATGCTGCGTTGAGCTGGGGAGTCTCCGTAGCCATTGCCGTCACATCTCCCGTTCTACACTGCCGACCCAATACACACTATTTCGGACACGCCGCCCGGCTGTCCGCGGGCCGCCCTGGCGCAGGATGTCGCGCATTATCGCCCCACTTGCCGCTTTCCGGCACCCGTACAGCTTACGTTGTACAACGCATGGAGGTCCGTCGGGGTGTCCTGCGCATCACAACAACACACCGATTGGCGTCAAGATTCCTTGCCCCAGCCGGAGTTGACGTTTCCTTTGCGGCGCGGGGCCCGGCCGGACCGATACCGGCGGAGCCCCTGGCCGAAAACAGGCTACTTCCCCGTGAACTTCTCGTACTCCCTGAGCACCTCTTCGGTCGGCCCGTCCATCCGCAACTCACCGCGTTCCAGCCACAGGACGCGGTCGCAGGTGTCGCGGATGGACTTGTTGTTGTGGCTGACCAGAAAGACCGTTCCGGCCTCCTTGCGCAGCTCCCGGATGCGCTCCTCGGAACGCTTCTGGAACCCCCGGTCACCTGTGGCGAGGGCCTCGTCGATCATGAGGACGTCGTGGTCCTTGGCGGCGGCGATGGAGAAGCGCAGCCGCGCCGCCATGCCGGAGGAGTACGTCCGCATCGGCAGGGTGATGAAGTCGCCCTTCTCGTTGATGCCGGAGAAGTCGACGATCTCCTGGTAGCGCTCCTTGATCTGCTCGCGGGGCATGCCCATGGCGAGACCGCCCAGGATGACGTTGCGCTCGCCGGTGAGGTCGTTCATCAGGGCCGCATTGACGCCCAGCAGCGAGGGCTGGCCGTCGGTGTAGACCCTGCCGCGCTCGGCGGGGAGCAGACCGGCGATGGCGCGCAGCAGGGTCGACTTGCCGGAGCCGTTGGAGCCGATCAGGCCGATGGCCTCGCCCCGGTAGGCGACGAAGGACACCCCGCGCACGGCGTGCACCTTGCGCACGCCCCGCGCCGCGTCGTCCTTGCCTCGCCGCAGAATCCTGCTCAGCGCCGCCGTGGCGCTGCCCTTGCCGGTCCTGGCGCCGTTGACGCGGTAGACGATGTGCAGGCCGTCGGCGATGACGGTGGGCCGGGGCTCGCCCGTGCCCGGTGCGGTGAGCTGCTCACCCACGGCCGTACCTCTCCTCCGCCTGCCAGAAGTACACGAAGCCGCCGGCGAAGACGGCCACGGCCCAGAACAGCGCGATGGCCCACACGTGCGGGGGCAGGTTCGCGGCGCCGTAGCCGTCGATCAGCGCGTAGCGCATCAGGTCCATGTAGACGGCGGCCGGGTTGACCTGGAGCAGCCGGACCGCCAGCTCGGAGCGGCCCTCCATCATCTTGCTGATGGAGAACATCACGCCGGAGGTGTACATCCAGGTGCGCAGGACGAACGGCATCAGCTGGGCGAGGTCCGGCGTCTTGGCGCCCATGCGGGCCACGATCAGCGCGAGCCCGGTGTTGAACAGGAACTGCAGCAGCAGGACCGGCACGATCAGCAGCCAGGCCGGGCTCGGGTAGCTGCCGAACCCGATCGCCACGATGAACATCACGATCATCGAGAAGAGCAGCTGCTGGAGCTGCTGGAGCGAGAAGGAGACGGGCAGCGAGGCACGCGGGAAGTGCAGGGCGCGTACCAGGCCGAGGTTGCCGGAGATCGCCCGGACGCCGGACATGACCGAGCTCTGCGTGAAGGTGAACACGAACACGCCGGTGACCAGGAACGGGATGTACACGTCCTGGGACAGCCCGCGGCTCGCGTGCAGGATGACGCCGAAGATGAAGTAGTACACGCCCGCGTTCAGCAGCGGGGTGGCCACCTGCCACAGCTGGCCGAGCTTGGCCTGGCTGTACTGCGCCGTCAGCTTCGCCTGGGAGAAGGCGAGGATGAAGTGGCGCCTGCCCCACAGCTGACGGACGTACTCGGCGAGCGAGGGACGGGCGCCGCTGACGGCGAGCCCGTACTTGGCGGCGAGCTGCGCGGCCGTCAGTCCCTCGTCGGGCGACGGTATCGCGTTCACCGCGACACCGCCGTCATGGGTTGTGTGACTCACGAGTGGGAATCCGGAATCTCTTGGTAAGAAGCTTGCTCTTCAGGTAAGAGAAGCTTCTCAGATCACTGGAGGCCGGCCCAGCCGGGTCAGCCGCCACACCGTGCGCCACTTCATGGGGCGGCGCGGGCCGCACGGAGACGTCCAGCCCTCCTTGAAGCCACCGAACCAGGCCTTCAGGGCCGGGGCCGACGGACGGCGCGCCAGCGTGAGCAACAGCCAGACGCCGAGGTAGACGGGGACGAGCAGCGCGGGCAGGTTGCGGCGGGCCAGCCAGACGCGGTTGCGGGCGACCATGCGGTGGTAGACCGCGTGCCGCGAGGGCGCCGTCGTCGGGTGGTACAGGACCATGTCCGACCGGTAGTCGATCATCCAGCCGGCGTCCAGGGCCCGCCAGGCCAGGTCGGTCTCCTCGTGGGCGTAGAAGAACGCGTCCGGCAGGGTGCCGGCCTCGGCGAAGACACGGGTGCGCACGGCGTTGGCGCCGCCGAGGAAGGTGGTGACCCGCGAGGAGCGCATCGGGTCGGAGGCCCGCAGCCGGGGCACATGGCGGCGCTGGGTCCGGCCGGTCTCCGGGTCGGCGATGCGGAAGCTGATGATGCCGAGCTCGGGGTCGGCTGCGAGGGCCTCGCGGGCGAGCTGGGCGGTGTCGTGCCGGGCGAGCAGGCCGTCGTCGTCGAGGAACAGCAATATGTCGACATCACGGCCGCCGGGCCCGAAGGCCTCTATGCCGACGTTGCGGCCGCCGGGGATGCCCAGGTTCTCGGGCAGCTCGATCGTCCGGACGCCCTCGGGGACGTCCGGGACGGGCGAGCCGTTGCCGACGACGACCACCTCGACCGGGTCGCCGTCCTGCTTGGCGACCGAGTCGATGAGGGCCCGCAGCTCGTCGGGCCGGTTGCCCATCGTGATGATGACGGCGCCGACCTTCATGGCACTCACTTCAGCCTGCTGGAGGCGAGGATGGACACCAGGTGCAGCAGGGTCTGCAGCAGGGCGATCCCGGCGAGGACTGCGACACCCAGCCGGGAGAAGAACAGGTCGCCGCGGACCTGGTCGACGATCGCCAGCACCAGGATCAGCAGGGACGCCTCGATGCCGAGGATCAGCCGGTGGAACTTCAGCATGGCGGCGGCCTTGCGGGCCAGCGCCATGCCGGAGGAGCGCATCTCGGCGGCGGCCTCCTGCACCGGCGGCTTGCCCGCCTGGTGACGGGCGACGCCGACGAGGTCGGTCTCGGCCTTGATCAGGATGGCGCCGAGCGCGGCGAGCGTGCCGAGGAAGGCCCACAGCCAGTCGATGCGGCCGCCGCCCCACAGGTCGGCGGCGCGCAGCCCGAAGCCGACGAGCACCGCGGCATCGGTGAGGTAGGCGCCGACCCGGTCCAGGTAGACGCCGTTCAGCGAGTACTGCTTCTTCCAGCGCGCGATCTCGCCGTCGACGCAGTCCAGCAGCAGGTACATCTGGACGCAGACCACGCCGAGCACGGCACCCGGGATCCCCGGCACCAGCAGGGCCGGGGCCGCGAGCACGCCGAAGACGGTCATCAGGTACGTGAGCTGGTTGGGCGTGACCCTGGTGTTGACCAGGTAGCGGTCGACCCGCAGGGACACCTCGCGCATGTAGAGGCGTCCCATCCAGTGCTCACCGCTGCGCCGGTCCTTCACCCCGGCGGGGTGGACGACCGGACGGAGTTCAGCTACCGATGGCCTTGACATAGTCGGCGTAGATGTCCTTGATCTGGTTCGGCTTGAGGGCGAGGTGTTCGAGGATCGTGTAGCGGCCGGGCCTGGTCTCGGGCGCGAACTCCACGGCGCGGACGAACTCGTCCACGGTGAAGCCGATCTCCTCCGGAAGCACCGGAAGCCCGTGCCGGCGCAGCACCTCCGCCGTGTGGGCCGCCTCCTCGTGGGCCCCGCGCAGATACGTCGCGAAGGCCGCGCCGAGCCCGCACTGCTCGCCGTGGGAAGCGGCGCGCTTGGGGAACAGCAGGTCGAAGGCGTGGTTGATCTCGTGGCAGGAGCCGGAGGACGGGCGGGAGTCACCGGAGATCGACATCGAGATGCCGCTGAGGACGAGGGCCTCGGCGAGCACCTGGAGGAAGTCGTTGTCGCCGATGCCGCCGGGGTGGCGCAGGACCGCCTCGCCGGCCTGGCGGGCCATGGCCGCGGCGAGACCGTCGATCTTCTCGCCGTTGACCCGGTTCGACAGCTCCCAGTCGGCGACCGCGTTGATGTTGGAGATCGCGTCGCCGATGCCGGCCCGGACGAAGCGGGCCGGGGCCTCGCGGATCACGTCCAGGTCGATGACGACCGCGATCGGGTTCGGCACACCGTAGGAGCCGCGCCCGGCGTCGTTGTCGAGGGTGGCGACCGGCGAGCACAGACCGTCGTGCGCGAGGTTCGTCGGCACGGCGACCAGGGGCAGGCCGACCCGGGCCGAGGCGAACTTGGCGCAGTCGATGATCTTGCCGCCGCCGAGGCCGACCACGGCGTCGTAGTGGCCGGACTTCATCTCGCCGGCCAGCCGGATCGCGTCGTCGAGGGTGCCGCCGCCGACCTCGTACCAGGTGGCGCCGGGCAGCGAGGGGGCGATGCGCTCGCGCAGCCTGGCGCCGGAGCCACCGCTGACGGCGACGGCCAGCCGGCCGGACTGCGCGATGCGTTCGTCGGCGAGGACGCCGGCCAGGTCGTCCAGGGCACCCGGGCGGATGTCCACGACGACCGGCGAGGGAATCAGCCGGGTCAGTAGCGGCACGCGATCTCCCGGCCCTTGGCGAGGTCGTCGTGGTTGTCGATCTCGACCCACTGGACGTCACCGATCGGCGCCACGTCGATGCGGAAGCCGCGGTTGACCAGCTCCTGGTACCCGTGCTCGTAGAACTGCTGCGGGTCGGTCTCCCAGACCGTCTTCAGCGCGTCGGCCAGGTCGGGGGCGGCGTCGCCCTCGATCAGGGTGACGCCGATGTACTCGCCGGTGGCCTCGGCGGGGTCCATCAGCTTGGTGATCTTCGTCATGCCCTTCTCGGGGTCGACGACGACCTTCATCTCCTCGTCCGCGAGGGACTTCACGGTGTCGAGGGCCAGGATGATCTTCTTGCCCTCGCCACGGGCGGCGAGCAGCGTCTTCTCGACGGAGACCGGGTGGACGGTGTCGCCGTTGGCGAGGATCACACCGTCCTTGAGGGCGTCACGGCCGCACCACAGGGAGTAGGCGTTGTTCCACTCCTCGGCCTTGTCGTTGTCGATGAGGGTGAGCTTGAGGCCGTACTTGGTCTCCAGCGCCTCCTTGCGCTCGTACACGGCCTCCTTGCGGTAGCCGACGATGATCGCGACCTCGGTCAGGCCGATCTCGGCGAAGTTGCCGAGGGTGAGGTCGAGCACCGTGATCGAGTCCTCTATACCCGCGGGCCCCACCGGCACCAACGCCTTGGGCAGGGTGTCGGTGTAGGGGCGCAGACGCCGTCCGGCGCCGGCCGCCAGTACGAGGCCGATCATGCGGGTTCTCCTTCATCGTGTACGGCGGGTGCCCCTGCGGACACCCAGAAGCGGATGCTCTCGGCGAGCACCACGAGGGCCACGGCCACGGCGAGGACCGTGAGCGCGAGCGTGAACTGCGCAGCGGTGAGGACCGCTGCCAGGACGGTGACGAGCAGCGTCCGCCCCTCGTGCCCCCCGATGACGCGCACCAGCCAGGCCGGCGGCGCTCCGGCGTTGCCGCGGATGCGGTACACCGTGTCGTAGTGATGGTAGGCGACGGCGGCCACCAGCCCGAAAGCCGCGGGAAGGGCTCCGTTCACCCCCGCCTTGCTCGCGAGGATCAGGACGGTGCCGTACTCGGCGGCCCGGAAGACGGGCGGGACCAGCCAGTCGAGGGCGCCCTTGAGGGGGCGGGCGACGGCGAGCGGGGACTGCAGGACGTAGAAGACGGCGCCCAGGACGGGCCACCAGCTGCCGTACGGGGCGAGCCAGGCGGCGAGGGCGACGACGGCGCCGCCGACCAGCGCGGTGTACGCCGGGGCCCGCAGCGACACCCGGCGGGCGACACGGGTGAGGCCTTCCGCGAGCGGCCCGCTGTCCGCGAGGTCCGCGAGCGCCCGGGCGGCCCGGTCGGTGCGCCGCGCCTTGCGGGTCAGGGACCGCAGCACCCGGCCGGCGGTGGTGTACGTCGCCGCGAAGGCGCAGCCGACGAGCAGCGCGTAGAAGGTGATCCGGGGCGTGGTGGCCGCGGTGAGGACCGCGATCATCGCCCAGCGCTCGCCGATGGGCAGGACGATCATCCGCCGCACCCACACCGTCCAGCCGACGCTGTCGAGCCGGTCGGAGAGTGCGGCGGTGGGGCTGGTGTTGGCGGTGGCGTCGTGGTTGGCCTCGTTGAAGGAGAAGTCGACCACGTGCCGGCAGGTCTGCAGGACCATCGCGCCGAGCGCGAGCGCCCATACGTCGTCACCGCCCCGGGCCGCGCCCAGCGCGAGGCCGGCGTAGTAGGCGTACTCCTTGGCCCGGTCGAAGGTGGCGTCCAGCCACGCGCCGAGCGTGGAGTACTTCAGCGCGTACCGGGCGAGCTGGCCGTCGGTGCAGTCGAGCACGAAGGACGCGATCAGCAGCACGCCGGCCGCGACGAACCCCGCGCGCGTGCCCGTCGCCGCGCAGCCGGCCGCGATCAGGGCGGTGAGCAGCGAGGCCGTGGTGACCTGGTTCGGGGTGAGACCCCGGCGGGCGCACCAGCGGGCGACATAGCGCGAGTAGGGGCTGATGAAGAACGTGGTGAAGAAGCCGTCGCGGGATTTCACGGCCGACTTCAGGCGTACGGCCTCGTCGTCGACGGCGGCGACGGCCTGCCGGGCCTCGTTACGGGCCTGCGGGTCGGCGGGCACGGCGGCGACCAGGCTGCCCAGTTCGGGCCGGTGCACCTCGCCGCCGTCGGTGTCGAGGGCGGTGACGACGCGGTCGGCGAGGCTGTCGACCGCGAGGGCCGTGGCCGTACCACCCCCGCCCGCGGTGGTCTCGCGGGCCACGGCCCGGGTCAGCGCCTGCCGGGCGGCGGGCTGGGCGGTGACGGCGCCGGGGACGGCGGAGAGCGGGAAGCGCGGGTCGGTCAGGCCGAGGCGCAGGGCGTGCGGGTGGCCGACGAAGCGGGCGTCGACCAGGGCGACGCGCTCGCCGGCCGGGACGGCGGCGAGCAGGGTCTCGGCCGTGGCGGCGTCCTCCGCCGCCCGGACGTCGAAGCCGAGGGACCGCAGATCGTTCTCGAGGGTCGATCCGGGCACCGGCTGACCGGTGACGATGGCGGTCGACAACCGAACTCACTCCCTGGGTGCCGGCGCGCGGGCGCCGGTCGCTTGCGTGGTGGGGCGCCCTGCCTGTGGCACCCGGGTGTCGGCAGAGGCTATCCGATGGTTCCGGACCCGTGTTCACCGGCCGTTCACGGCCCGGCCCACGGTGACTGCCCCGGCCTTTGCCGCGATCATCATCGGGGATCCGGGGCCCGGCCCACAAACCGTCGGCGCAGACCCGGGCAACCGGGACACACCTTCGGTCCGCCTAGGCTGGGCGACCATGACGTGGCTGATCACCGGCGGAGCCGGATACATCGGGGCGCATGTGGCACGGGCCATGGCGGGCGCCGGAGAGAGCGTCGTGGCGCTGGACGACCTGTCGGCCGCGGTGCCGGAGCGGCTGCCCGCCGAGGTGCCGCTGGTACGGGGCTCGACGCTGGACGGCGAGCTGCTGGGGCGGGTCTTCGCGGAGTACGGCGTCACGGGCGTCGTCCATCTCGCGGCGCGCAAGCAGGTCGCCGAGTCGGTGGCCGAGCCGACCCGCTACTACCGCGAGAACGTGGGCGGCCTCGCCACACTGCTGGACGCGGTCGCCGCGGCGGGCATCGGCCGCCTGCTGTTCTCCTCGTCGGCGGCGGTGTACGGCAACCCGGACGTGGACCTGATCACCGAGGACACCCCGTGCGCCCCGGTGAACCCCTACGGCGAGACCAAGCTGGCCGGGGAGTGGCTGGTGCGGGCGGCGGGACAGGCGCACGGCATCTCCACGGTGTGCCTGCGCTACTTCAACGTGGCGGGCGCGGCGGCGCCGGAGCTGGCGGACACGGGCGTGTTCAACATCGTGCCGATGGTCTTCGACCGGCTCACCCGCGACGAGGCCCCGCGGATCTTCGGCGACGACTACCCGACGCCGGACGGCACCTGCGTCCGTGACTACATCCACGTGGTGGACCTCGCCGAGGCCCACCTCGCGGCGGCACGCCGACTGGCCGACGGCACCCTGGCCGGGGACCTGACGCTGAACATCGGGCGGGGCGAGGGCGTCTCGGTGCGGGAGCTGATCACGGTCATCGGGGAGGTCACCGGGGACCGCCGCCCACCCGTGGTGGAACCGCGCCGCCCCGGAGACGCACCACGCGCGGTCGCCTCCGCCGAACTCGCCACGAAGGAACTCGGCTGGCACGCCCGGCGCGACGTCCGCGAGATGATCACCTCGGCCTGGCAGGGCTGGCAACTGCACCACGGCGCCCGAACCCGGCGGCCGACCCTGCGGCACCCCTGACCCGCGGAACGTTTCCGCAGGTCAGGGGATATGACAACGGTGTTCACTGCCGCGTTGCCCCATACCCCCCACCCGTAGTTCACTGGGCCTGCCGGACGGATCCCGCAAGGGCACAGGAAGGGCGGTTGGTTCATGGGGGCAGGGCACGACCACGGGCACGCGCACGGCCATGCGCCGGCCTCGGGCACGGCCGCGGCGGCGTACCGGGGGCGGCTGCGGATCGCGCTGGGCATCACGCTCACGATCATGGTCGTGGAGGTCGTCGGCGGCCTGGTCGCGGACTCGCTCGCGCTGATCGCGGACGCGGCGCACATGGCGACGGACGCGGTGGGCCTCGGCATGGCCCTGCTCGCGATCCACTTCGCCAACCGCCCGCCGAGCACCAACCGCACCTTCGGCTACGCCCGCGCCGAGATCCTCGCCGCCCTGGCCAACTGCGTGCTGCTGCTCGGCGTCGGCGGCTATGTGCTGTACGAGGCCGTCCAGCGGTTCGTCTCGCCCGCACCGGCGCACGGCGGGCTGATGGCCGTGTTCGGTCTGTTCGGCCTGGTCGCGAACTCGGTCTCGCTGGCCCTGCTGATGCGCGGGCAGAAGGAGAGCCTGAACGTGCGCGGCGCCTTCCTGGAGGTCGCGGCGGACGCGCTCGGCTCGGTCGCGGTGCTGGTCTCGGCGGCGGTGATCCTGACCACGGGCTGGCGGGCGGCCGACCCCGTCGCCTCGATCGTCATCGGCCTGATGATCGTGCCAAGGACGCTGAAGCTGCTGCGCGAGACGCTGGACGTCCTGCTGGAGGCGGCCCCGAAGAACGTCGACATGGCCGAGGTGCGGGCCCACATGCTGGCACTGGACGGCGTGGAGGACGTCCACGACCTGCACGCCTGGACGATCACCTCGGGCCTGCCCGTGCTGTCCGCCCACGTGGTGGTCGGCCCGGACGCGCTGAACGCGATCGGCCACGAGAAGATGCTGCACGAACTGCAGCGCTGCCTCGGCGATCACTTCGACGTGGAGCACTGCACCTTCCAGCTGGAGCCGGGCGGGCACGCGGAGCACGAGGCACGCCTGTGCCACTGAACACACGTACGACCGTTCGCCCCTGGCGGGCGGTTCCCGGCCGCGGACGCCGGGCACGATGATCTACCGGGCCCCGTCCCGGTACGGCGCCGCGCGCGGACGTGCGGGGAAGTGCCGGGAGTGCCGGATTCGTACGGCAGACTTGGGGTGCGAAGAACGAGGCGAAGGATGGGTATGCCGATCACACCTGCCACCGCGACGCACGGCTCGTCGCAGGGCACCGCAGAGGCGATTTTGCTGGAACTGGTCGACGAGAAGGGTGTGACGATCGGCACGGCGGAGAAGCTCGCCGCGCACCAGCCGCCTGGGCAGCTGCACCGCGCGTTCTCGGTCTTCCTCTTCGACGAGCAGGGCAGGCTGCTGCTCCAGCAGCGGGCGCTCGGCAAGTACCACTCCCCCGGTGTGTGGTCCAACACCTGCTGCGGCCACCCCTACCCCGGCGAGGCGCCGTTCGCGGCGGCGGCCCGGCGGACGTACGAGGAGCTGGGCGTGTCGCCCTCGCTGCTCGCCGAGGCGGGCACGGTCCGCTACAACCACCCGGACCCGGCCTCGGGCCTGGTCGAGCAGGAGTTCAACCACCTCTTCGTCGGCCTGGTGCAGGCGGAGCTCGTGCTGGACAAGGAGGAGGTCGCACAGACCGCCTTCGTGACGGCGGCCGAGCTGGCCGAGCGGCATGCCCGCGACCCGTTCTCGGCCTGGTTCATGACCGTGCTGGACGCCGCCCGCCCGGCGATCAGGGAGCTGACCGGACCTTCGGCCGGCTGGTGAGCCGTCGTACGACCTAACGCGCGGGCTTGAGCGGCAGAGCGGCCCAGATCACCTTGCCACCGCTCGCGGTGTGCTCCACGTCCACCGTGCCGCCCGCCTCCTGGGCCACCTCACGGACCAGCAGCAGGCCCCGGCCGCCGGTCTGGCCGTGGTCGGCCTCCAGGGCGGTCGGCCGGTAGGGATGGTTGTCCTCCACGGACACCCGCACCCACTCGGCTCCGACGGCGACCTCCACGGCCAGCATCGGCGACAGCAGCGCCGCATGCCGCACCGCGTTGGTGACCAGTTCGGAGACGATCAGCAGCAGGCCGTACTCCAGGTCCTCGGAGACCGGCACGCCCTGGCGCAGCAGCAGATCCCGGACGGCGTGCCGGGCCTGCGGGACCGAGGCGTCGACCGCGGCAGCGGTGAACCGCCAGACGCCCTCGTAGGGAAGTGGATTTGGCGGCCGCTCGGCGCCCCCCGCTGGGCGCGGGCCGTCCCCGCGCCCGTGGTTGTCCATCGTCCGGTCGCCACCCTCGCGCTCGATTGTCACCACACGTCGAGTGTTGGTAACGATCCGCTCCGGCCCGCATACCTGAACAGAAGTCAGCGGGTATCGAGCGCTTTGTGATCGAGTGCGTATGACACGGTCACGTGTGGGACTGTTTCCGCTCCTCCGCGCGCCGGTTCGCGAACTATTCGGGTTGTACGGGTTTGGGCCCGCCCTTCCCCGAGACCAGCCCGACGACCCGGCGCCCGCCGTAGCCGGTGGCCACGAGGCCGAGGCCGTCGAAGAGCAGGGCGAGCGAGAAGAAGGCGCCGATCACATACTGGCTGCTGCTCGGCCAGGAGCCGAGGACCAGGATCCCGAGCAGCAGGTCGAAGGCGCCGAGCAGCAGGGTCCAGCCCAGCTGCGGTCCGCGCACGACCAGGCCGCCGACCAGCCGGAAGATGCCGGCGGAGAGGAACAGCAAGGCGGCGAACATGGTGAGGGCGGCGGCCGCGGCGTGCGGCAGGCGGATGACGACGACGCCGGCCGCGATGTTCAGGGCGGCGACGACGACACCGAGCCAGAAGAAGCTGGTGCCACGGGCCTGGATCGCGTGCAGCAGGCCGACGATCCCGCCGATCAGCAGCAGCCAGCCGAACAGCAGCATCGAGGTCAGCGTGGCGACCGCGGTGTAGACGAGCCCGACGAGCCCGGCGAGGACGAGGACCACACCGAGCACCGCGAGCAGACCGAAGCCGCGGTGGAGTGCGGTTGCCTGGTCTTTCCGCTTCCCGGCTCTGGCCATCGCCACCTCCCTGATTGCCTCGTTTACCCTTGTTCTCCGTATTTTTCCCTCGGGGTGGGGTTCGGTAACACCTCGGCGGACGCATAGCATCCCGACCATGGAGCCCCAGCTGTCGCACCATGTCGAAGGCGCGGTCGCCACCGTCGTCATCCGTCACCCGGCCAAGCGCAACGCCATGACCGCCGCGATGTGGCGGGCGCTGCCGCCGCTGCTGGACACGCTCGCGCGCGATCCGGGCGTGCGGGCACTGGTGCTGACCGGGGAGGGCGGGACCTTCTGCGCGGGCGCGGACATCGGCACGCTGCGGGATGCGCCGGAGGAGGCGCCGGGGCTCGCGATGGTGGCGGAGGAGGCGCTGGCCGCGTTCCCCAAGCCGACCGTCGCCGCCGTGCGCGGGCACTGCGTGGGCGGCGGGGCACAGCTCGCGGCGGCCTGCGATCTGCGGCTGGCGGAGGAGAGCGCGCTGTTCGGGGTGACTCCGGCGCGGCTCGGCATCGTCTACCCGGCGTCCTCGACCCGCCGGCTGGTGTCGTTGGTCGGCCCGGCCACCACCAAGTACCTGCTGTTCACGGCCGAGTTGATCGACGCCGGGCGGGCGCTGCGCACCGGGCTCGTGGACGAGGTGCTGCCGGACGGCGAACTGGGCAAGCGGGTCGCGGAGTTGACCCGGATCCTGGTCTCCCGCTCGCAGCTCACCCAGGCCGCCGCGAAGGAGTTCACGGGCGGCCGCACGGACCGGGACGCCCACTGGGCCGAGCAGGCGCGCGACAACCCCGACACCGCCGAAGGGGTCGCCGCGTTCCTGGAGCGCCGGCAGCCGCGCTTCTCGTGGAGCGTGGCTACGTCAGGATGAAGCGGCTCCTGCCACGGAACTCCTCGACGAGGTGGGCGGGCGCCTTCTGCGGGGACCCGGCGTCGTAGGGCGGCTGCGGGTCGTACTCGGTCAGCAGCTGGACGGCCTGGGCGTGTTCGTCGCCGGCGATCCGGCCGAGCAGGGTGAGGCCCATGTCGATGCCGGAGGAGACACCGGCCGCGGTGACGTACGTGCCGTCGAACACGACCCGCTCACCCGTGGGTTCGGCGCCGTACTGCTCCAGGACGTCGAGGGCCAGCCAGTGCGAGGTCGCGCGGCGGCCCTTGAGGAGCCCGGCGGCGGCGAGCAGCAGGGAGCCGGTGCACACCGAGGTCGTCCAGGTGCTGGTGGCGTCGGCGGTGCGCAGCCAGGCCAGGAGGGCCTCGTTCTCCATCTGCGGGGTCTGTCCGGGGCCGCCCGGGACGACCACGATGTCCGGGCTCGGTACCTCGGCCAGAGTCCTGTCGGCGGTGAGGGCGAGGTTCCCGGTCTCGTTGCGGACGGGTCCGGTGCGTTCGGCGACGAACACGGTCTCCGCATCGGGGAGACGGCCGAGGGTCTCGTACGGGCCCACGGCGTCGAGGGCGGTGAAGCGGTCGTAGAGGACGATGGCGATCTGCATGGGTTTTCCCTTCGGCGGAGCTTCAGTGGAGGGGCACGGGGCGGAAACGGCGGCGGTATTCGGCCGGGGACGCCCCGAGCGTTCTGACGAAGGCGCGGCGCATGGCCTCGGGGGTGCCGTAGCCGCTGGCGCGGGAGATCTCCTCGATGCTGTCGGCGGTGTCCTCCAGGAGGCGGCGGGCATGTTCGAGGCGGACGCGGTCGACATAGCGGCCGGGAGTGGTGCCGGTCTCGGCCTGGAACGCGCGGGCGAAGTGGCGCGGTGAGAGGCGGGCGCGGGCGGCGAGGGACTCGACGCCGAGGTCGGCGGCCGGGTGCTCGGTGATCCACTGCTGGACCTCGCGCAGTGGCTCGCGCTGCGCGGTCTGGGCGGCGAGCTGGGCGCTGAACTGCGCCTGGTTGCCGGGCCGGCGCAGGAAGACCACCAGATGGCGGGCGACCGTGAGGGCGACGTCCCGGCCGAGGTCCTCCTCGACCAAGGCGAGCGCGAGGTCGATGCCGGAGGTGACGCCGGCCGACGTGGAGACCGTGCCGTCGCGGACGTAGATCGGCTCGGCGTCGACCTCCACGGCCGGGTGGTCGCGCGCGAGGGTGCCGCAGTACGCCCAGTGGGTCGTGGCCCGCCGGCCGTCCAGCAGGCCCGCCTCGGCCAGCAGGATCGCCCCGGTGCACACCGAGACCAGGCGCTCGGCGTGGGGCGCGTGCGCACGCAGCCAGTCCGTCAGGCGCGGGTCGGGGCGGCGGGTGCCCGCACCGCCGGGGACGAGCAGGGTGTGCGGCTCGGGCGACTCGGCCAGGGCCGAGTCCGGTACGAGGGTGAGACCGCTGGAGGCGCGCACGGGAGCGCCGTCCAGGGAGGCCGTGCGGATCCGGTACGTCCCCGGGGAGTGCGTCTCGGCCCCCGCGAAGACCTCCACGGGGCCCGTGACATCGAGGCTCTGCACGCCGTCGAAGAGGAGGACGAGAACGGTTCGCTGCGGCATGGATCCAGTCTTGACGAGGCTGGGGATGGCCGCAATGACATGTTTCCCACCTTTCCTGCCATGCGACCCACGGCGGATTCAAGTGCGGCCCTTATCCACGGTTGTCGGTGTCACCTGCCACAATTGCCGCGCAAGCTGACGTGGAGAAGGCGGTACGGGATCGTGACGACACCCCTCGTAGGGTCCATCGAAGGCAGGATCGCCGAGGAGCTCGGCGTACGGGAGCGGCAGGTGAAGGCCGCGGTAGAGCTGCTCGACGGCGGTTCGACGGTGCCCTTCATCGCCCGCTACCGCAAGGAAGCGACCGAGATGCTCGACGACGCGCAGCTGCGCACGCTCGAGGAGCGGCTGCGCTACCTGCGGGAGCTGGAGGAGCGGCGGGCCGCGATCCTGGAGTCGGTGCGCGAGCAGGGCAAGCTCACCGACGAACTGGAGGCGCAGATCCGCGGCGCCGAGACCAAGGCGCGGCTGGAGGACATCTACCTGCCGTACAAGCCCAAGCGGCGCACCAAGGCGCAGATCGCGCGGGAGGCCGGGCTCGAGCCGCTGGCCGAGGGGCTGCTCGGCGACCCGAATGTCGAACCGCTGGCCGCGGCCGCAGCGTTCGTGGACGCCGGCAAGGGCGTCGCCGACCCGCAGGCCGCCCTCGAGGGCGCCCGCGCGATCCTCACCGAGCGGTTCTCGGAGGACGCCGACCTGATCGGCGAGCTGCGCGAGCGCATGTGGGTGCGCGGACGGCTGGCCGCGAAGGTGCGCGACGGCAAGGAGGAGGCGGGCGCCAAGTTCGCCGACTACTTCGACTTCGCCGAGCCGTTCACCGAGCTGCCCTCGCACCGGATCCTGGCGATGCTGCGCGGCGAGAAGGAGGAGGTCCTCGACCTCGTCCTGGAGCCCGAGGAGCCCACGGAGGGTCCTTCCTCCTACGAGGGGATCGTCGCCCATCGGTTCGGGATCGCCGACCGGGGCCGCCCCGCCGACAGGTGGCTGACGGACACCGTCCGCTGGGCCTGGCGCACTCGCCTCCTGGTCCACCTCGGCATCGACCTGCGCCTCAGGCTGCGTACGGCCGCCGAGGACGAGGCGGTGAACGTCTTCGCGGCGAACCTGCGCGACCTGCTGCTGGCCGCCCCGGCCGGCACGCGCGCGACGCTGGGTCTGGACCCCGGTTTCCGTACGGGCGTGAAGGTCGCCGTGGTCGACGCCACCGGCAAGGTCGTCGCCACGGACGTGATCTACCCGCACGTCCCGGCCAACAAGTGGGACGAGGCCCTCACCAAGCTGGCCCGGCTCGCGAAGGAGCACGCGGTCGAGCTGGTCGCGATCGGCAACGGCACGGCGTCCCGCGAGACGGACAAGCTCGCCGTCGAACTCATCGCCAAGCACCCGGAGTTGAAGCTCACCAAGGTGATGGTGTCCGAGGCGGGCGCGTCGGTGTACTCGGCGTCGCAGTACGCCTCGCGGGAACTGCCGGACATGGACGTGTCGCTGCGCGGCGCGGTCTCCATCGCCCGCCGACTGCAGGACCCGCTGGCCGAGCTGGTGAAGATCGACCCGAAGTCCATCGGCGTCGGCCAGTACCAGCACGACCTGTCCGAGGTGAAGCTGTCCCGCTCGCTGGACGCGGTGGTCGAGGACTGTGTGAACGGCGTCGGGGTGGACGTCAACACCGCGTCCGTGCCGCTGCTTTCGCGGGTGTCGGGCATCTCCTCCGGCCTCGCCGAGAACATCGTGGCGCACCGGGACGCCAACGGGCCGTTCCAGTCGCGCTCCGAGCTGAAGAAGGTGGCCCGGCTCGGCCCGAAGGCGTACGAGCAGTGCGCGGGCTTCCTGCGCATCCGCGGCGGCGAGGACCCGCTGGACGCCTCCAGCGTGCACCCCGAGGCCTACCCGGTGGTGCGCCGCATGGTGAAGACCAGCGGCCAGCAGGTGGCCTCCCTCATCGGCAACACGGGCGTACTGCGCTCGCTGCGGCCCGCCGACTTCGTGGACGACACCTTCGGTCTGCCGACGGTCACCGACATCCTCAAGGAGCTGGAGAAGCCGGGGCGCGACCCGCGTCCGGCGTTCAAGACGGCCACCTTCAAGGAGGGCGTGGAGAAGATCTCCGACCTGTCCGCCGGGATGATCCTGGAGGGTGTGGTGACGAACGTGGCCGCCTTCGGCGCGTTCGTGGACGTCGGTGTCCACCAGGACGGCCTGGTGCATGTCTCGGCGATGTCGAAGACGTTCGTCAAGGACCCCCGCGACGTCGTGAAGCCCGGTGACATCGTCAAGGTGAAGGTCCTGGACGTGGACATCCCGCGCAAGCGGATCGGGCTGACGCTGCGCCTGGACGACGAGGCGGCCCCGCAGGGCGGCCAGGGCGGCGGCCGGCAGCAGCGCGGCGGACGTCCGCCCCAGCAGCGGCAGGGCGGCCAGGGCCAGCAGCGGCAGGGGGGCCAGGGGCAGGGCCAGCGGCAGGGCCGGGGCGGCGGCGACCGCGGCGGACGGCAGGCGCCGGCCCCGGCGCCGGCCAACAGCGCGATGGCCGACGCCCTGCGGCGGGCCGGGCTGCTGAACCCGAACGACGGGCGGCGCTGAGCCGCGGGGGCGGGGCCGTGCGGCACGCCGGGCACGGCCCCGCCCCGCGCCTTCCGCGACCTGCGCCGCAGGTCGGACGCGTGGACGTCGCGGCTTCGGGCGCCGGTCAGTGATGGTGGCCGTAGACGATCGCCCTGGTGCCCGCGCGTGCGCAGGCCTCGTCGGCCAGGGCCCGCGCCTCGGCCGCCTCCCGTAAGCGGCCCGCGTCCTCCAGCGCCCGGGCGAGATTGGATCCGGTCAGCCCGGTCGCGTACCAGTTGTCGTACTCCTGGCGGATCCGCAGCGACTCCTGGAGGGCGACGATCGCCTCCTCCGTCCGGCCCGCCGCGTACAGGGCCCAGCCGAGGCTGTTCAGGGAGTCGCCGTGATAGATGCGGTCGTGCCCCCGGTGCAGTTCGCAGGCCAGTCCGAAGGCGGCGGCCGCCTCGGCGTGGCGTCCTCCCGCGTCCAGGGCGAGCCCCATGTTGTGCTGGGCCCGGCCCTCGTTCCACCGGTCGCCGAGCTCGCGGAACCGCCCGCGGGCCTTCACATGGGTGGTGAATGCCAGGCCGACCTCGCCGGATCTGCGCTGGGCGAGGCCGAGGTTGTTCCAGGCCATGCCCTCGCCCGTCGCGTCCCCCGTACGGTGGTAGAGGTGCGCGGCGTGCGTGAGCGGTTCGATGGCCTCGTCGGGGTCTCCCCCGCGCGACAGCGCGTTGCCGAGTTGAAGGCAGACGGCCGCCTCGGCGCGCTCGTCCCCCAGCCGGTGCGCGAGGGGGCGCGCCGCGCGGCCGACGGCGATCCAGTCCTCGAAGAAGCGACGCCAGCGCAGATACCCGGCCAGGTGCAGGGCGAGGCCCACCCGGACCTCCGGATCGTCGTCGTCCGGCCACAGCACGGCGGCCACGAGGTTCGCGTGCTCGACGTCGAACCAGGCCAGGGCGGCCTCCCGGCGCCGGACGGCGTCCGGGGAGGGGTCGTGCACCGGCGCGGGCAGATGGCGGTCACCGTCCGCGGCCTGCCGGTGGTAGTGCCGGCGGACCCGGGCCCGGGCCGTGCGTGCCTCCCGGCCCGACCGCGGGTCCGCGGAGGCGAGGGCGCAGGCGTAGCTGCGGACGAGATCGTGGATGTGCCAGCGTTCCCGGACGTCGTCTCCGGGCTGGTCTCGTGTCACCAGGTGCGCGCACGCGAGGTCGTCGAGCACGTCCAGCGCCTGCGCACCCGGCAGTCCGGTGATCACCGCGGCCGTGTCCGTGTCGTAGTCCGCACAGGGGACCTGCGCCAGCAGACACAGGGCCCGGGCACGGCCGGCGGGCAGGCGGCGCACGGAGGCCTCGAACACGGGCGCCAGCACCAGCGGCCTGCCGTACTGGTCGACGCCCCGGCTGCGAAGGGTGTCGGTGAGATGCGTCCCCGAGCGGAGTTCCTTGACCAGGGACGCGACGCGGCCCCGTGAGCGGTGGTGGCGCAGGAGCGCGGCCACGATCTGCAGGGCGAGGGGCACGTGCCCGCACAGTCCGGTCAGTTCGCCGAGCGACTCGGCCTCCCGCTCCAGCCGGTCGTCTTCTCCCTCGCGCAGCCTCAGCGCCTCGGCGATGAGCGCGGTGGAGTCGCGCGGGCACAGCGGGCCGAGCGACAGTTCCCGGGCCGGCAGCGAGGGATGGGACTCCCGTGAGGTGAAGACGACCCGGTGCGCTTCGCTGCCCGGCAGGAGCGGCGGGAGCTGGCCTGCCTCGCAGACGTTGTCGAACAGCAACAGCACCCGCTTGCCCTCGTCGGCGAGGGTGGCCAGGCGGCTGAGGTACAGGGCGTGCTGGTCGACCTCCTCCGAGGGCAGATGGGCGCCGCCGACGCCGAGGGCGTACAGCAGGGACGCGACGGCCCTGGCAGGCGACACCGGGGTGTCGTCGTACCCCGCCAGGTCGAGGAACAGGATCCCGCCGGCGAACCAGCCCTCGTTCCGGGCGACATGGGCCGCACGCAGCGCGAGTGCCGTCTTGCCGATGCCGCCGAGACCGGTCACGGCCCACAGGAGGGTCGAGCCGGTGGCCGCGGTGTCGTCCGGCGGTCGCAGGCCCCGCAGGAGCGCCGCCAGATCGCGTTCCCTGCCGGTGAATCCGACCGGGGCGGCGGGCAGGGCGGACAGCACGTTCGGCCCGCTCGCGGGGGCCGCGGACGTGGCGCCGAGTGCGACAGGACCGTAGAACCGGCCGCCACGCAGGTCGACATGGTCGCCGTACTGGGGGCTGCCCGTGGGTCCGCCCTCTGCTGTGTGCACCCGATCCTCCCCCACCGGTGGCACTTCGAGGCGCCACACGCTAGGCCATCCTGTGTCGCAGCGGTACGTGATCGGGTGATTCCGATGCGTCCTAGCGCTCGGTCACCTTTCCGCTCGCCACCTCCAGGCGGCGGGTCACCCGGACCGCGTCCAGCATGCGCCGGTCGTGGGTGACCAGCAGGAGGGTGCCCTCGTAGGCGTCGAGGGCCGACTCCAGTTGCTCGATGGCGGGCAGGTCGAGGTGGTTGGTCGGCTCGTCCAGGACCAGGAGGTTGACGCCCCGGCCCTGGAGCAGGGCGAGGGCGGCGCGGGTGCGTTCGCCCGGTGAGAGCGTCGCGGCCGGGCGCAGCACATGGTCGGACTTCAGGCCGAACTTGGCGAGCAGCGTGCGCACCTCGACCGGCTCGGTGTCCGGGACGGCCGCGCAGAAGGCGTCGAGGAGGGTCTCGGGCCCGTGGAACAGCCCACGGGCCTGGTCGACCTCGCCGACCAGCACGCCGGAGCCGAGGGCGGCATGGCCCGCGTCGAGCGGGAGGCGGCCGAGCAGCGCGCCGAGCAGGGTGGACTTGCCGGAGCCGTTGGCCCCGGTGATCGCGACCCGGTCCGCCCAGTCGATCTGCAGGGACACCGGGCCAAAGGTGAAGCCGCCGCGCCGGACCTCGGCGTCGCGCAGGGTCGCCACGACCGCGCCGGAGCGCGGGGCGGAGGCGATCTCCATGCGCAGCTCCCACTCCTTGCGCGGCTCCTCGACCACCTCCAGGCGCTCGATCATGCGCTGGGTCTGCCGGGCCTTGGCGGCCTGCTTCTCGCTGGCCTCGCTGCGGAACTTGCGGCCGATCTTGTCGTTGTCGTTGCCCGCCTTGCGCCGGGCGTTCTTCACGCCCTTGTCCATCCAGGCCCGCTGCGTCTGCGCACGATCCTGGAGGGCGGCCTTCTTGTCGGCGTACTCCTCGTAGTCCTCGCGGGCGTGCCGGCGGGCGACGTCCCGCTCCTCCAGGTAGGCCTCGTAGCCGCCGCCGAAGAGGTTGATCTGCCGCTGGGCGAGGTCGAGTTCGAGGACCTTGGTGACCGTGCGGGTGAGGAACTCGCGGTCGTGGCTGACGACGACCGTGCCCGCGCGCAGGCCGGTGACGAAGCGCTCCAGGCGGTCCAGGCCGTCGAGGTCGAGGTCGTTGGTGGGCTCGTCGAGGAGGAAGACGTCGTAGCGGGAGAGGAGGAGCGAGGCGAGACCGGCGCGGGCCGCCTGGCCGCCGGAGAGGGCGGTCATCGGCCGGCCCAGGTCCACGGCGAGGCCGAGGGAGTCGGCGACCTCCTCTGCGCGTTCCTCCAGGTCGGCGCCGCCCAGGTTCAGCCAGCGCTCCAGGCTCACCGCATAGGCGTCGTCGGCGCCGGGCGCGCCGTCGACCAGGGCCTGGGTGGCCTCGTCCATCACGCGCTGCGCCTCGGCGACGCCGGTGCGGCGAGCCAGGAACTCCCGGACGGTCTCCCCCGGCCTGCGCTCCGGCTCCTGCGGCAGATGGCCGACGGTCGCGGTGGGCGGGGACAGCCGCAGCTCGCCCTGCTCCGGCGGGGTGAGCCCGGCGAGCAGCCTGAGCAGGGTGGACTTGCCCGCGCCGTTGGCACCGACCAGCCCGATCACATCGCCGGGCGCGACGACGAGGTCCAGCCCGGAGAAGAGGGAGCGGTCGCCGTGCCCGGCGGCGAGGTTCTTGGCGACGAGGGTGGCAGTCATCAGGACGCCGATCCTAATGGGCCCGGCGTCCCGCTCTCAGCTCCGTTTCCCGCCGGGCACCGGCGCCGTGAGCACATCGGAAGCCGTCCGGGCGACGACGTACGCCTCCCCCTTGACCGCCCGGGGCTCCAGGGCGACGCGGTGCCGGCCGGGCTCGAGGACGCCGTCGAACACCTCCCGGGCGTGGGTGCGGTGCAGCCGGTCGAGACGGTACGCGGTGATCCGCACCCGGCACGGCGCGCTCACCTCCACCTCCACCGCGTCGTCGGCGGCGGCCAGCCCGGTCAGGCGGCGCCGCGCGAGCGGGCTGCGGTCCAAGGCCGCCTCGATCTGGGCGACGAGCAGCGGCACGATCGGGGCCAGGCCGTCCACCGCCACGACCTCGACCCCGGCCTGTGCGAAGGCCCGCAGTACGGCGGCCCGTTCGGCGTCGCCGACCGCGCGGCCGAAGGCGACCGCGCCGTAACCGCGCAGTTCCTCGGCCAGAACGGCCCGGGCGTCCTGGGTGATGTCGGCGCCGATGCCGATGGTGCGCAGCGCGGCGGCCAGCCGGGCGAGGACGGCGACCCGGGCGCCGATCAGCAGCACACGGCGGCCCGGCGGGCCTTCGTCCAGGGCGGTCAGGGCGGCGCGGTAGTCGGCCCCGCGGAAGCGGAACGGCCCTATGCCGTGGTAGCCGTTGCGCTCCAGGTCGGCGTGCTCGTCCGTCTGCCAGGCGAAGTCCCGCCAGACGTAGTCCTCGCCGTCGCGCTCGATGACGGCGGTGACCGCCCCGCAGCCGAGATCCTCGCACTCGGGGCAGCCGTAGATGACGAACCGGCCGTCCGGGAGCGGTGGTTCGGCATCCAGCAGCAGCGCGCGCACCTGCTCGGTGAAGATGGCGGGCGGCACGTCCGAGGCGAGCGGGGAGACCGCGTCCAGGTCGGACAGCTGGAACAGCAGCGGACGGCCGTCCACGACGAAGTCCACGAAGTCGCGGTGAACCTGGTAGCCGCCGTCGGCGAGGACACCGCCGACGCGGGTCGCCGGGGCCAGGCCGAAGGTCGCGTATGCGGCAGACATGCTGTGAGTATCCCCACACCGGGACGGATGTGAGCGCGGCATGACATATTCGTCCGGGCAGGGCCTATCGTCCAGGCGTGGACAACGAGCCGAATGACGAAGTGATCGTGGTCGGAGGCGGGGTCGCCGGGCTGACGACGGCCGTGCTGCTGGCCGAGTCGGGTCGGCGTGTGCGGGTGTGGGCGCGGGAGCCCGCCGAGCGTACGACCTCGGCGGTCGCCGGCGGCCTGTGGTGGCCGTACCGCATCGAACCCGAGGCCCTGGTCGGCGCGTGGGCGCTCGAATCCCTCACCGTGTACGAGGAGCTGGCGCGGCGGCCGCAGGAGACGGGCGTACGCCTGGTCGACGGCGTACAGGCCGGGATCCGACTGGACGGACTGGGCGACTGGGCGGGCCGGGTGCCAGGGCTGCGGGAGGTGCCCGACGGGCTGGCGGCACGGCTGCCGGTGATCGACATGCCGGTGTATCTGGCGTGGCTGCGGGAGCGGTTGGCGAAGGCGGGAGGCGTCGTGGAGGCGCGCGAGGTGACCGACCTGGCGTCCGTCCCCGCCCGGGTCGTCGTCAACTGCACGGGAATCGGCGCCCGTTCGCTGGTCCCCGACCCGGAGGTGCGGCCGGTGCGCGGGCAGCTGGTCGTGGTGGAGAATCCGGGCATCACGACGTGGTTCGGCTGCGTCGACCACTCCTCCGCCTCGACCTATTTCATCCCGCAGCCGTACGGCCTGCTGCTGGGCGGTACGGCGCAGGAGGACGACTGGTCCCTGGAGCCGGAACCGGCCACGGCCGCGGCGATCGTCGCCCGCTGCGCGGAGATCCGCCCGGAGATCGCGGGCGCCCGCGTCCTCACCCACCGCGTCGGCCTGCGCCCGGCCCGGAGCGCGGTACGACTCGAACGGCAGCCCCTGCCGGACGGCCGCGTCCTGGTGCACAACTACGGCCACGGCGGGGCCGGGATCACGGTGGCGTGGGGGTGCGCGCGGGAGGCGGCCGGGTTGGCGTTCCCGGCCGCCTGAAAGGGCACCCGCGCGCTACACCGGGACGTGCTGCGCAGCACCCGGTGCGCGGACGCCGTTCAGGACCGTCGGTGTGGGAGCCCTGCCCGTGCTGCCGGACGTGGCCTGGGCGAACGCGGACGCGCCGCCGACCAGCGGAAGCCGGGCCGTCGTACCCGACAGGGACACCGTGAGCGTCGGCTTGGTGGACGGCGGGTCGATGAGGTCCTTGTCCGTGCCCGCGATGATCAGGGCGAGGCGGTGTCCCTCGGGGATGACGTGGTCGGTCGCCGCCAGGTCGAGGGTCATCGTGTACGGCTTGCCCGGGGTGAGCGGGACGCCCTTGCCGAGGTCGGCGTAGTGGCCGAGGTCGGCGTAGTGGCCGAGGTCGGCCCAGCCGCGGCTGAACACGGTGTAGTCGACCTTGGCGGTCTTGGCCTTGGTCTCCTTGAAGCAGGCGCTGTCCCCGGCCGTGCTCTCGCCCCAGCAGGTGCGGTTCGGCAGCGTGGTGATGCCCTCGGCGGCGTCGGCGTAGTCGCGGACGGTGTCCGGGCCGAGGTCGACCAGGACGGCGGACAGGTGGGCCGAGGTGGTGGTCGGGGTTGCCGTCACCGTCACCGTGGACGAGCCGGACAGGCGCAGGTCATGGGTGAGCGGTGCGGTGAGGAAGCCCGCCTTCTCAGCGGTCGGCGTGGTGAGGTGGGCCGCCCAGTCGGTCTCGCTCAGCTTCGGGTCGTCGGTGAAGGTCTCGGTGCCGGTCGCGGGGCGCAGGCCCAGCGCGCCGACGCCGGCCTGCGGGCCGGGAGCCGGGTGCAGGACGGTGGCCCGGGTGGTCCGCGGGGGCCAGACGCGGGAGGTGACCCACTGGTCGGGGTGGCGTTCGATGTCGGCCATCGGCTCACGGTCGACACCGTTGTCGTAGTCGAGGAGTTCATGGTCGAACCAGCGGTGCAGGGTGTCGACCCAGGCGCCGCGCCGGTAGTCGAACGGGTCGACGTGCCCGGTCTGGGAGAGCCAGATCTTGCGCTCGACGCCATGCTTGGCGAGGGCGTCCCACCACTGGCCGAAGTGCTTGGTGCGGACGTTGAGGTCCTGCATCCCGTGCACCAGGAACACGCTCGCGCGCACCTTGGCCGCGTCCTTGACGTAGTCCCGCTCGGTCCACAGCGGCGTCCAGTCCCCGCTGCGCGGGCTGCCGTCGGTGAGCTTCTTCTGTACGGCCGCGCAGTGGGCCTTGGCCGCATCGCTCTGGACGTATCCGGCCAGTTCGGCGGGGCCGCCGTCGTACAGCGGGGCGCCTTGCGCGAAGTAGTAGTCGTACCAGGAGGAGATGCCGCTGATCGGGACGATCGTCTTCAGGCCCTTGACGCCGGTGGCGGCGACGCCGTTGGCGATCGTGGCGTCCCAGCTCTTGCCGATCATGCCCGTTCGGCCGTTGGTCCAGGTCGCCTTGACGGTCTTCGTGCCGGTGCGGCTGGTGTAGGCGCGGGCGCGGCCGTTCAGCCAGTCGACGACGGCCTTCGCGGACCGGATGTCGGAGCGGCCGCCGACGTCGACGCAGCCGTCGGAGCGGTTGGTACCGGCGAGGTCGACGCCGATGAAGGCGTAGCCGCGGGGCACGAAGTAGTTGTCGTAGAACAGCGGCATCTGGACCACGCGGCCCTGCGCGTCGTACGTCTTGACCTGGCTCTCGTTGCCGCGGCCGCAGCAGGAGAAGTAGGGGCTCGCGTCCATGATGACGGGCACCTTGCGGCCCTGTCGGGCGGGTTCGGCGGGGCGGACGATGTCGGCGGCGACCCGGTCGGGCTTCCCGTCGCCGTCCCCGTCGAGGCCGGTGTCCACCCAGACGGACTCGCGGATGGCGTGGGCGTAGGAGTAGACGGGCCGGCTCTCGCGGGGTGTCCGGCCGTCACGGCCGGCGGCCTGTGCGGCGGCGGCCGGGGTGAGGAAGGCGGCCGTCAGGATGACGGCGACCGCTGTCGCGAACGGTCTCCAGATCGTGAAGCGCGTGCGCATCGGCGTGCGTATCGGCGTGCTTTTCGGCATGCGCGGACGGTACTCCGGTCAACTCCCGTGCAGAAGAGGGCTTTCCGGCACCCGGGTGACGCGTGACGGCTGAATGGCGATCGTGTGACAGCAGGTGCTGTGGACAGGCCAGGGGTCACAGGGAATGAATAGGCTCCGGAAAGATCCACCGAACAGATCCACCGAACGGACTCGCACTCCCGACGACTTGGAGCTGACGTGCACCGCAGAATCATCGCGCCGGGCGCACTCGCGGCGGCCTCCCTCCTGCTGGCGATCCCGGCATCGGCCGCGAGCTACTCCCCCGGCGCGCCGGGCATCGGCGACCCCTACTACCCGTACTACGGCAACGGCGGCTACGACGTCTCGCACTACGACCTGAGGCTGCAGTACCAGCCGACGACGGACGAACTGCAGGGCACGGCCACGATCCTGGCGAAGACCACCCAGGACCTGTCCAGCTTCGACCTGGACTTCCTGCTGGACGTCAGCGAGGTGCGGGTGAACGGCGCCACGGCCTCCTTCACCACCTCCGGGCAGCACGAACTGGTCATCACGCCGAAGACGCCGCTGGCCAAGGGCACGCCGATCACGGTCGTCGTCCGCTACAGCGGAGTGCCGTCGTCGAAGACCGCCTACGGCTTCAACACCTGGCACCGCACGCCCGACGGCGCGGTGGCCGCCGACGAGCCCGAGGCCGCCTGGTGGTGGTTCCCGAGCAACGACCACCCGAGCGACAAGGCCACCTACGACGTGTCCGTGGCCGTGCCGGACGGCACCCAGGCCATCTCCAACGGCACGCTGCAGTCGACCAGTTCGAAGCTGGGCTGGACCCGTTACAACTGGCGGCAGAACAAGCCGCAGGCGACATATCTGGCCACGCTCGCCCTCGGCAGGTTCGACATCACCACCAGCACCTCCGACGGCGGGGTGCCGGTCGTCAACGCCTACAGCAAGGACCTCGGCGACAACGACGGGGCCGCACGGGCGAGCGTGGAGCGCACCGGGGAGATCGTCGACTGGCTCAGCAACTACTTCGGGCCGTATCCGTTCAGCTCGGCCGGCGGGTACGTGCCGAACACCACCACCGGGTACGCGCTGGAGACCCAGACCCGCGTCTACTACAGCCCCAAGCAGTTCGCGAACGGCTCCAACACCTCCGTGGTCGTGCACGAGCTGGCCCACCAGTGGTACGGCGACGACGTGTCGCTCAAGGGCTGGAAGGACATCTGGATCAACGAGGGCTTCGCCCGGTACGCGCAGTGGCTGTGGTCCGAGCACGAGGGCGAGGGCACCGCGCAGCAGCTGGCGGACTACGTGTACGCCTCGCACCCGGCCGACGACCCGTTCTGGACGGTGAAGCCCGGTGACCCGGGACCGGACGACCAGTTCGACATCGCCGTCTACGACCGGGGCGCGGCCGCGGTCCAGGCGCTGCGGAACGAGGTCGGCGACGACGCGTTCTTCGCCATCCTGAAGGGCTGGCCGAAGGAGCACGCGTACGGCAACGCCTCGGTAGCCGACTTCCAGCGGTACGCCGAGCAGGTGTCCGGCAAGCCCCTCGCCGCGCTGTTCGACACCTGGCTGTTCCAGCCGTCGAAGCCGGCCGTGTCCGCTGCCCGTACCGCGTCCCTGGCGAAGCCGGGCGCGACGGTGGCCCAGCCGAAGTCGTGGAAGAAGATCGAAGCGACGAACGACCTCCACGACACGCGCGGGCGCTGACCCGGGGCCGGGGGCGGTCTAGGGTCTCGGCTCCGCCGCCCGCTTGAGCAGTTCGTCCCGGCCGATCGCGTCCGCGCGGGAGGCCGGGACGGTGCAGGCGTACGCCCCGGCGAGGGCTCCGTAGCGGGCGCAGGTCGCGGGCGGCTCGCCGGCGAGGCGGCCGTAGAGGAACGCGGCGGCGAAGGCGTCACCCGCGCCGTTGGAGTCGACCACCGGCGCGGGCGGGGTCTCGGCGGGCACCCGGGTCAGCTCGCCGTCGGCCAGCAGATAGGCGCCCTCGGCCCCGGCGGTGGCGACGACGGTCCGGGCCCGGCCCTCGTCGGCGATGCGCCGCATGGTCCGCTCGGGGTCGGTCAGGGCGGCGGCCGACAGGAAGACGAGGTCCGCGGCGAGGGCGAACGGCTCGTGGTAGGAATTCTCGCCGTCCCAGTCGTGCAGGTCCGTGGACAGTGGCACGCCGGTCCCGGTCAGCACCGGCAGGGCCTCGGCACAGGGCTGGGTGATGGTCACGTGGACGTGCCGGCTCGCCTGGGCGAGCGTGCGCAGCGTCTCCTCCGGGAAGCGGTCGCCGGGGCGGGCGCGGCTGGTGTCGTACAGGGACAGACGGCGGCCGTCGGGGCCGACGAGGTTGACCGCGCGTTTGGTCCCGGCGGGCTGCGGGAGCGCGGTGAGGGTGATGCCGTGCTCGCGGTGCAGGGCGCGCACGAGGTCGCCCTCGGGGTCGTCGCCCAGCAGGTCGAGGTGGTGGGTGCGCAGGCCGAGGGCGGCGAGCCCCAGCGCGACGAAGTCACCGGTCTGTCCGGCCCGGGTGCGGATCCCGGAGTCGATCATGTAGCTGTCGGCGTACGGCAGGGGCAGCTCGGGGACGTGGACGACCGTGTCCACTCCGGCCCCGCCCAGCACCAGGACGTCCGTCGTGCCGTTCCCTGGCGCCCCGGTCTGTGTACTCATCCCCCGCCCTCCCCGTGGTCGTACACCGTCATCGCGATCCGGCTCCGCCGAGTGGGCCGAGATCCCCTCGCCGTGGGTCCTCCCGGCAGTGGACGTCTGCGGCTCGTACGTGGCTGCTCGCGCAGTTCCCCGCGCCCCTTCGGGGCGCGATCCTGACCGTACAACGACAGGCGCTGGACCGCGCCCAGGGCGAAGTCGTTGCGGGCCCGGTCGCGGTGCCAGGCGCGGTACGCGCGCTCCGGCTCCGGCCAGCGGCGCGAGAGGGCGAGGACGAAGCCCTTGCCCCAGCCGCCGATGTCGTTGCAGACATGGGCGATCACCTTGGTGCCCTTGGCCAAAGGAACGGTGGCGTCACCTCGGATGTATGTGATCCCCGACATGACGCCACCGTAGGCGATGCCACTGACAGTGGCCCTGAGCTGCTACTTAGTCAGCTGCGACAGCTCCTTGTCGGCGTTCGCGGACACCCGTCGGCGCACGCCGAACCAGCCGGCGACCAGCAGGACGGCGATCACCGGGATCAGCAGGATGGTCTTCCGGCCGACGTCGGGGTCGTTCCACATCATGCCGAGGCAGATCAGCAGGAACGCGATCGTGGCGATCTCGGTGACCGGGCTGAACTTCAGCTGGAAGTGCGGCCGGGTCACGAGGCCTTCGCGGGCGCGGCGGACGAAGATCATGTGGCAGAGCATGATGATCACCCAGGTGCTGATGATGCCGAGAGAGGCCACGTTCAGCACGATCTCGAAGGCCTGGCTGGGCATGAGGTAGTTCAGGCCGACGCCGAGCACGCAGACCGCGCAGGTCAGCAGGATGCCGCCGTAGGGCACCTGGCTGCGGCTCATCTTCGCGGTGAACTTGGGGGCGGAGCCCGCCATGGCCATCGAGCGCAGGATGCGGCCGGTGGAGTACAGGCCGGAGTTCAGCGAGGACATGGCGGCGGTCAGCACGACGAGGTTCATCACGTCACCGGCCGCCGGGATGCCGATCTTGGACAGGACGGTCACGAACGGGCTCTCGTCGGCGGAGTACACCGAGCCGGGCAGCAGCAGCGCGAGCAGGACGACCGAGCCGACGTAGAACAGGCCGACACGCCACATGATCGAGTTCACCGCGCGCGGGACGATCTTCTCGGGCTCGGCGGTCTCACCGGCGGCGACGCCGACCAGCTCCAGCGCGGCGTACGCGAAGATCACGCCCTGCATGACCAGGACGACGGGCATCAGACCGTGCGGGAAGATGCCGCCGTGGTCGGTGATCACGCTCAGGCCGGGGGTGTGGCCGCCGACCCTGTGCTGGGTGGCCAGCAGGAAAATGCTGACCAGCATGAAGCCGACGATGGTGGCGACCTTGATGATCGCGAACCAGAACTCCATCTCGCCGAAGATCTTCACCGAGATCAGGTTCACGGCCAGGACCATCGCGAGGGCGATCAGCGCCAGGACCCACTGCGGGATCGAGGTGAAGAAGCTCCAGTAGTGCGTGTAGAGCGCGATGGCGGTGATGTCGGCGATGCCGGTGGTCGACCAGTTCAGGAAGTACATCCAGCCGGCGACGTAGGCGCCCTTCTCGCCGAGGAACTCGCGCGCGTACGACACGAAGGAGCCGGAGGACGGCCGGTACAGGACCATCTCGCCCAGGGCGCGCACGACGAAGAAGGCGAAGACGCCGCAGACCAGGTAGGCCAGGGCGAGCGCCGGGCCGGCGTTGTGCAGTCGGCCGCCGGCTCCGAGGAGGAGGCCGGTGCCGATGGCTCCGCCGATGGCGATCATGTTGATGTGGCGGGCCTTGAGGTCCTTGCTGTAACCGGCGTCGCCCGCGTCCGCGGGCGTTGCGGCCGCCTGCGCAGGGGTTACGGCCTGTGCCGAATCCACGGCGTCCTTGCTCACGGGTGGTACCACTTTCCTCGTGCGCCCGGACCTCGTGGGCCCAGGTGGCTTACTTTCTTGGCCCGCACCACCCTGGTGGGGCGCGGTACAGACCAAGCCAGCAGCTTCCCAGAAAGATCGCCGGATATGCGGTGGTCCACGTCACAGAGCGTTACTTCTCACACGATCCACCCGGTGATCACGCGACGTTCACCACGGGTTTCACACCACTGGTGAGACAGCGATACTGCTGCACATGACGACCGACGCGACGAGCGACACCGGGGAGCAGACCGGGGAGCAGACCCTCACCATCGACGAGCTGGCCGCCCGCGCGGGCGTCACGGTCCGCACCGTCCGTTTCTACGGCAGCAAGGGGCTGCTCCCGCCGCCGGAGATCGGTCCGCGCCGGGTGGGCCACTACGGCCCCGGGCATGTGGCGCGGCTGGCCCTCATCGAGGAGCTGCAGCAACAGGGCATGACGCTGGCGGCGATCGAGCGGTACCTGCGGCAGCTGCCGCCCGGTCTCACCCCGCACGACCTGGCCATCCACCGCGCGGTGGTCGCCTCCTGGGCGCCGGACGCGGTGGACACGGTGTCCCGGCGGGAACTGGAGCGGCGGGCCGGGCGGCCGCTGTCCACCGAGGAGGTTGAGCGGCTCGCGGCCATGAACGTCGTCATGGTGGCGGACGACGGCACCTTCCGTGTCGACGCGGGGCTGCTCCGGCTCGGGGTACGGCTGCTCGACGTACCGCTGTCGCAGGAGGCGATCCTCGCGGCGCGCACCGTGCTCATCGAGCACTCGCGCGCCGCGGCCCGTGAACTGTCCCAGCTCTTCCGCGGCGAGGTGGCCGAGCGCGCCGCACGGGATGTGAAGTCCCTGTCGGCGCACATGCACCCGCTGGTCGTGCAGGCCCTGCTGACGACGTTCCAGCGGTCGCTGCGGGAAGAGCTGAGCGAGTGGGTCAGCGGATCGGATCCGGACGCCGATAGCTAGCCGCTATCGGCTAGTCGCTGAAGCGCTCCCCCTTCTCCGCCTTCGCCACGAGCAGCGCGGGCGGGGTGAACCGCTCGCCGTAGGCCGCGGCGAGCTCCCGCGCGCGGGCCACGAATCCGGGCACACCACCCTCGTAACCGTTGATGTACTGGAGCACACCGCCGGTCCAGCCGGGGAAGCCGATGCCGAAGATCGAGCCGATGTTGGCGTCGGCGACCGAGGTCAGGACGCCCTCCTCGAGGAGACGTACGGTGTCGAGTGCCTCGGCGAAGAGCATCCGCTCCTGCATGTCCCGGAACGGGATCTCGTGGCCCGGCTTGGTGAAGTGCTCACGCAGGCCCGGCCAGAGCCCGGCGCGCTTGCCGTCCTCGGTGTAGTCGTAGAAGCCGGCGCCGCCGCTGCGGCCGGGGCGGTCGAACTCGTCGACCATGCGGTCGATGACCGCCTCCGCCGGGTGCGCCGTCCAGGTGCCGCCGGCCTCCTCCACGGCCCGCTTCGTCTCGCCCCGGATCTTGCGCGGGAGGGTGAGGGTCAGCTCGTCCATGAGGGAGAGCACCTTGGCGGGGTAGCCGGCCTGGGCGGCGGCCTGCTCGACGGAGGCGGGCTCGATGCCCTCGCCGACCATGGCGACGCCCTCGTTGATGAAGTGGCCGATCACCCGGGAGGTGAAGAAACCGCGCGAGTCGTTGACGACGATCGGCGTCTTGTTGATCTGCCGGACCAGGTCGAAGGCCCGGGCGAGGGCCTCGTCGCCGGTGCGCTCGCCCTTGATGATCTCGACCAGCGGCATCTTGTCGACCGGCGAGAAGAAGTGCAGCCCGATGAAGTCGGCCTGGCGCTCCACGCCCTCGGCGAGGGTGGTGATGGGCAGGGTGGAGGTGTTGGAGCACAGCAGCGCGTCGGGCGCGACGACGGACTCGATCTCCTGGAACACCTTGTGCTTGAGCGAGGTGTCCTCGAAGACGGCCTCGATCACCGCGTCACAGCCCGCGAGGTCGGCCGCCTCGGCGGTCGGGGTGATCCGGGCGAGCAGCGCGTCCGCCTTCTCCTGGCTGGTACGGCCCTTGGCGACGGCCTTGGCGCACAGCCTCTCGGAGTAGCCCTTGCCCTTGGCGGCCGCCTCCGCGGAGACGTCCTTCAGGACGACGTCGATGCCCGCGCGGGCGCAGGAATAGGCGATGCCCGCGCCCATCATGCCGGCGCCGAGGACGGCGACCTTGCGGACCTTGCGGGGCTCGACGCCCCCCGGGCGGTTGGCGCCGGAGTTGACGGCCTGGAGGTCGAAGAAGAAGGCCTGGATCATGTTCTTCGCGGTCTGCCCGGTGACCAGCTCGGTGAAGTAGCGGGTCTCGATGGTGATCGCGGTCTCGAAGTCGACCTGGGAGCCCTCGACGGCCGCCGCCATGATGTTGCGCGGGGCCGGGTAGGGGGCGCCGTTCGTCTGCTTGCGCAGATTGGCCGGGAAGGCGGGCAGGTTGGCGGCGAACTTGGGGTTGGCGGGGGTGCCGCCCGGGATCTTGTAGCCGGGGACGTCCCAGGGCTGGTGCGACTCGGGGTGCGCGTCGATGAAGGCGCGGGCCTTGGCCAGCATCTCCTCCGGCGTGGCGGCCACCTCGTGGACCAGACCGTTGTCCAGGGCGCGGCGGGGGTTGTACTGGGTGCCCTGGAGCAGCACCTTCAGCAGCGCGTCCGTGATGCCCATCAGGCGCACGGTGCGGGTGACGCCGCCGCCCGCGGGCAGCAGGCCGAGCGTGACCTCGGGCAGGCCGATCTTGGAGCCGGGGGCGTCCAGGGCGATGCGGTGGTGGGACGCGAGCGCGATCTCGTAACCGCCGCCGAGGGCCGCGCCGTTGATGGCGGCGACGACGGGCTTGCCGAGGGTCTCGATGCGGCGCAGCGCGTTCTTGATCTCGGTCGCGGTGTCGAAGACCTGCTGGGCGTCCTCGGGACCGGCCTTGATCATGTCCTTGAGGTCGCCGCCCGCGAAGAAGGTCCTCTTGGCCGAGGTGTAGACGATGCCGCGGATGGAGTCCTTCTCGGCCTCCGCCCGCGCGGCGATCGCCGTGATGGAGGCGCGGAACGCCTGGTTCATCGTGTTCGCGGACTGGTTGGGGTCGTCCAGGACGAGGGTGACGACACCGGTGTCGTCCTGCTCCCAGCGGATGGTGGTGCTTTCGGTCATGACAGTCGTCTCCGTTGAAGTCTGGTGATTCCGCGGGGAGTTCAGATGCGCTCGACGATGGTGGCGATGCCCATGCCGCCGCCGACGCACAGGGTGGCGAGGCCGTAGCGCTTGTCCTGGCGCTCCAGTTCGTCCACGAGGGTGCCGAGGATCATCGCGCCGGTCGCGCCGAGCGGGTGGCCCAGCGCGATGGCGCCGCCGTTGACGTTGACCTTGTCCAGGGAGAGGCCCATGTCCTTGACGAAGCGCAGCACGACCGCGGCGAACGCCTCGTTGATCTCGACCAGGTCGATGTCGTCGATGGTGAGGCCGGCCTTGGCGAGCGCCTTGCGGGTGGCGGGCGCGGGCCCGGTGAGCATGATGGTGGGCTCGGAGCCGGAGACGGCCGCCGAGACGATCCGCGCGCGCGGGGTGAGGCCGTAGCGCTCGCCGACCTCCTTGGAGCCGATCGCGACGAGCGAGGCACCGTCCACGATGCCGGAGGAGTTGCCCGCGTGGTGGACGTGGTCGATCTTCTCCACCCAGTGGTACTTCTGCAGCGCTACGGCGTCGAAGCCGCCGAGTTCGCCGATGTCCGCGAACGACGGCTTGAGCTTCGCCAGGGAGTCGGCGGTGGTGCCGGGGCGCGGATGCTCGTCATGGTCGAGGACGACCAGACCGCTGCGGTCCTTGACCGGGACCACGGAACGCTCGAAGCGGCCCTCCTTCCAGGCCGTGACCGCGCGTTCCTGGGACAGCGCCGCGTACTCGTCGACGTCCCGGCGGGAGAAGCCCTCGATGGTGGCGATGAGGTCGGCGCCGATGCCCTGCGGTACGAAGTTGACGGCGAGGTTGGTCATCGGGTCGTTGAACCAGGCGCCGCCGTCGGAGGCCATCGGCACCCGGGACATCGACTCCACACCGCCCGCGAGGACGAGGTCCTCCCAGCCCGAACGGACCTTGGCGGCGGCCAGGTTGACGGCTTCCAGGCCGGAGGCACAGAAGCGGTTCTCCTGCACTCCGGCGACCGTGTCGGGCAGGCCCGCGGCGACCGCGGCGATCCGGGCGATGTCGGAGCCCTGGTCCCCGACGGGGCCGACGACGCCGAGGACGATGTCGTCGATCGCGGCCGGGTCGAGGCCGGGGAAGCGGCCGCGGATCTCGTGGATGAGGCCGACGACCAGGTCGATGGGCTTCGTGCCGTGCAGGGCGCCGTTCGCCTTGCCGCGGCCGCGCGGGGTGCGGATCGCGTCGTACACGTACGCTTCGGTGCTCACTGGTGTGCCTTTCGGAAAGGGTGGGCCGAGCGGGGTCAGTCGCTGCCTGCGACCGGGTCGTCGTTCACGCCTGCGGGTATCCCCCAGTCCCGCGCCACCGACTCGGTGTCCGCGCCCGGGCGGGCCGGGCCGGTGCGGACGGCGGTGGGGGTCGCGGAGAAGCGGGGGGCGGGGGCGGGCTGGGTGATGCCGCCGTGATCGGTGAAGGTGCCGCGGGCGGCGAGATGCGGGTGGTGCGGGGCCTCGCGCAGGGACAGCACGGGGGCCACGCAGGCGTCGGTGCCCTCGAACACGGCCGTCCACTCGTCACGGGTGCGGGACGTGAAGCGGGCGGCCACACGCTCGCGCAGCTCGCCCCAGCGGGTCCAGTCCTTGCGGGCGCCGGCCAGGTCGTCCAGGCCGAGCAGGCGCAGGAACTCCTCGTAGAACTGCCCCTCCAGAGCGCCCACCGCCATGTACTGGCCGTCGGCGGTCTCGTAAGTGCCGTAGTAGGGACAGCCGCCGTCGAGGAGGTTGGCGGCGCGCCGGTCCTGCCAGCCGCCGGCCGCGAGCATGCCGTGGATCATCGCGGACAGATGGGCGGTGCCATCGACGATGGCAGCGTCGACGACCTGTCCGGTGCCGGTCGCGCGCGCGTGGTGCAGGGCGGCGAGGACACCCACGACCAGGTAGAGGGAGCCACCCGCGTAGTCCCCGAGGAGGTTGGCGGGGACGGCCGGGGGCTCGTCCGGGCGGCCGATCATGCCGAGGGTGCCGGTAAGCGCGATGTAGGCCACGTCGTGGCCCGCGCGCTGGGCGAGGGGGCCGTCCTGGCCCCAGCCGGTCATCCGGCCGTAGACCAGGCGGGGGTTGCGCGCGTGGCACTCCTGCGGGCCGACGCCGAGGCGCTCGGCGACGCCCGGGCGGTACCCCTCGACGAGGATGTCGGCCCGCTCGGCGAGGTCGAGCACGCGCGCGGGGCCGTCCGGGGCCTTCAGGTCGACCACGACCGACCGCTTGTTGCGGTTCGTGACGTCGTACGCGGGGTCGATCGCGAGGCCGGGGCCGCCCGGCCGGTCCACCCGGACCACGTCCGCGCCCAGGTCGGCCAGGAGCATGGCGGCGAACGGGCCCGGCCCGATGCCGGCCAGCTCGACCACACGCACACCGGAGAGCGGCCCCTGCCCCGGCTTCACTGCCGTCGTCATGCTCCAGCCCCCAAGCGTGTGTGACACAACTGATGTAACACCCGTGATGCTAAGAACGCGTTCCATCTGACACAAGACCTGAACGAGCAAGCGCTTAGCCAAGTGCCCGGCACATCGGAGACCACCCGAACGGGTGAGAGGTGAGTGAGCCATGCGCCGGGTCGGCTCACTTCCGCCGCCCAGACGTCACCGGGGTACAGCCGGTCGTCGGAGTACGGCAACCTCACGCTAGCCTCAGCCACCGACAGCGGCACGGGCTGCACGACAAGGGGTGTCATGAGCAGGCTAAACAGGACGGACCGTCCCTACGACCTCGTGCTCTTCGGAGCCATCGGCTTCGTCGGCACCCTCACCGCGGAGTACCTCGCCGCGCACGCGCCGGACGATCTGCGCTGGGCGGTGGCCGGCCGCGACGAACACAGACTGGAACGGCTGCGCGAACGGCTGCCCGGCGGCACGGACATCGGCGTGCTGCGGGCCGACGTGGGCGAACCGGCCACACTGCGCGCCCTCGCCGAGCACGCGCGCGTGGTGGCCACGTCCGTGGGGCCGTACGTGCTGTACGGCGAGGAGCTGGTCGCCGCCTGCGCGGAGACCGGCACCGACTACCTGGACCTGACCGGCGAGCCGGAGTTCGTGGACCTGACGTACGTCCGGCACGACGCACGCGCGCGGGAGACGGGCGCGCGCCTCGTGCACGCCTGCGGCTTCGACTCCGTGCCCCACGACCTGGGCGCGTACTTCACGGTCCGGCAGCTGCCGGAGGGGGTCCCGCTGCGGGTGGACGGCTACGTGACCGCCGACGCGGCCTTCTCCGGCGGCACCCTGGCCTCGGCGCTGAACCAGTTCTCCCGCGGCCGGCAGATGCTGGCCGCCGCGCGCGAACGGGGCCGGCACGAACCGCGGCTGCTGGGGCGCCGGGTCGCGGTACCGACGGGAGCGCCCCGTTTCGCCGGGGAGGTCGGCGCGTGGGCGCTGCCGCTGCCGACCCTCGACCCGCAGATCGTGCGCCGTTCGGCGCGGGCGCTCGAGCGGTACGGCCCGGACTTCCGCTACCGGCACTACGCGGCGGTGCGGCATCTGCCGGTCGCCCTCGGCGGGGTCGCCGCCGTCGGCGCGGCGGTGGCGGCCGCCCAGCTGCCGCCCGCGCGGCGCTGGTTGTCGGGGCGGCTGGAGCCGGGGGACGGGCCGAGCGCGGAGAAGCGGGCGCGGAGCCGGTTCGCGGTGCGCTTCGTCGGCGAGGGCGGCGGCCGACGGGTGTGCACGGAGGTCTCGGGCGGCGACCCCGGCTACGACGAGACGGCGAAGATGTTCGCCGAGGCGGCCCTGTGCCTGGCCTTCGACGAGCTGCCGCCGACGACGGGGCAGGTCACCACCGCGCAGGCGATGGGCGACGCCCTGACCGGGCGGCTGCGCGCCGCGGGGATCACCTTCCGGGTGGCGGCCGCCGGGTGACCGCCACGTCCCCGCCTTCCCTTCGTTTTGAGACTTCACGGTGAGGATGCGCCGCCCACCTTGCGCCCTGGCACTCAAAAGTTTCACACGGTCTTTCAATGAAACGATGGAGGCCCGGAACAAAGCAGCCGCAAGGAGGCGGGAAACGCATGAAGTTCGTGCTCGAAGTGACCGTGGACGAGGGCACGCCGACGCAGGACCGGGCCAGGGAACTGGGCCGGATCCTGCGCTACTGGGGCGGCAACCTCCACCACTACGCCCTCGAGCCGGGTGACGGCTCGGACATCTACGACTCGGCGTATCAGGAGGTCGGCGCCTGGCGCGTCGTCGCCTCCTGAAGCGACCGGCGGCACAGGGCGTCGGCCCGGCGCGTGGTCTCCGGCAGCCGGTAGCGCGGGGTCAGGGCGAGGGTGTGGGCCAGGGCGTTGTCCAGGCTCACCCGGTGGCCGACCGAGACGAAGACCGGCTTGACGCCGTCCCGGGTCCGCAGGGCGCGCCCGACCTCCTCGGTCCCCGCGAGCAGCGGCGCCGACGCGCCCCGCGCGGGGGCCGGTTCGTCGTACCTGAAGGTGAACGGGTTCTTGGCGACGCCGATGACCGGCAGTCCGGTGAGCACGCCCAGATGGCTGGCGAGGCCGAAACGGCGCGGGTGGGCCAGTCCGTAGCCGTCGCACACCACCAGGCCGGGCGGGCACGGCAGCCGGTCCAGGGCGGCCCGGACGGTGGGGATCTCCCGGAAGGCGAGCAGCCCGGGCACGTACGGGAAGGACACCCGGCCCACGGCCGTCGCCTCGGCCACCACCTCCAGGGTGGCGGCGTCCAGCACGACGGCGGCCGCGGCGACGAGATCGAGGCCGTCGTCGTAGGCGACGTCGACGCCGGTGACGTGACCCTGCCCCGGCGGCGGTCCGGGCTCGTCCAGCACCACCCGCCCGCGCAGCTCGTCCTGTACGGCGCGGGCCTCTTCCTCGGTCGCGGGCCAGCCCGCGGGTACGCCTACGGTCGTCATCGTGTCCAGAACTGTACGGCCCGGGGCGGATTGTCAGTGTCCGGGGGTAGCCTCGTGATCATGTTCGTACTCGATCTGACCTACACCGCGCCCCTCGACGCCGTCGACGCCCTGCTGCCCGACCATGTGGCCTGGCTGGAGGAGCAGTACGACAAGGGCTTCTTCCTGGCCTCCGGGCGCAAGGAACCCCGGGAGGGCGGGGTGATCCTGGCCGTCGCCGAGGACCGCGCCCTGATCGACGAGATCGTCGCGCGCGATCCGTTCGTCGTCGCCGGCGTGTGCGCGTACCGCGTCAGCGAGTTCATAGCCACGAAGACGGCCCCCGAGCTGGACCGGCACCGCCAGACGCTGAGCTGAGCCGGTCCCTCGCTCAGCGTTCCAGCCGGGCCACCCTGCCCTGTTCGCCGGCCGCCCAGCAACTCAGGTCGGGCGTGCAGGCCACGGTGTCGTAGGAGCCGGTGTCGATCGTCCGCCAGGTGCGGCCGCCGTCGGTGGTCAGGTCGGTGCCGGTGGGGCCGACGGCGAGCGCGGCACTGCGGCTGTACGGCAGCCAGGCGGCGCCGGAGCGGTAGGCGGGCGGGGGCGTGGCCGCCGGGGCCCAGGTGCGGCCGCCGTCGGCGGAGACGGCGGCGGCCTGCGGCGAGGACTGGCCGGGGCGGTAGTCGCCGCCGACGGCGAGGCCGTGGGTGCGGTCGCGGAAGGCGAGCGCGAAGACGCCCTTGGCCGGATCGCCGGCCGGCACGGGTGTGTCGGCCGCCGTCCAGGTCAGTCCGCGGTCGGCGGAGTGCAGCACGCGCGCGTGGGCGCCGCCCCCGGTGGCCAGCCAGACGTCCCGCGGGCTCGAGGTGACCAGGCACTGGCCGCTCGCGGCGAAGCCTGCCTCGCCGTCCAGGGCGGTGGGCATGCCCTCGGCGGGCAGCACCCGCCAGGAGCGGCCGCCGTCGCTTGTGGACAGCATGCGGAACTTCCCGTCCACCGGGTCGCTCACGGCGAGGCCGTGGCGGCGGTCGAAGAAGGCCAGGCAGTCGTAGAAGGCGTTCGGGTCGGTGTTGCGGAAGGACTCGGTCCAGCTCGCCCCGCCGTCGTCGGTGCGATAGACGCGGGAGGCCTCGCCCTCGCCGATGGCCAGCACCACCGCGCGCCGCGCGTCGAACGCCTCCACGTCCCGGAACTGCAGGTCGCCCGCCCCCGGCGGCGAGACGTTCCGCCAGCTCGAGCCGCCGTCCGTGGTGCGCAGCACCGTGCCGTCGGTGCCGGCCAGCCAGGCCGTCCGCCGGTCGACGGCCGCGAGACCCCGGTACCGGACCTGTGGGGTCCCGGGGTCCTTCGCCGCCCAGTGCGCTCCTGCGCCGTCCGGTCCGAGCGTCCGGGCCTCGGCCGCCGGGACCGTCAGCGCGGCCAGCGCCGCCCCGCACGCCACCCCCGCCGCCACCAGCCGGCCCGTCCGTCCCCTGCGTCGCGTGCTCCCCAAGCGCCTCATGGCGGGCGAAGCTAGCCGACCGGACCGGCGCCGTCCAGAGCACCAACTGCCCGCCCTCGCGGGGCGAACGGGCCGGATCCCGCCACGCATGAACGCGGTGACCGAGGTCACTCGTGATCGGTGTGCACGCCTTGGCCGGATCCGACGTCTCTACCGGTGCCGGGTGCCGCACACCCGGGCGTAGTCCAGCCGTCACGAGGGAGCAAGGCGTTGTCCACCGTCATCGAGCAGCCCGTAGAGGCCCGTCTCGTCGCCGCCGCACCGCGCATGCCGAGCATTCCCGCCACGCTGCGCTACGACCGACGCGACCCGTTCGCCGTCGTCATGACCTTCCCGGCCCCGGCCACCCTGGAAGGCGTCGAGGTCGCCTGGACCTTCTCCCGCGAGCTGCTGATCGCCGGGCAGCAGGGCCCCGAGGGCCAGGGGGACGTCCGGGTGCGTCCCTACGGCTACGACCGCACGGTGCTGGAGTTCCACGCCCCCGAGGGCACCGCGATCGTGCATGTGCGCTCGGGCGAGATCCGGCGCTTCCTGGCGGCGGCCGACGAGCTCGTGCCCGTCGGTCTGGAACACCTCCAGCTCGACCTGGACCACGACCTGGCCGAGCTGATGCGGGACGCCTGCTGACCGCCACGCGCGCGTGAACGGCGTCATCGGCCCCGGCACGGCCCGCGTCGAGGGCCGCTTTTAATTGCGTTGACAGCCTTCGGGCCCCCTTCTACCGTTTACCTCGGTCCTGTTGCCGTCGATTGGAGAAGGACGTTGCTCGTCTGAGGTCTTGAGACACCGCGTTCGCACCGGTGAGGTGTGCGCGGCGTACGACCTCGGCGTCCGAGCCGTCCTCCGGCACAGGCCCTTTTTCATGGGCTCCTCGTGCCCACAGACCTTTCGGTTCCCGCCTCGCGGTGTCTCGACATGCGCCCACCCGACCGCACGCACCTTCATCGCGAGGCCTTCATGTCATCTTCCCTCACCTGTACGTCCCTGTCCTTCGCCTGGCCCGACGGCACCACCGTCCTCGACGGCCTCGACATCGCGTTCGGCCCCGGCCGCACCGGGCTCATCGGCGTCAACGGATCAGGAAAGTCGACCCTGTTGAAGCTGCTGGCCGGAGAACTGACCCCGGCGGACGGCACCGTCAAGGTGGCCGGCGAGGTCGGCCACCTCCCGCAGAACGTCACCCTCGACACCGCGCTCCGCGTCGACCAGGCCCTCGACATCGCCGGGAAACGGGCCGCGCTGCACGCCATCGAGGCGGGCGACGTCGCCGAGGAGCACTTCGAGACGGTCGGCGACGACTGGGACGTCGAGGAGCGCGCCCTGGTCACGCTCGGCGAACTCGGTCTCGGCCACATCGGCCTGGACCGCACCGTCGGCGAGGTCTCCGGCGGCGAGTCGGTGCTGCTCCGGCTGGCCGCGCTGCTGCTGCGCCGCCCCGACGTGCTGCTGCTCGACGAACCCACCAACAACCTCGACCTGTACGCGCGCCGACGGCTCTACCAGGCCGTCGCCGCGTGGCCCGGCGTCCTGATCGTGGTCAGCCACGACCGGGAACTGCTCGACCTGGTCGACCAGATCGCGGAGCTGCGCTCCGGGGAGGTCACCTGGTACGGCGGCAACTTCTCGGCCTACGAGGAGGCGCTCAGCGTCGAGCAGGAGGCCGCCGAACGGATGGTGCGCGTGGCCGAGGCGGATCTGAAGAAGCAGAAGCGCGAACTGGTCGAAGCGCACACGAAGTTGGCGAAGCGGGTGCGCTACGGCAACAAGATGTACGAGAGCAAGCGCGAGCCCAGGGTCGTGATGAAGCTCAGGAAACGCGCGGCCCAGGTCTCCGCGGGCAAGCACCGCGTCATGCACGAGGAGAAGCTCGCCGAGGCCAGGGAACGGCTGGACGAGGCGGTGGAGGCCGTACGGGACGACGACGAGATCCGCGTCGACCTGCCGTACACGGCCGTGCCGCCGGGCCGGCAGGTGCTCACCCTGGAGAACCTGGGGCTGGCCTACGGGGCGCGTGTCGAGGGGATCCTCGATCTGCGCGGCCCGGAGCGGATCGCGGTCATCGGGCGCAACGGCGCCGGAAAGACGACGCTGCTGCGGACCGTCGCCGGGGAACTGGCGCCGGTGGCAGGCTGGGCACACGCGCACGTGCCGCTGCGTTTCCTGCCCCAGCGCCTGGACGTGCTCGACGACGAGCTGACGGTCGCCGAGAACGTGGCCCGGTTCGCGCCGGGCGCCACCAACAACCGGGTCCGGGCACGCCTCGCCCGCTTCCTGTTCCGGGGCGCGCGGGCCGACCAGAAGGCGGCCACCCTGTCCGGCGGCGAGCGGTTCCGGGCGGCGCTGGCCGCGCTGATGCTCGCCGAACCGGCACCCCAGCTGCTGCTCCTCGACGAGCCGACCAACAACCTCGACATGGCGAGCGTCCGGCAGCTGACCTCGGCCCTGGAGTCGTACGAGGGCGCACTGCTCGTGGCCAGCCACGACATGCCGTTCCTCGAGTCGATCGGCATCACCCGCTGGCTGCTGATGGAGGAGGGAGAACTGAAGGAGATCACGCCGGAAGACGCCGGGTATCCCGCCTAGCGCCGGTGGCATGGGTCCGGCCCCGACGTATCAGGAGGGGCACAGCCTGACACCGGGGGTTTTGCCCTGGCGGGAGCGGACTGCATGATGGCGGACCGGCGCCGAATTCACCGGCGCCGGCACCCGCACCGCCGATTCGAAAGGTCCCTCGTGCCCAGCAAGAAGGCCCTCGTCCGCCGCCCCAGCCCCCGCCTCGCCGAAGGCCTGGTGACGCACGTCGAGCGGGAGAAGGTCGACGTGGGGCTCGCCATGGAGCAATGGGACGCCTACGTCGAGGCGCTGCGCACGGCGGGCTGGGAGACGATCGAGGTCGACCCGGAGGACGACTGCCCGGACTCGGTGTTCGTCGAGGACACCGTCGTCATGTACAAGAACGTGGCGTTGATCACCCGGCCCGGCGCCGAGTCCCGGCGCATGGAGACCGTCGGGGTCGAGGAGGCGGTGGCCCGCCTCGGCTGCTCGGTGAACTGGATATGGGAGCCGGGCACGCTGGACGGCGGCGACGTCCTGAAGGTCGGCGACACCGTCTACGTCGGCCGGGGCGGACGCACCAACGCGGCCGGTGTGCAGCAGGTGCGGGCCGCCTTCGAGCCGCTGGGCGCCCGCGTGGTGCCCGTCCCGGTGAGCCGGGTGCTGCACCTGAAGTCGGCGGTGACCGCGCTGCCCGACGGCACGGTGATCGGGCACATCCCGAAGCTGGACCGGCCCTCGCTGTTCCCGGGCTTCCTGTCGGTGCCCGAGGAGTCCGGCTCGCACGTGGTGCTGCTCGGCGGCCACAAGCTGCTGATGGCGGCGAGCGCCCCGAAGACGGCGGAGCTCCTGACCGATCTCGGCCACGAGGTCGTCACGGTCGACATCAGCGAGTTCGAGAAGCTCGAGGGCTGTGTGACCTGCCTCTCGGTGCGCCTGCGGGAGCTGTACGCCTGATCGGGGTGAAGTACCGGGCGCGTCGGAAACCCGTGCCAGGGGGTGCTGATCAGCGATCTTTACAGCGAACTTAACCTACGGCTTCGTAACCTACGGATTCGTAGCCTACGATCTCGTAGGTTTCCGGCGCCGCTCGCCGGACCATCCCCTTCTCGCTTCTCTTGCTCGGCGTCCCCTGGAGTTCCTGTGACGATCACCTCCCCTCATCTCGGCAGCCCGTCCGCCTGGACCGACGCGCGGCTGCTGTACGCGCTGGAGGAAGTGGTCGAGACGGAACTGAACCGGCATCTGAAGGTCGCCAAGGACTGGATGCCGCACGAGTACGTGCCCTGGAGCGACGGCCGTAACTTCCCCGGCCTGTTCGAGGACGGCGAGGCCTGGGACAAGGACCAGTCCAAGGTGACCGAGATCGGCCGGATCGCCCTCGTGGTCAACCTGCTCACCGAGGACAACCTGCCGAGCTACCACCACGAGATCGCCACGCTCTTCGGCCGCGACGGCGCCTGGGGCACCTGGGTGCACCGCTGGACGGCCGAGGAGGGCCGGCACGGCATCGTGATGCGCGACTATCTGCTCACCTCGCGCGCGGTGGACCCCGACAAGCTCGAGCAGTTCCGCATGTCGCACATGAGCGAGGGCTTCGAGTCCGACAACGGGCACTCGATGCTGCACTCGATCGCCTACGTCGCCTTCCAGGAGCTGGCCACCCGGATCTCGCACCGCAACACCGGGCACCAGTCCGGCGACCCGGTCTGCGACCGCATGCTGGCCCGCATCGCGACCGACGAGAACCTGCACATGGTCTTCTACCGCAACCTGCTGAAGGCCGCGTTCGAGCTCGCACCCGACCTGACGATGCAGGCGGTCCGGGACGTCGTGGTGAACTTCCGGATGCCCGGTCACGGCATTCCCGGCTTCGAGCGGGCCGCCGCGCAGATGGCCATCGGCGAGGTCTACAACCTGCGCATCCACCACGACGACGTCCTGCAGCCCGTGCTGCGCTTCCTGAAGGTCCTGGACATCGACGGCCTCGGCCCCGAGGGCCGGCAGGCGCAGGAGGAACTCGGCCTGTTCATGGGCGGACTGGACGCGGAGGCCCTGAAGTTCGACGAGAAGCTGGCCGCGCGCAAGGCCCGGATGGCGGCGCGGGCCGGGCGCTGACCCCGGGCGGGGCCTGCCGGCGGTCAATGCGAGGTGCGGCGCAGGGCGAGGCGTTCCTTCTCGGAGAGCCCGCCCCAGACGCCGAAGCGCTCGTCGTTGGCCAGGGCGTAGTCCAGGCAGGCCGGGCGCAGCTCGCACATGGCGCAGATGCGCTTCGCCTCGCGCACCGAGCTGCCCGGCTCCGGGAAGAAGAAGTCCGGCCCGGTCTGGGCGCACAGGGCCTGTGCCTGCCAGGTGTCGTCGGCCGGGGTGATCGTGTCGAAGTGCATGGCCAGGATCGTGCCGCGCGGCGAAAAACGTTCGATCAACGCCTGTTCAACGCCTCCGTCAAGGCTCCGGCCGCTCCGATCATCCTCCCCCGGCCCGGCCCGGTGCACGGCGGCGCGCGGGACGTGTGCGGGGTGCGCGCGTGGCGGTGCTCCGGCGGCGATTGTCAGTGGGGGGTGGAAGACTCGGCAGTGCAGAGGACGGGACCCTTTCGAGGAGGGCGAAGATGCTCACCACCCGTTTCGTCAACGGCGCTCCGAACTGGATCGATGTCACCACGTCCGACATCGACGGCGCCCGATCCTTCTACGGCGGTCTGTTCGGCTGGGAGTTCCAGTCGGCGGGACCGGACGCCGGCGGCTACGGCTTCTTCCAGCTGGGCGGAAAGACCGTGGCGGGCGGCGTGCAGGGCGGCCCCGAGCAGGGCCCGCCGGCCTGGACGGTGTACTTCCAGAGCGCGGACGCCGAGGCCACGGCCAAGGCGGCGGAGCAGGCCCACGGCAGCGTGCTGGTCCAGCCGATGGACGTGATGGGCCAGGGACACCTGGCGATCCTCGCCGACCAGGCGGGCACACCGTTCGGGATCTGGCAGCCCGGACGGACCAAGGGCGTGGACGTGGCGAACGAGCCGGGTTCGCTGTGCTGGGTCGAGCTGTACACACCGGACGTCGCGGCGGGCGCCGCCTTCTACCACAAGGTGCTCGGCCTGGAGACGTCCTCGGTGCCGTTCCCGGGTGGGGTGTACACCTGCGTCAATCCGGCCGATGCCGGTGAGGACGCGATGTTCGGCGGCATCATGCCCCTGTCCGAGGCCCTCGGCGACGCGGGGCGCGGCCCCCACTGGCTGCCGTACTTCGAGGTGGCGGACACGGACGCCACGGTCGACAGGGCGGGGCGGCTCGGCGGCACGGTACGCATGCCGGCCACGACCCTGGAGGGCGTCGGCCGCATGGCCCAGCTCACCGACCCGTACGGCGCGCACTTCGCGGTGATCCGGAGCGCGTCACAGCAGGGCTGAGCCGGGTCGGGGCCGGCCCGTGGCTACGCGGAGGCGCGGCGGATCAGGGTCGTCGGGAGGATCACGCCGCCGGAGCCGTCGGCGGGCGGCGGGTCCGCCGGCGCTCCGGCACGGTCGCGGCCGCCGGACAGGCCGCGCAGCAGCAGTCGGGCCATCAGACGCCCCATTGCCTCGGTCTCCTGACGGACCGTCGTCAGCGGCGGGTCGGCCTCCAAGGCGACGGGCAGCATGTCGTCGAAGCCGATCACGGCCACGTCCTCGGGCACCCGCCGCCCGGTCGCGCGCAGCACGCGCAGGGCGCCGAGCGCGGTGAGGTCGTTCGCGGCGAACACGGCGTCCACGTCCGGGCAGCGGTCGAGGAGTTCACGCATCGCGCGTTCGCCGCCGGCCGGCGTGAAGTCGCTCTCCACGACCAGCCGGGGATCGCTCCCGCCGGGCGCGTCGCCCATGACGTCCCGGTACCCGTCGAGCCGGTCCACGGCCGAGGTCTGGTCCAGGGCGCCGGTGAGATGCGCGACGCGCCGGCGGCCGAGGTCCACGAGATGGCGTACGGCCGCGCGGGCCCCGCCCCGGTTGTCGCTGTCGACGTACACCACGCCCGGGTTCTCGCCCGCGCGGGTGTCGTCGCCCCAGCCGGGCCGCCCGCCGAAGACGGTCGGCACGCCGGCGGCGTGGATGAGGCCGGGCAGCGGGTCGTCGAGGTGCAGCGAGAAGACGAGTGCGCCGTCGACGTGCCCGCCGGCGAGATACCGGGCCACGCGCGCGTGATCGTCACGGCCCTCGGTGAGCAGCAGCACCAGCTGGTTGTCGTGGGCGGTCAGCTCCTTGCTGATGCCGCGCAGTTGGAGGGCGAAGAAGGGGTCGGCGAAGACCCTGGTTTCGGGCTCGGCGATGACGACCGCGACGGCGTCGTGCCGCCGGGTCACGAGGCTGCGCGCCGCCCGGTTGGGGACGTAGCCCAGTTCCGCCACGGCCTGCCGGACCCGCTCGGCCAGCGGCTCGCGTACCCCGTCCCCGCCGTTGACCACCCGCGACACGGTGGCCCGGGACACACCGGCCCGCGCGGCGACGGCCTCCAGCGTGGGGCGCGACACTGCCTCGGTCACTTCGGGACTCCTCATCGGCTGCTGCCGGTCAGGATAACCGCGAGGTGACACCGCCGCCGGAGCCGCAAACAGCGGCTCGGCCAGGCGGGATCGCCCTCCCGCGTGGGCCGTGGTTCAGCCCAGCAGGTCGATCGTCGCTCCCACACCCCGGCGCTCGGCCTCCCGCCAGGCGAGCCAGGTGAGGGCGAGGTCCTGCCAGGGCAGCCCGACCGGGGCGTACACCGTGCGCTGCCCGGCCGAGGTGCGCCCGGGGCGGGTGCCGCGCAAGACGTCGGTGAGGGTGGCGTCGGCGGTGGTCCGGGCGAGCCCGGGAGCCGCCAACGCGCCCATGCTGACGGCGAGTTCCTCGTCGTCCACGACGAGCAGCGCGGCGTCCAGCAGATCGGGGGCGAGTTCCCGCTTGCCGGGCTCGTCGGTGCCGAGGCTGGTGAAGTGCTGGCCGGCGCGGGTGTCGCCGAGGGCGAGCAGCGGTGTCCGGGACCAGGTCGCGAGCAGGACGGTGTCGGCCGCCCCGGCCACCGCGCCGGCGGAGTCCAGCACCCGGCCGCCGTGCCGGGCGGCGAACGCGGCGGCGCGCTCGGCGTCCGTGTCGTGCACGACGAGCCGCCGGGTCCGGTGCTCGCCCGTCAGGCCGCGCAGCGTCAACTCGGCCTGGGCACCCGCTCCGATCACGCCGAGGACGTCGTAGGCGGCCGGGGCCAGCAGCGCGGTCCCGAGGGCGGCGGCCAGCCCGGTCCGCCAGGCCGTGACGGTCGCCGAGTCCAGCAGCGCGAGCAACTCCCCGTCCGCACCGCTGTGCAGACAGATCACCCCGCGCAACGCGGGCCGGGCCGCGGGGAACTTGGCGTTCACCTTCACCGTGTAGGCGTCGACGCCCGGCAGCAGGCCGGGGATGAGCGCGGTGGCGGTGCCGGGGAACGGCAGGTCGGTGCGGATCCGCCGGCCGGGTACGGCCGTCGCCGTCGTACCGGCCGTACGGAAGCCGTCGCGCAGCGCGGCGAGACAGGCCGCCGGTTCCAGCACGGCCTCGAGGTCGCTTCGGGTCAGGACACGGGTCATGTCCGCATGATCGCCCACCCCGGCCCGCGAGGAGTTCCCCTCCTCTCAGGACGTCCCCTCCCGCCGGGCCCGGCTCGGCTGGACCCGTGTGGGTTCGCCGGGCATCTTCGGATACTCCGGGGGGTACGGCAGATCGCCCAGGCCGTGGTCGTGTTCGTCGCGGCGGGCCAGTTCCAGGAGGGCGTCCAGGGAGTAGGCGTGGTCGTCCATGTCGGCGTGCACGTCGCCGAGTCGGGCGAAGCGGGCCGGCATGGTGGCGAGGTCGAAGTCGCGGGGGTGGGCCGTGCCGACCTCCTCCCAGCGCAGCGGCGCGGAGACGGGGGCGTGCGGGCGGGGTCGTACGGAGTAGGCGGAGGCGATGGTGCGGTCCCGGGCCGTCTGGTTGTAGTCCAGGAAGATACGGCTGCCCCGTTCCTCCTTCCACCACTTGATCGTCACCTGCTCCGGCATCCGGCGTTCCATCTCCCGGCCGACCGCGATGGCCGCGCGGCGCACCTGGGTGAAGGTCCAGCGCGGTTCGATCGGGACGAAGACATGCAGACCACGGCCGCCGGAGGTCTTCGGCCAGCCGCGCAGTCCGCCGAACTCGTCGAGGACGGCGCGCAGTTCGTGGGCGGCGCGGACGGCGTCCGCGTAGTCGGTGCCGGGCTGCGGGTCGAGGTCGATGCGCAGTTCGTCGGGGTGGTCGACATGGGTGCGGCGCACCGGCCAGGGGTGGAAGGTGAGCGTGCCGTACTGGGCGGCCCACACCACGGCAGCCTCCTCGGTGGGGCACATCTCGTCGGCGCTGCGGCCGCTGGGGAAGGTGATGTGGGCGGTCGGGATCCAGTCGGGCATGCCCTTGGGCGCGCGCTTCTGGTAGAACCACTCGCCGTCGACGCCGTCCGGGTAGCGCTGGAGGGTGGTGGGCCGGTTGCGCAGGGCGCGCAGGATGCCGGGGCCGACGGAGACGTAGTACCGGGCGAGATCCAGCTTGGTGAAACCACGCTCGGGGAAGAAGACCTTGTCCGGGCTGGACAGCCGTACGATCCGGCCGGCCACCTCCAGTTCCACCGCAGCACCCATGCGGCCACGGTAGGCGCACCCCGCACAGTGCGCATACCGGGCGCAAGAGTACGTTTGCGAGCAGAATCAAGGCATGGATCTGCCGGTGATGCCACCCGTGAAGCCCATGCTCGCCAAGTCGGTGGCGACGATCCCGCCCGGTATGCACTACGAGGCGAAATGGGACGGGTTCCGGGCGATCGTGTTCCGCGACGGGTCCGACGTCGAGCTGGGCAGCCGTACCGGAAAGCCGCTGACCAGGTACTTTCCCGAGCTGGTGGTGGCGCTGCGGGAGCGGGTGCCGCAGCGGTGCGTGCTCGACGGGGAGATCGTGATCGCGCGGAACGGGCGGCTGGACTTCGACGCGCTGACCGAGCGGATCCACCCGGCGGACTCCCGGGTGCGGATGCTGGCCGAGCGGACCCCGTCCTCCTTCGTCGCCTTCGACCTGCTCGCGCTGGACGACGAGTCGCTGATGGACGTGCCGCTGACCGACCGCCGCGCCCTGCTGGACCGGGCGCTCGCCGCGTCGACCCCGCCGGTGCATCTGGCGCCCGCGACGACGGATCTCGAGGTGGCCGAGCGGTGGTTCGAGCAGTACGAGGGTGCCGGCCTGGACGGGGTCGTCGCCAAGCCGCTCACCCTGCGCTATCTGCCGGACGAGCGGGCCATGTTCAAGATCAAGCACGAGCGGACGGCCGACGTCGTCGTGGCCGGGTACCGCTTCCACAAGAGCGGCCCGGTGGTCGGCTCACTGCTGCTCGGGCTGTACGACGACCACGGCAGGCTCCAGCACGTGGGCGTGTCGGCCGCCTTCCCCATGCGCAAGCGCGCCGAACTCGTCGAGGAGCTGGAGCCGCTGCGCATGGACGACGTGGCCGGGCATCCGTGGGCGGCCTGGTCGGACGAGGCCGCCCATGAGACGGCCCGGCTGCCGGGCGCGCCGAGCCGCTGGTCGGGCAGGAAGGACCTGTCCTGGGTGCCACTGCGGCCGGAGCGGGTCGCCGAGGTGGCCTACGACCACATGGAGAACGGGAAGCGCTTCCGGCACACGGCCCGCTTCCGCCGCTGGCGCCCGGACCGCACACCGGAGAGCTGCACCTACGCCCAGCTGGAGGAGCCGGTGCGGTACGACTTGGCGGAGATTCTGGGGTAGCCCCCGGTCAGGTACGGGTGGCGTGCACCCGGCGCCATGAGCCCCGTACGGCCATGAGCCCCGTACGGCCGTGAGCCCTACGCCGTGAGAACCGCGCGGAGAGGCAGGCTCAGCCCCGCGCGGCCGCCGGCTCGGCCGGATTGCGCAGGCCCTCCGCCGCGTCCGCCACCCGCCGGATCAGGTCGAAGAAGACCGTCTGCTCCTCGGGCGACAGGGGCGCGAGGAAGACCTGGTTCATCCGGGCCGTGCGCACAGTGAGCTTGCGGTGGGTGCGCAGGCCGTCGTCGGTGAGGCGGAGCAGGAAGCGCCGGCCGTCCTGCGGGTCGCGCACCTTGGTCAGCAGTCCCCGGCGGCCGAGCCGGCTGATGACCTCGGCGATGGTCGACCGGTCCAGGCCCACCCGCTCCCCCACGGTCCGCTGGTCGAGGCCGGGCTCGGCGACGAGCGCGTTCATGACCGCGAACTGCGGCGAGGTGATCTCCTCGGAGACCATGGTGTTCCACAGCAGGTAGTGCGCCTGCTGGAGCCGCCGGGCCAGATGCCCGGGATGGGTGCCGAGATCCACGGCGGCCATGCGCGCTCCTCTGGTCGATTAGTCGGTGTACTGAACGATAACCGGCGCTGAGCCTCCCTGTCTTCCGACCACGGTGCTTACATACAGGGGTCTTGACGGTTTTCCGCTCCGGTGGCAGCGTGAGGAGCACCTCGCTGAAATACTCAGTGCCCTGATTAATTGATGAGATGGGGCTTCACGGATGGACAAGGTGGTCGCCACAGCCCTGGAGGCGGTGGCCGATGTGCCGGACGGCGCGTCCCTCGCGGTCGGCGGGTTCGGGCTGAGCGGTGTGCCGAACGTGCTGATCCAGGCGCTGTACGAGCGCGGAGTCGGCGGTCTCGCGGTCGTCTCCAACAACTGCGGGGCGATGGAGACCGGGCTCGCGGTGCTGCTGGCCGCGGGGCGGATCACCCGGGTGACCGGCTCCTACATCGGCGCCAACAAGGAGTTCGCCCGCCAGTACCTGGGCGGCGAGCTGGAGCTGGAGTTGATCCCGCAGGGCACGCTGGCCGAGCGGCTGCGCGCGGGCGGCGCCGGGATCCCCGCCTTCTACACCCCGGCCGGGGTCGGCACCCAGGTCGCCGAGGGCGGGCTGCCCTGGCGCTACGACGGCCAGGGCGGCGTAGCGCTCGCCTCGCCGCCGAAGGAGGTGCGGGAGTTCGACGGCGTGGAGTACGTCCTGGAGCGGGCCATCCGTACCGACTTCGCGCTGGTCAGGGCCGCGAAGGGGGACCGGCACGGGAATCTCGTGTTCAACAGGTCCGCCCGGAACTTCAACCCCCTCGCCGCGATGGCCGGCAGGGTCGCGATCGCCGAGGTGGAGGAGCTGGTGGAGCCCGGCGAGATCGCCCCGGACGCCGTACATCTGCCGGGCGTCTTCGTACAGCGGGTCGTGGCGCTGACCCCGGAGCAGGCGGCGGACAAGCGGATCGAGCAGCGGACGGTGAGCAGCTGATGGCCTGGACACGCGAGGAGATGGCCGCGCGGGCGGCACGCGAGCTGCGGGACGGGCAGTACGTCAATCTCGGCATCGGCCTGCCGACGCTGATCCCGAACCATCTGCCGCCGGGGGTCGAGGTGATCCTGGAGTCGGAGAACGGGATCCTGGGCACCGGGCCGTATCCGGCCGAGGACGAGGTCGACCCGGATCTGATCAACGCCGGCAAGGAAACCGTCACCGTCCTGCCGGGCGCTTCGTTCTTCGACTCTGCGCTGTCCTTCGCGATGATCCGCGGCGGGCACATCGACGTGGCCGTGCTCGGTGCGATGCAGGTGTCCGTCGGCGGCGACCTGGCCAACTGGGCCGTGCCCGGCAAGCTGGTCACCGGGATCGGCGGCGCGATGGACCTGGTGCACGGCGCCCGGCAGGTGATCGTGGTGATGACGCACACCGCGAAGGACGGCTCCCCGAAGATCCTCGAGAAGTGCACGCTGCCGCTCACGGGCAAGGCGTGTGTGAACCGAGTCATCACGGATCTGGCGGCACTGGACGTCACGGAAGACGGGCTCGTGCTCGTGGAGACCGCGCCGGGCGTCTCGGTCGAAGACGTCGTCATCAGGACCGACGCGGAAATGCGGATCGGGGAGAACGTGCTGTGAACCCTGTTTACATCGTCGACGCCGTCCGCACCCCGATCGGCCGCTACAACGGCGCCCTGGCCTCCGTCCGCCCGGACGACCTCGCCGCCCACACCCTCCGCGCCCTCATCGACCGCACCCCGGACCTGGACCCGGCCCGCATCGAGGACGTCTACCTCGGCAACGCCAACGGCGCCGGCGAGGAGAACCGCAACGTGGCCCGGATGGCCGCGCTGCTCGCCGGACTGCCGACCTCCGTGCCGGGCGTGACCGTCAACCGGCTGTGCGCCTCCGGTCTGGAGGCGGTGATCCAGGCGGCCCGCGCCATCGCTGTCGGCGACGCCCACATCGCGCTCGCCGGCGGTGTGGAGTCCATGACCCGGGCGCCGTACGTACTGCCCAAGTCCGACCGGCCCTTCCCGGCCGGGCACGCGGAGCTGTACTCCACGACGCTCGGCTGGCGCATGGTCAACCCGAGGATGGACCCGCGGTGGACCATTCCACTGGGCGAGAGCGCCGAGCTGATCGCCGACAAGCACAAGATCGGCCGCGAGCAGCAGGACGAGTTCGCCCTCGCCTCGCACCGCAAGGCGGCCACCGCCCACGAACAGGGCCTGTTCGACATCGAGTTGGCACCCGTCCCGGTTCCGCAGCGCAAGGGCGAGCCGGTCGTCTTCGCCGCCGACGAGTGCGTACGGCCGGACGCCTCGCTCGCCGCGATGGCGAAGCTCAGGCCGTCCTTCCGCAGCGATGGCGGGACCGTGACGGCGGGCAACGCATCCCCGCTGAACGACGGTGCGGCCGCCCTCCTGCTGACCGACGAGGAGGGCCTGAAGGCCACCGGCCGCGAGCCGCTCGCCCGGATCTGCGCGACCGGCGTGTCCGCGATCGACCCGCACTACTTCGGGCTCGCCCCGGTCGAGGCCGTCAACCGGGCACTCGCCAAGAGCAGCAAGGGATTTGACGAGCTGTCAGTCCTCGAGCTGAACGAGGCGTTCGCCGCCCAGGTGCTCGGCTGCCTCGCCGAGTGGCCCGAGTTCGACCCGGCGGTCCTCAACCCGCAGGGCGGGGCCATCGCGCTCGGCCATCCGCTCGGCGCCTCCGGAGCCCGGCTCGCCGGCACGGTCGCCCACCAGCTCGCTCGCCGCGGCTCCGGCACCGGTGTGGCCACCCTCTGCATCGGCGTGGGCCAGGGCCTCGCCCTCGTCCTCGAACGGTAAGGAAGCATCAGGTATCCCCATGGCTCTCACCCAGCAGGACATCGACCAGGAGATCGCGGCCGAACACGCCGCGTACGAGAAGCGTGTCGCCGACGGCGGACCCGTCGAGCACCACCCGCGCCGGGACTTCGCGCCGTACCGCTCCTCGGTGCTGCGCCACCCCAAGCAGCCCCTGGTCGCCATCGACACCGGCAAGGACCCGGAGCTGGTGGAGCTGCACTCCCCCGCCTTCGGGGAGCGCGACATCACCGGGATCGACAACGACCTCACCCGGCAGCACACCGGGGAGCCGGTCGGCGAGCGGATCACCGTCTCCGGGCGGCTGCTGGACCGCGCCGGGCACCCGGTGCGCGGCCAGCTGATCGAGATCTGGCAGGCCAACTCGGCCGGACGCTACGCCCATCAGCGCGAGCAGCACGACGCGCCGCTCGACCCGAACTTCACCGGCGTCGGCCGCACCCTCACCGACGCCGAGGGTCGCTACCACTTCACCACCGTCCAGCCGGGCCCCTACCCGTGGCGCAACCACGTCAACGCGTGGCGCCCCGCCCACATCCACTTCTCGGTGTTCGGCACGGCGTTCACCCAGCGGCTGGTGACGCAGATGTACTTCCCGAACGACCCGCTCTTCCCGTACGACCCGATCCTGCAGTCGGTGACGGACGACGCGGCCCGGCAGCGGCTGGTCGCCGCCTACGACCACGGCCTGTCGGTGCCGGAGTTCTCGCTCGGCTACCGCTGGGACATCGTGCTCGACGGCCCGGCCGCCACCTGGATCGAGGAAGGACGCTGACGCACACCATGACGACGACCGACACGAGCAGCCCGGAGAACGTCCTGCCCACCCCGTCCCACACGGTCGGCCCCTTCTACGGCTACGCGCTGCCGTTCCGCGGCGGCGAGGAGATCGCACCGCTCGGCCACCCGGACACGATCACCGTCCACGGGTACGTCACGGACGGCGAGGGTAACCCGCTGCCGGACGCGCTCGTCGAGCTGTGGGGTCCGCGGCCCGACGGCACGGTCCCGCGGGTCGACGGCTCCATCCGCCGCGATCCGGCCACCGGCGGGTATCTGGGCCGCAACGGCGTGGAGTTCACCGGCTGGGGTCGGATCCAGACGGACGCCGACGGCCACTGGTACGCCCGTACGCTCCGGCCCGGCGCCCGTGGGAACAGCGCGCCGTACCTCAGCGTGTGCGTCTTCGCCCGCGGCCTGCTCGTGCACCTGTACACCCGGATCTACCTGCCGGACGACGAGGCCGCGCTCGCCGCCGACCCGCTGCTCACCCAGGTGGGCGAGCGGCGCGGCACGCTGATCGCCGGGGACGAGGGCCAGGGCACCTACCGTTTCGACATCCGCCTTCAGGGCGAAGGCGAGACGGTCTTCCTGGAGTACCAGTGACAGTTGAGAGCGACACCGGCCTGCTCGCGCCCGGGTGGGCCGGTTCCCCGGCGGCGGACGCCACGAGTGACACCGCCTTTCTGCGCGCCCTGCTCGACGCCGAGGCGGCCCTCACCCGTGCCCAGGTGGCGCTGGGCCTCGCGCCCGCCGAGGCCGCCGACGCGGTGACCGGGGCGGCCGACCCCGCGCGCTTCGACATCCGCTCCCTCGCCGGGCGCGCCCGGGCCGGCGGCAACCCGGTCATCCCGCTCGTCGCCGACCTCACCGCCGCGGTGGGCGAGCCGTACGGCTCGTACGTCCACCGGGGCGCCACCAGCCAGGACATCCTGGACACCGCCGCCATGCTGGTCGCCGTACGCACGCTGGAGCCGGTCCTTGCCGACCTCGCCCGCACCGAGCGCGCGCTGGCCCGCCTGGCCGCCGCGCACCGGGACACCCCGATGCCGGGGCGCACGCTCACCCAGCACGCGGTACCGACCACGTTCGGCCTCAAGGCGGCCGGCTGGCGCTCGCTCGTCCTGGACGCCCGTGACCGCATCGCACACGCACGGCGGACGCTGCCGGTCCAACTGGGCGGCGCGGCCGGAACGTTGGCAGCCTTCCAGGCGTACGGCGCCCAGGACGCGACCGCACCGACCGAGGCGTACGCCCGTGAACTGGGGCTCGCCACACCGCCGTTGCCCTGGCACACCCTGCGCACCCCCGTCGCCGACCTGGCCGGCGCGCTGGCCTTCACCGTGGGCGCGCTGGGCAAGGTGGGCGAGGACGTGCTGACACTGTCGCGGACGGAGATCGGCGAGGTGGCCGAGGGCAGCGGCGGCGGTTCATCGGCCATGCCGCACAAGGCCAACCCCGTGCGCGCCACCCTCCTCGCGGCCGCCGCGCGCCGTGCCCCGCAGCTCGCGGCGACGCTGTACGGCTCGCTCGCCGCCGGGGACGAGCGGCCGGCCGGGGCCTGGCACGCCGAATGGGAGCCGCTGCGCGACCTGCTCCGGCTGACCGGCGGCGCGGCCCGGGACGCGGCCGAACTCGCCGAGGGCCTGCGGGTGAACGCCGAGGCCATGCGCCGCAACCTGGATCTCACCCGGGGTCTGATCGTCTCCGAGCGGCTGTCCGCCGTACTGGCACCGCGTCTCGGCCGAGCCCGGGCGAAGGAGCTGCTCGGCGAACTCGCCCGCCGCACCCACACCGAGAGTCGTACGCTCGATGAACTCCTCGCAGAAGTACCGGGGTTGACGGACCTGGACCTGACCGAACTCACCGATCCCGCGCAGTACACCGGTTTCGCCGGTGCCCTCACCGACCGTGCTCTGGAGCGACGTTGACCGTGAAACTCCTCAACCACCGTACGGAAGGCCCGGCTTCGGCTCCCCCGCTGCTGCTCGGTCCGTCGCTGGGCACCTCGTACGCCCTGTGGGACGCGGTGGCGCCCGAACTGTCCGTCGGCCACCGGGTGGTGCGCTGGGACCTGCCCGGGCACGGCGGTTCGGCGGCGGACCTGATCGGGCCGGGCGCGACCGTCGGCGACCTCGCGGCGCTGGTGCTGGACCTCGCCGACGCGCTCGGCATCGACCGCTTCGCCTATGCGGGTGTCTCCCTCGGCGGCGCCGTCGGCCTGCACCTGGCCGTGCACCACCCCGACCGGCTGAACTTGCTGGCGGTGGTGTGCTCCTCCGCGCACTTCGGCGGCAGCGCGGCGTGGGAGGAGCGTGCGGAACGGGTGCGGCGCGAGGGTCTGGAGTGGCTGGTGGAGAGCGCCGACGCGCGCTGGTTCACGCCCGGGTTCACCGTGCCGCGGCTGGTCCAGGACCACCGGGAGGCCGACCCGGAGGCGTACGCCGCCTGCTGCGACGCGCTCGCCGCGTTCGACCTGCGCGACCGGCTCGGCGCGATCGTCGTACCGACCCTGCTCGTGGCGGGCCGGGAGGACCCCGCGACGCCGCCCGGGCATCTGCGGGAGATCGCCGACGCGGTGCCCGGCTCGACGCTGGTGGAGCTGCCCGGGGCCTCCCATCTGGCGCCCGCGCAGTGCCCGCGGGCCGTACTGGCCGCGCTGCGCACCCAGCTCGACGGGCCGCCGGCGCGCGGGATGGCGGTGCGCCGGGAGGTGCTGGGCGACGCGCACGTGGACCGGGCGCAGGCCCGGCAGACCCCGTTCACCGCCCGCTTCCAGGACTTCATCTCGCGCTATGCCTGGGGGGAGATCTGGACCGACCCCACGCTGTCGCGGCGCGAGCGCAGCATGATCACCCTGACCGCGCTGGTCGCACACGGCCACTACGACGAGCTGGCCATGCACGTCCGGGCGGCCCTGCGCAACGGGCTGACACCGGAGGAGATCGGCGCGGTGCTGCTCCAGACCGCCGTCTACTGCGGCGTACCGGCCGCCAACTCCGCGTTCGCCGCGGCCCAGCGGGTGCTCGCCGAACTCGCGGAGGAGGAAGGGGAAGAGGGCATGGACGAAGGGCCGGAGGGCTGAAAGCGTCGTCCGCCTACCGCAGCCCCCGCCCCGTCGCCAGCACCTCCCGCGCCTGGGCCACCAGACCCTCCGCCCCGCACTCCCGGGCGAGGTCGAGGCCCCGGTTGAGTTCCGTGACGGAGCGGGCGGCGATGCCGTACTCGACGCGGGCCGCCGCGTGTTCGTACTGGCAGGGTGAGGCCTCCAGGTAGGTGACGGCCTGCGCGGCGAGCTGGACCGCGCGGCTGCCGGTCTCCAGGGCGGCGGCACAGCGCAGGGCCTCGCCGATCGCGGTGTCCGTGCCGAACCGTTCGGCCTGCCGGCGGGCGTCGGACGCGAGCTGGGCGGCCCGCGGCGGGTCCTGCGCGGCGAGGGCCTTGGCGAGGTCGATCGACCAGGACGCGAGCACGGGATTGTGGCCGCCGCGCGAGGCGGCCGTCTTCTCGGCGGCCTCCAGCTCGTTGATGCCGTCCTCGACACGGCCGACGGCGAGCAACAGCCGGCCCCGCACGGACCGGATGTCGGGCAGCACGATCGTGGACGGGTACGGCGGTGCGAAGCCGTACTGCTCGGCGACCGACCAGGCCTCCTGGACCCGGCCGCGGGCCAGCAGGGTGTCGACCAGTCCGCAGGTGGCCGACCAGTACAACGGCAGCCTTCGGCCGACACGTTCGGCGAGGACCAGCGCCTCACGCAGGGTGGACTCGGCGTCGCGCAGGCGGCCCTGTCTGCGGTAGGCGAGACCGAGGAAGGCGTTGGCGAGCGAGAGATGGCCGCCGCGCCAGCCGGCGGAGGTGTAGGCGCGCAGCGCCTCGGCGAAGAGGCTCTCGGCGCGGTCGAGCCGGTCGGTGTAGGCATAGGTGTTGCCGAGCATCATCAGCAGCTCCATGCCCCACTCCTGGTTGGTCCAGCCGAGACCGGGCGCGAGGCGGCCGTTGACGAGGGCGCGGTCGCACAGCTCGACGGCCTCCTCGGCGCTCTCGCCGTGGGTCATGGCATCGAAGGCGCGCAGGATGAGCAGGACGCGTTCGGTGTTGTCGCGGCCGGTGCGGGTGCCCGCGAGTTCGGCCAGGCGCCGGGAGCGGGCCGGGGAGACGGTCTCGCCGTGGATGGTCTCCCACATGAACTGCACGGCCTGCAACCGCATTTTGGCGGGGCCGGGTTCGTGCCGGGCCGCCTCGGCCTCGACCGTGCGGACGGCCTCCTCCAGTTGGTCGTTGTGGAGCTGCGCCTGGGAGAGCCGGACCACCGCGTCGACCCGTCGCTCGCCGCCCAGGCCGGGCATGGCGAGCGCGAGCTGGAGGTGCTCGATGGTGACGGCGGGTGCCGTGAGCAGGGTGGCGCAGCCCAGTTCGAACAGGACGTGCGCCTGGACCTCGGGGAGCGGCGGCTCCGCCAGGGCGCGTTCCAGGCAGGTACGGGCCGCGTCGGGCGCGCCGACGGCGAGGTGTTCGCGGGCGGCCTCGCGCAGTTGCTCGACGAGTTCCTCGTCGCCGTCCGGGTGCACCTTCAGCAGGTGCCGGGCCGCCTCGGCGGCGCCCCGGCCCAGCTCGGAGATGATCTGGGCGGCCACACCGTGCATGGCGGTGCACACGGCGGGCGGGATGGAGGTGTAGACGGCCGTGGCGACCAACGGGTGGACGAACTCCAGCTCCCCGTCCTCGCGTTCGGCACCGGCGGGCCGGTCGGGCTTGGTGAGGATGCGGTCGTTGCAGAGGAGTTCGGCGCAGTGCCGGGCGAGGTCGTCGTTCATGGTGGCGAGGCGGGCGACCATGCCGACGGTGATGGGGGCGCCGAGGATGGCGGCGGCCCAGGCGAACCGGGTGGCCTCCAGGCCGAGGTCCGTGAGCCGGTCGACCAGTCCGCCGCTGCGGGCGGAGCGGTTGAGGGCGCGCAGTTCTCCGGCACGGCCCTCGACCGGCGGGAGTTCGCTGTCCCGCACCTTGGCGAGCAGTTCGACGGTGTAGTAGAGGTTGCCGCCGGTGACGGCCCACACCTCGCGGCAGAACGCGTCGTCGGCATGCCGGCCGAGGGCAGCGCGGGTGAGTCCGGCGGTGGCGTCCGGGGTGAGCGCGCTGAGGTCGTTGACGGGGCGGCCCGCGGCGGCGGCCACCGCGTCGAGGTGGCGAGCGCTGTCTCCGCCGACCTCGCCGGGGCGGCGGGCGACCACGACCAGCACGGACACGTCGTCCAGGCGTTCGGCGAAGGCGGCGAGCCAGCGCAGGGTCTCCTGGTCGGCCCAGTGCGCGTCGTCGATCAGCAGGACGAGGGGCCACTCCCGGCGGGCGAGCCGGCGCACCGCGGCGACGAGTCCGTCGCAGACGTACTGCGGGTCGGCGCTGCCCTCCTGCGGGTCGGCTATGCCGAGGGCGGGGCCGGCGATGTCGTACCAGTCGCCGAGGTACTCGCGGGCCTCTTCGGGCAGCAGGGCCAGCAGCGCGGGCTGGAGCAGCTGCCGTACCACGTTGAACGGAACGGACTTCAGGGTCTCCGCCCCGCGTGCGGACCAGACCGTGCAGTTACGGGCTTCGGCGATGCGGCGCGTCTCGGTGAGCAGCGCGGTCTTGCCGAGTCCCGCCTCGCCGCGGAAGACCAGCAGGCTGCCGGCGGACGTCCGGTCGGCGCACAGGACGTCGAGCGCGTCCACGACAGTGGCGATCTCCGCGTCCCGCTCCCACAGGGAAGCCGAGCCGGCCGTCGGCGGCCGTCCCTCCGTCATCCCGTTACCTCCCCAGGTCGCCCGAATGACGTACAGAGCACGAGCGTAGCCGTCCGGCAGGGCCCGCGGTGGGCGGTCCGGGCAGCTGTTGCCCCGCCGGGTGAAAGTGGGTGCGGACAGGCGACGCTCGCCCGGCCCGAACCGCCGGTCAGCAGCCGACGGAGCGTCAACCGTGCCGTCCGGGGCCGGTACCGGAGGCGGTCGCGGGGCCGGTGTCCGGAAGGACGGCGGAGAGAAAAAGGACGGGAGAAATCCGAGGCGAAATATTACGGTCTGTTCCGTTCGCGAAGGATCCTCTCATCACACTTTCACGGTCGCCTCCTACGGTGGGGGCATGACGCAGGTGACTCCCCCCGGGTGGTACCCCGACCCCGGGCAGACGAACGACGTTCCGCCCACCGAGCGCTGGTGGGACGGCAAGGCCTGGACGGACCGGACCCGCCCCGCCGGGACGGCCGCCGCGTGGGGTCCCCCGCCGCAGTCGGTTCCCTCCGCGCCCGTCGGCTACGGCGAACAGCCGGGGTACGGGACGTATCCGGCGTACCCCGCCGAGCCGCCGGCCGGGCCCCGGAAGCGGCTGCGGAACGGCGTGGCCGTCGCGATGGCCACCGCGGTGCTGGTGAGCATCGGGATCGGCGTCTACGCGCTGTCCAAGGGCGACGGCAACGGCAGCGGCGACCGGGCCGCCTCGGGGCAGGGAGCGCCGGGCGGGCAGAGCGGCGGCCAGGGCGGGCCGTCCGGCGGCGGCTCGGGCGGGTCCGGAGGTTCCGGCGGATCCAGCGGCTCCAGCGGCTCGGGCGGCTCGGGCGGCTCCGGCGGTGGTGCGCCGTCGCCGGGGCGGTCCGACGCGCCCAAGGTACAGGGCGGCGGCACGGTGGCGGACCCGGTCAACGGGATCAGCCTGCCGGTGCCGAAGGGCTGGACCGGGCAGACGATCAGCGTCGGCGCGGAGGTGACCTCGGCCGACTCCTACAAGTGCCCGGGCAACGCCCGCCAGACCTGCACCGCGGGCGGCGCCTACACGGCTCCGGCGGTGGCGCTGGGCCTGCGGGGCACGACGGCCGAGGAGGTCGCCAAGGCGGACATCGCGGCCAACGCCAAGCAGTCCTACGGCGGCGACACCTACGGCAGCATCACCTCGCACCAGGTGCTGGCCTCCCAGGCGGTGACGGTCGCCGGGCAGAAGGGCTACATGGTGCGCTGGAAGGCGGTGACCAGCAAGGGCTCCGACGGCTACGTCGAGTCGGTCGCCTTCCCCTCGCCCAACGACACCCAGCAGATCGTGGTGGTCCGCTTCGGCGTGGACGTCGGGCAGAAGACCTCGGTCATCGACGAGATCCTGGCGGGGATCAAGGTCTCGTCCGGCGGCGGCAACGGCCAGAACGCCTGAGCCGGAGAAGAGCGGGACGCCGACGTGAGACGGCCGGGTGGGGCGCCCCTCCGCTCAAGAGGAGCCCCACCCGGCCGGGGGGTGCGCGCCGCCCCCGTCCCCACGGTGCGGCGCGAGCAGGTCGCCGTTCAGTCATCCCGTGAACGGCGGCCTGGGTCCTATGTCAGCCCGAGTGCGGGCAGCACGGTGGCCTCCACGAACCGGACCAGATAGTCGCCGTCGGCGTACTGGCCGCTGAGCATCGGCCGTACGCGCAGGACGCCGAACATCATCGCGGGGATGTACTCCAGCGCCGGATGGCCGGCCGGGACCTCGCCCCGGGCCACGCCCCGCGCGAGCATCTCCTGCAGCGCGGCGATCTCCGGGTACACCAGCGCCTCGCGCAGCGCCTGTGCCAGTTCCTGGTCGGCGGTCACCGCGTGCCCCAGGGCCTGGAGCAGCCTGGTGTCCTTGCCGGACCAGTCGCCCGCGGCCCGTGCGGCCTGGCGCAGGTCCTCGGCGAGGGACCCGGTGTCGATGCCGGCGAACCGCACCCGGCGGTTGGCGCGCAGTGCGGCCGCGACGAACTGGGGCTTGGTCTTCCACTGCCGGTAGAGCGTGGACTTGCTGCACCGGGTGCTGGCGGCGACGCCGTCCATGGTGACGGACTCGTACCCGCACTCGCGGATCTGCTCCAGCACGGCGTCGAAGAACTCCCGCTCACGCTCCGGCGTGATCTTGGAGCGGCGCGAGGCGACGACCGTGTCCGGTTCGTCCGCGGCCTGCGACGTCATGCGGTGCTTCCTCTCGCTCGTGGGCCTGTCTTCCAGTGTGGCGCACATCAATCGATACGTCAGTGTACCGGTACTGACGCGTATCGGTACACTGACGTTTCGGTACGACAACGTATCGATGAGTTCTACACGCACCACCGTCAGTGAAGGGGCCGGGGGGATGACTGCGCGAACCGAGCCTGCAGAGGCAGAGGCGGAACCGCCGGACGCGACCGCGCGCCCGGCGCTCATACGTGAGCTTCTGCTGGTCGCGGGGCTGTTCCTCGTCTACAAGCTCGGCCGGCAGCTGGCCACGGGCCATACCGGGAACGCCCTCCACAACGCCCAGCGCGTGTGGGACCTGGAGCGGGCGCTGCGCCTCCCCCACGAGAACGCCGTGCAGTCCGCACTGCTGCACGGCGACACCCCGGTCCACCTCGCGAACACCTACTACGCAACCGTCCACTTCCCGGCGACGCTGGCCTTCCTGGTCTGGCTCTACGTCAAGCGGCCCGCCCACTACACATGGGCCCGCCGGGTCCTCGCGGTGGTCACCACGGCCGCGCTGGTGCTGCCGTTCACCTTCCCGCTGGCCCCGCCGCGGATGCTGGCCGGGACCGGCCTGGTGGACACGGCGAAGATCTACGGTCCGTCCGTGTACGGCCCGCCGTCCAGCGACCATCTGTCCAACCAGTTCGCGGCGATGCCGTCGCTGCACTTCGGCTGGGCGCTGATGGTGGCGATCGGCCTGATCGTGGCCACCCGGTCCCGCCTGCGCTGGCTGTGGCTGCTGCACCCGCTGATCACCCTGCTGGTGATCGTGGGCACGGCCAACCACTACTGGCTCGACGCGATCGTGGCGACCGCCATGCTCGGCATCGCCCTCGCGGTGATCCATCCGCCGCGGCGCACGGCCGGCACGGCCGGACGCGGCACGGGGCGGCTCGCCCCGGGCAGGCCCGTCCTGGTGGGAGCGGGCCGATGAGCGCCGCCGCCCTGATCGCCGTAGCCCTCTCCCTGGTCTCGGCCGTCGCTTACGCGCTCGCCGCCGTCGCCCAGGAACGGCTCGCCTCCCGCACCGCCGGCACCGGCCTGCTGCGGCTGCTGGGCAGTGGTGCCTGGTGGGGGGCGGTCGGCCTGAACTCGGCCGCCGCGCTGCTGCACGTCGTCGCCCTCAGGTACGGTCCGCTCACCCTCGTCCAGCCGCTGGGAGCGCTCACCCTGGTCGCGGCCGTGCCGCTCGGGGCGCGGGCGGCCGGGCGCCGGGTCAGCGCCGTGGAGTGGCGCGGTACGGCGCTGACGCTGCTCGGGCTCGCCGCGCTGCTCGTCACCGCCTCCGGTCCGGCGCCCGAGCAGGTGCTGTCGCTGACCGAGGCGCTGGCGGTGGCCGGTACGACGGCCGCCGCGATCGGCATGCTGTCCCGCCCCGGCGCCCGCCCGGGCCTGCGGCACGCGACGGCGTCCGGCTTCGCCTCCGGTGTCGCCTCGGCGCTCACCCAGACGGTGACCGTGGCGGCCACCGACCGTACCGGCCCGGCACTGAGCACCGAGGTGATCGTGGTCGCCGTGCTCGTCGCCGGGTTCGCCGTCGGCGGGCTGCTGCTGTCCCAGACCGCCTACCGCGGCGGCCTCGGCGCCCCGCTGGCCGTGGTCACCCTCGCCAACCCGGTCGCGGCCGCGCTGATCGGCCTCACCCTGCTCGGCCAGGGCCTCCAGGGCGGCGCCGGCGGCGTACTGCTGGCCCTGGCCGGAGCGGCCCTGGCGTCCTGGGGCGTGCTCCTGCTCACCCGGGTCACACCGGAGCCGGTGCCGGAGGACGACGACCACCCCGTGGCCGCCGTACTGGCCCTGGAACCGGGCACGGCGACCGCCGAACCGGCCCTGGTGCCACGGCAACCGGAGCAACCGGGACACCTCACCGCACTCTGAGCACACAGAACGGCGGCCGGGGCGCAGCTCTTCCGCGCGCACCGGCCGCCGTCGCCGTACTCCCCCGTCGGGGGCCGCTCAGTTCCAGCCCCGCGAGTCCTGCTTGAGGGCGGTGTCGACGGTCAGGGCCGTCGCCACCACGAGGCTCAACAGCGGCTCGGGGAGCTGGTAGTGGATCTGCAGGACGTAGTTGTCCGCGGTCGTGAAGAGCGTCTTGGCGAGGCCTTCCCAGGTCTTGGTGATCCGGGCGACCTCGTTGTCCGCGTGGTCGACGATCGCGAAGTTCCAGGCCCGCCAGTTCTCCGCCTTGATCGCGCCGACCTGCTGGCCGTTGGCGTTCATCGCGAAGTTGATCTTCCCGATCATGTTCTGCTGGACGATCTCGCCGACCGGCGATCCGTCCGGACGCGTCACGATCACCCGGGACTTGAAGATCTTCGCGGGCCGGGTCAGCAGCAGCTGCGGCTGGCCGTAGGCGTCGCGGATCTCCAGCTTGTGGGTCAGGAACTGGTCCCAGTTGGAGATGAAGCGGAAGATCTTCCGCAGCACGCCCTGCCCGACCTCGGTGACCGAGCCGATGTCCCGGCCGTTCTGATCCATGACCTTGTACTCGTTGGTCACCTCGATCAGCTTGGCCTTCTGGTTCACGACCAGGATGGGCTCGGTGAAGATCGTGCCGCCGCCGGTGCCGCCGGACACGGCCCCGGCCTGCTGCTGCACCTGCCGCTGCACCTTGGGGTCGGCGGCCTGCTGCTGCGGGGCGCCGAACTGCTGAGGGGCGGCCTGCTGCTGCGGGACCTGGCCGGCGGGGGCCTGCGCCGGGTTGGTGTGCTGGGTCCACTGAGCGCCGTCCCAGTAGCGGAGCGTCTGGGGCGCTCCGTGCGGATCCGGGTACCAGCCTGCAGGAGTGTTCGATTGTGTGGTCACCGGGGCACACTACCCTGATCTGATCGGTACCTGACCAGTCCGCACGGAGCGGTGTTCATCGCCCGTTCACTCCGTGGCGAGCGCCGGGTCGCTGACGCCGGGACGGCCGTTCTCGACGTGCCCGGCGAAGCCGCGCAGGAAGGCCGCGTCGCCGTCGCAGGTGACCGTCACGTCGTACCAGCGCTTGCTCGCCGCGAGGTCGACGGTGTGCTTGACGGTCGCGCCGGGCCGTACGGTCACGGTGGCGGGGTGGCCGCCGTAGCCGTTCACCACCCTCAGCTTCACCGTGCCGGATCCCTTGTTGGTGAAGGTGAGTTCGAGGTGGTCGCCGGCGGTCCGGGCGGTCGCCTCCGGTCCCGTCGTCCTGCCCTTGCCCTTGAAGACGCGCAGGAAGCCGTTCGGGCCGTGCACGGTGAGGTCGTGGACGCCGCCGGAGTAGACCGGGTTCCAGGTGTCGGAGAGGTGCTTGCCGGCCTCGGTGGTGTAGGTCCAGGGGCCGTCGGCGCGGTTGCCGGAGGTCACCAGGAACGCGGCGCCCGCGTGCGCCCCCGAGGCGAACGTGAGCGTCAGCTTGCCGGTCGAGGTGTCCGCGGAACCGTCCACCACCGGGGCGTACTTCAGCGGGCGGGTGGGCCGGTGGCCGCGCTCCTGCCCGGGCAGCGAGGGGTTGGCGGGAGGCTTCGGCACGTAGTCGGGGTGCCGGTTGTGGTCCGGCGGCTGGTAGCCCGCCGTGGACGGCAGCGCGACCCGCTTGGTGTCCTTGCGGGAGAAGTCGAAGGCGCTGGTCAGATCGCCGCTCACGGTCCGCCGCCAGGGCGAGATGTTCGGCTCGTGCACACCGAAGCGGCGCTCGATGAACCGGATGATCGAGGTGTGGTCGAAGGTCTCGGAGCAGACGTAACCGCCCCTGCTCCACGGGGAGACGACCAGCATCGGCACCCGCTGGCCGAGCCCGTAGGCACCGGCGACATGACTCGCGTCGCCCTTGAACAGGTCGAGGGAGGCGTCCACGGTCGACTTGCCCTGCGCGTCGGAGGCCGGCGGGAACGGCGGGACGACGTGGTCGAAGAAGCCGTCGTTCTCGTCGTAGGTGATGAACAGCGCCGTCTTGCCCCACACCTCCGGGTTCGAGGTGAGCGCGTCGAGGACCTGGGAGACGTACCAGGCCCCGTAGTTGGCGGGCCAGTTGGGGTGCTCGGTGAAGGCCTCGGGGGCGACGACCCAGGAGACCTGCGGCAGCTTGCCGGCCTTGACGTCGGCCTTCAGCTGGTCGAAGAAGCCCTCGCCCTTCTTGGCGTCGGTGCCGGTGCGGGCCTTGTCGTACAGCGGGTCGCCGGGCTTGGCGTCGCGGTACTGGTCGAAGTAGAGCAGCGCGTTGTCGCCGTAGTTGCCACGGTAGGCGTCTTCTATCCAGCCCCAGCCGCCCTTCGCGTCGAGGCCGTCACCGATGTCCTGGTAGATCTTCCAGGAGACCCCGGCCTTCTGAAGGCGCTCGGGGTACGTCGTCCAGCCGTATCCCTTCTCGTCGTTGCCGAGGACCGGGCCGCCGCCCTGGCCGTCGTTGCCGACGTAACCGGTCCACATGTAGTAGCGGTTCGGGTCGGTCGAGCCCATGAACGAGCAGTGGTAGGCGTCGCAGAGGGTGAAGGCGTCGGCGAGCGCGTAGTGGAACGGGATGTCCTTGCGGGTCAGGTACGCCATGGTCGTGCTGCCCTTGGCCGGCACCCACTTGTCGTACTTGCCGCCGTTGAAGGCCGCGTGGGTGTCGTTCCAGCCGTGCGGGAGGTCCTGGATGAAGGCGAGGCCCAGGTCGTCGGCGTCGGGGTGGAAGGGCAGGATGTCCTTCGTGCCGTCGGACTGCTTCCAGACGGACGTGCCGTTCTGGGAGACGGATCGGGGGTCGCCGAAGCCGCGGACACCGCGCAGCGAACCGAAGTAGTGGTCGAAGGATCGATTCTCCTGCATGAGGACAACGATGTGCTCGACGTCCTGGACGGTCCCGGTGCGGTGATGGGCGGGCAGGGCGGCCGCGCGCTGGATGCTGCTGGACAACGCGGTGAACGCCGTGGTGGCGCCCGCGAGTTGGAGGAAACGGCGCCGGTTGACTTCGGGCATGGGTGTTCGGGTCCTCTCGTCCTGACGTACGCGATGCCGCCCACATGACGGAATCCGCGCGGAGCGAGTGTTCCAAGAGCAACAAACGTCAGGGAAGGGTCTGATGGCGCCCATGTGAAAGTCGGCGGTCCGGGAGGTGCTCCGCCGGCCACGGTCGGCGCGGACCGTGGCCGGCAGGAATACCTAAGGAGCGAACTCCTCGGGCATATCGGTCAGATCGTGCGGGCGAGTCGGTCGGCGAGCAGCTTGGCGAAGCGCGCCGGGTCGGCCAGGTCGCCGCCCTCCGCGAGCAGGGCGGTGCCGTAGAGCAGCTCGGCCGTGTCCTTCAGATCGGGGTCGGCGGGGCGCTGCTCGTGCGCCGTCCGCAGCCCGCTGACCAGCGGGTGCTCGGGGTTCAGCTCGAGGATGCGCTTGACCGGCGGGAGTTCCTGGCCCATCGCCTTGTACATCTTCTCCAGCGCCGGCGAGATGCCGTCGGCGTCGCTGACCAGGCAGGCCGGCGAGCTGGTCAGGCGGGTGGTCAGCCGTACGTCCTTGACGGCGTCGAGGGTCTCGCCCAGCCAGGCCAGCAGCGGCGCGTGGGCGTCGGACCTCTCCTCCGACAGCTCCTCGTCGGCCTCGTCGGCGGGCAGGTCGACCGCGCCCCGTGCGACGGACTGGAACTCCTTGCCGTCGTACGCGCGCACCGCGTCGACCCAGATCTCGTCCACCGGGTCGGTGAGCAGCAGCACCTCGTACTCCTTGGCCCGGAAGGCCTCCAGGTGCGGGGAGTTCTCGACCTGTGCGCGGCTCTCGCCGGTCATGAAGTAGATCTTGTCCTGACCGTCCTTCATCCGGGCGATGTAGTCGGCGAGGGTGGTCGGCTCGTCGCCGGCGGTGGTGGCGAACGACGCGATGTCGAGGATCGCCTTGTGGTCCTCGCCCGCGTCGAGCAGACCCTCCTTGACCGCGGCGCCGAACTCCCGCCAGAACGTACGGTACTTGTCGGCGTCGTTCGTCATGAGGTCCTTGACGGTGGACAGGACCTTCTTGGCGAGGCGGCGCCGGATCAGCTGGATGTGCCGGTCCTGCTGGAGGATCTCGCGGGAGATGTTCAGCGACAGGTCGGCGGCGTCCACGACGCCCTTGACGAACCGCAGGTGGGACGGCAGGAGTTCACGCGTGTCGTCCATGATGAACACCCGCTTGACGTACAGCTGGATGCCGTGGCGGGCGTCGCGCTGGAACAGGTCGTGCGGGGCACGCGCGGGGAGGAAGAGCAGCGCCTCGTACTCGAAGGTGCCCTCCGCCCGCATCCGGATGGTCTCCAGCGGGTCGGTCCAGTCGTGGCTGATGTGCCGGTAGAACTCCTTGTACTCCTCGTCCTTGACCTCCGAACGCGGCCGCGCCCACAGCGCCTTCATCGAGTTGAGGGTGTCGTCGCCCATCCGGATCGGGAAGGCGATGAAGTCCGAGTACCGCTTGACGATCTCCCGGATCTTCCACTCGTCGGCGTAGTCGTGGAGGGCGTCCTCCTCGTCCGCGGGACGCAGGTGGACGGTGACCGCGGTGCCCTCCGGCGCGTCCTCGACGGTCTCGATGGTGTACGTGCCGCCGCCGTCCGACTCCCAGCGCACACCGCTCTCCTCGCCGGCCCTGCGGGTGAGCAGGGTGACCTTGTCGGCGACCATGAAAACGGAGTAGAAGCCGACGCCGAACTGGCCGATCAGCTCGGCCGATTCGGTGTTCTTCTCGTTCTCCTTCATCCGGCGCAGGGTCTCGGCCGTGCCGGAGCGGGCGATGGTGCCGATCAGTCCGACGACGTCGTCGCGCGTCATGCCGATGCCGTTGTCGCGCACGGTCAGCGTGCGGGCGTCCTTGTCGGCCTCGAGGGCGATGTGCGGGTCGTCGGCCCTCAGGCGGTCGTCCGTCAGACCGGCGAGGCGCCGCTTGTCCAGGGCGTCGGAGGCGTTGGAGATGAGTTCCCGCAGGAAGATGTCCTTGTTCGAGTAGATCGAATGGACCATCAGCTGCAGAAGTTGCCGTGCTTCGGCCTGGAACTCCAGCGTCTCGGTGCTCATTTCGTCCTGTCTCCTCAGTCCTCGATCCAGCCGTGCCGCTTGGCGAACAGGGTCAACTGCTTGCGTACGGCGATGATCTGCTGTCCCGTCAGGTCGGGGACGAAGGTCAGCAGCAGCTCCGTCACCTCGCGGGTGTACTCGGCCGAGCCGAGCACGTCGCACATCGGCTCCTGGCCCTCCGCGGCGCCCACGGGGACTGCCCCCTCGGCCGCCTGTCCCGACTCCTGCGCGAACCGGACGGACGAGGCCTTCAGCCCGCGTCCGCCGTTCTCGATCTCGAACTCCACCGCCAGACCCGGACGCACGGACGACTCGGGAATCAGCAGGTCGTTCACATGCAGGAAGACGTCTTCTCCACCCTGGCCCGGAGCGATGAAACCGTACCCACGCGTCTCATCGAACCGGATCACCCGACCGACAGCCATCCTCAACCCCCACACACACACACAGCCACACCCAGCCTCGGTACTGCCGCTCAGCGTACGCGACCTGGTGCTTCCGTGAGGCGGAAGGAGCGTTGCGGCCCCTCGACGCGCGCCCCGACGATGCCACCACCACAACAGACGGGAGCCGCCTCCATGCCCCATGTAACCGCCTTCGCAAGGAACCAGTGGTACGTCGCCGCCTACAGCCAGGAGGTCGGGCGCGAGCTGCTCGGCCGGACGGTTCTCGGCGAACCGCTCGTCCTCTACCGCGCCGAGGACGACGGCACCCCGGTCGCCCTGCACGACCGGTGCGTGCACCGCCGCTATCCGCTCTCCGAGAGCGGCCTGGACGGCGACCGGATCGTCTGCGGCTACCACGGCTTCACCTACGACCGCACCGGCACCTGTGTGTACGTGCCGGGCCAGAAACGCGTCCCGCGCACCGCGCGCGTCGCCGCCTACCCGGTGGTGGAGCAGGACTCCCTGGTGTGGGTGTGGATCGGCGACCCGGACCTCGCCGATCCGGCTGCCGTCCCGCGGGCCCGGCACCTCGACTCCCCCGGCTGGGTGACGGTCCGGGGCATGGAGCCGATCGACGCCGACCACGGCCTGCTCGTCGACAACCTCCTCGACCTCTCCCACGAGACCTATCTGCACGGCGGTTACATCGGCACCCCGGAGGTCGCCGAGACACCCATCACCACCGAGGTGGACGAGGGCGCCGGCATCGTCCGGGTCAGCCGGCACATGGACGACGCCGAGTGCCCGCCGTTCTACGCCCGCTCCACCGGCATCACGGGCCGGATCACCCGCTGGCAGGACATCGAGTACCACGCGCCCTGCCTGTATCTGCTGCACAGCCGCATCGCACCGACGGGAGTCGTACCCGAGCCGGACGGCAGCGACCCGGCGGGCTTCCACACGGAGATCACCTACGCCATCACCCCGTCGTCGGATGGCAAGGTGTACGACTTCTGGATGGTCTCCCGGGACTGGGCGACGGACGACCCCGAGGTCACCGAGTTCCTGCGCGCCAACAACCACACCGTGGTGATGCAGGACGTCGACGCCCTCAACCTCCTGCAGCGGACGCTGGGTTCGGAGCGCGCCGGCTACCAGGAGCTGAGCATCAACATCGACACCGGCGGCCTGGCCGCGCGCCGCATCCTGACCCGGCTGGCCGAGGAGGGCGACAAGCCGGTGGAGAAGGTCCAGTGAGCAGACCCACCGGCGAGGTCTACCGCATCGACTGGCTGCCGGGCACGGACGTCCTGCACGGCACCTGCCACTGCGGGGCGGAGCACAGCGCACAGGACCCGGTGGAGATGTGGGAGTGGATGCTGGCCCACCCCGAGGGGCACGAGACCCGGGAGGACGTACGGTGACGGAAACCGAACTCATCGTGGAGATGCGGGAGTTCGTGGCGGACGGAGTGCTGTCGCTGACCCTGCGCCATCCGCTCGGGCAGGACCTGCCCGCGTGGGAGCCCGGCGCCCATGTGGACCTGCTGCTCGGTCCGGAACTGGAGCGGCAGTACTCGCTCTGCTCCGACCCGGCGGACCGCTCCGCCTGGCGGATCGCGGTGCTGCGAGAACGGACAGGTCGGGGCGGATCAGCCCATGTGCACGACGAGTTGGGCGCGGGCGACAAGGTGCGGGTGCGCGGGCCACGCAACCACTTCCGCCTCGAACCCTCACCCCACTACCGGTTCGTCGCGGGCGGCATCGGCATCACCCCGCTCCTGCCGATGCTGGCCGCGGCCGAGGCGGCGGGCGCCGAGTGGTCGCTGCTGTACGGCGGCCGGTCCCGCGCCTCCATGGCCTTCACCGCGGAACTGGCACGCTACGGCGACCGGGTGACCCTTGCCCCGCAGGACGAGGCGGGCCTGCTCGACCTGGCTCCGGTGCTGGACGACGTTCCCGACGGCACCCTGGTGTACTGCTGCGGTCCGGGGCCGCTGCTGGACGCCGTCGAGGAACGCTGCCCGGCCGGCCGGCTCAGGGTCGAGCGCTTCCAGCCGAAGGCCCAACAGGCGGGCAGTGGCAGCGAGTTCGAGGTGGTGCTCGCGCGCAGTGGCCGTACCCTCACCGTGGCACCGGAGGTGTCGGTGCTGGAGACGGTGCGCGCCGCCGGCGTCGAGGTGCTGTACTCGTGCACCGAGGGGACGTGCGGCACCTGTGAGACGGACGTGCTGGAAGGCGCCCCGGAGCACCGGGACTCGGTCCTCACCGAGGAGGAGCGGGCCGCGGGAGACACCATGATGATCTGTGTGTCCCGGTGCCGGGGCGCCCGTCTGGTGCTGGATCTGTGAGCCGTCCGCCCGGCCGAGGGGTCAGGGGGTCAGATACGCCTCCACCTCGCTGAACTGCCCTGCCGGCCAGCCGCTGTTGGCGCTGACGGCAAGGCGGAGGTACCGCAGACCGGTGCCGCTCGGCAGGGAGACGGTGGCTGTGTTCCCGGTGGCCGGGTCGAAGCGGTAGTCCTGGGAGCCGACGACGGTGGAGTAGTTCGTACCGTCGGTGCTGCCGAGGACCGTGACGGTCTGGGTGCGTGCGCCCCAGGCCGAGGACGGCGGCAGCTTCAGCACCAGGCGCCGTACGGCGTAGGAGGAGCCGAGGTCGACCGTCCAGGACTGCGGGAAGGCGTTGTTGGTGGACTCCCAGTAGGAGCCCGCGTCGCCGTCGACCGCCTTCTCGGGCGTGTAGACGTCCTTGGAGCCGGTCGCGGAGGCCGGGCGGCCCTTGGCGAGGTTGCGGTTCGGGGCGGGGGCGGGGTTGCCCTGGCCGGGCTGGGGCCAGGTGGAGCAGTCCGACCACGTGCTGCTCCAGCCGGAGTTGCCGCCACCGTCGGTCAGGGTGAAGGAGCCGGAGTTCGCCGGGTAGGGGCAGTTGTAGACGCCGGCGGCGCCGACCTGGCCGGCGGTGACGTTCCTGAAGGTGGCCGCGCCCTGCGCCTCGGCCTGGACGACGACCGTACCGGTGTTCTGCACGCTCGCGCCGGTCACGGTGACGTTCCTGACCGGATAGCCCTGTCCGCCGCCGGAGACGAACTCGAAGGCGCTGTACGGGCTGTCGGTGATGGTGGTGTTGGTGATGTTGACGCCGGCGTTGATGGCGCTGTCGTAGGAGTCGACGCGCAACGCGCCCATCGGATGGTTCCAGTTGGGGTTCATTGCGCCGGTGCGGACGAGGGTGTTGCCGTCGACGGTGATGGTGCCCGCGAGGGGGTAGAAGGGGTCGAGGAACTTCTGGTTGGAGATCGCGATGCCGCTGCCGAGGGCGTTGGTGTCGGAGATCAGGTTGTTCTTCACCGCGATGTCGGTGCCGCCGTAGATCGCGATGCCGTTGGCGAGGTTGGGCTGGGAGATCGTGTTGTTCTCGAAGCTGGAGTTCGTGTCCGGGGAGTAGAGCGACCACATGGCGAGGGCGTCGTCGCCCTGGTTGCGCAGGAAGTTGTTGCGCACGACGACACCCTTGGCGGTGCCGTTGAGGTTGATGCCGTCGGCGGTGGTGTCGAGGATGCGGTTGTTCTCCACCACCAGGTTGTCGTTGTCACCCATCAGCCACATGCCGACCTTCATGTGCTGGATCCACATGCCGGAGACGGAGGAGTTCGGGCCGAGGGAGCCGTTGACGAAGTTGTCGGGGCTGGAGTCGACGCGTTCGGTGACCTCGCCGATGACCGCGAAGTCCTTGATGTGGACGTTTCCGGAGGAGCTGGACTGGTCGATGAAGCGGGAGGTGTGCACGACCGAGTACCAGTTGCCGGCGCCCTGGAGGGTCACGTTCTGCACGCCGTTGAGTGAGGAGGTGATGCGGTAGTCGCCGGGTGGGATCCACACTGTGCCGCCCTGCGCGGCGGCGATGGCGTCCCGGAAGGCCTGCGTGGAGTCGCCGTTGCCGCTGGGGTCAGCGCCCTTGGACACGACGGACACGGAGCCGGCGGGCTGCGTGGCCGCGGCGGCGACCTGCTCGAAGTCGGCGACGTCGACGGTGACCTGGGTACTGGTCGCCTCGAACGCGACCTTGTCACCCGGCTGGACGTTCTGCCCCAGCGGCATCCGGGCGTTGTCGAAGAAGTGGTGCGTCTTGGCGCCGGGGATCCAGCCGGTGTCGATGTACGAGTACCTGGACGTCACCGGGAGGGGCTGGGCGAGCCTGGTGCCGTTGACGTAGACGTTGAGCGCACCGGACTGACCGTCCGGGACGCTGTAGGCAATGTTCACCGCATCGGACGCTTGCGGCACGGTGAACTCCACCCGCTGTCCGGCCGACAGCCGGACGGCCTGCCGTCCGGACGCCTCCGAGGCGAGCGAGCCCTGGGTGTAGTCGGGGCCGATCCTGGTGCCGGTGGTGGTCGCCGACTCGGCCTCGACGGAGGCGAAGGGCAGAGTGGCACCCGGGGCCGCGTGCGCGGCGGGGGCCACGGCGGTGAGCATGCCGGCCGCGAGGGCGACGACCGCCCCGATGGTTGGCATGCGCCTGACATATCTGACGGTACTGGAACGCATGTGCTGATCCCTTCAGGGTGGGGTGCGGGGACAGCTCGCACGCGGTCGGCTCAGGCGCGCAGCCAGGCCGCCGTGTCCTGCGGCAGCCGGCCCGCGTCGTCCAGCGGGCCGCTGCTCAGCAGGAGCCTGGAGTGTGCGGGGAGGTCGGCGGGCGTGGGTGCGAGGTTCACCACGCACAGCGCTCCCCCGGCACGGGCGAAGGCGAGCACGCCGTCGGGGGCGGGCAGCCAGGTCAGGGGACCGTCGCCGAAGACCGGGCGGGTGGCGATGGCCGCGCGGTAGAGGGAGAGCATGGAGTCGGGATCCCGCTGTTGACGGTCGACCGCATACGAGGTCCAGTCGACCGGCTGCGGCAGCCAGGGCTCCTGGGTACTGAATCCCGCGTACGGCACACCGTCGGCCCACGGCAGCGGCACCCGGCACCCGTCCCGCCCGGGGTCGGCACCGTGCGACCGGAAGTGCATCGGATCCTGTATGCGGTCGACCGGGATCTCGGCCTCCGGCAGCCCCAGCTCCTCCCCCTGGTACAGATACACCGAGCCCGGCAGCGCCAGCGACAGCAAGGCGGCGGCGCGAGCGCGCCGGGTGCCGAGGGCGAGATCGGTCGGGGTACCGAAGGCCTTGGTGGCGAAGTCGAAGGCGGTGTCCTCGCGGCCGTACCGGGTGACCGTGCGGGTGACGTCGTGGTTGCACAGCACCCAGGTGGCCGGGGCGCCGACGGGGGCGTGTTCGGCGAGGGTGGTGTCGATGGCGGTGCGCAGTCGGGGCGCGTCCCAGGGGCAGGACAGGAAGGAGAAGTTGAAGGCGGTGTGGAGTTCGTCAGGGCGAAGGTAGCGGGCGAAACGCTCGGGATCCGGCAGCCAGACCTCGCCGACGAACATGCCGTCGTACTCGTCGGCCACGCGCCGCCAGGAGCGGTAGACGGCGTGGAGTTCGTCGCGGTCGACGAAGGGGTGCGGGTCGGGCCGGGAGGCGAGGTCGGGCAGGTCGGGGTCTTTGGCGAGCAGGGCGGCCGAGTCGATGCGGACGCCGGCGACGCCCCGCTCGAACCAGAAGCGCAGGATGTCCTCGTGCTCCTGACGCACCGCCGGGTGGGCCCAGTTGAGGTCGGGCTGCTGGGGGGTGAACAGGTGCAGGTACCAGTCGCCGTCCGGCAGCCGGGTCCACACCGGTTCGGTGGAGCCGACGAACTGTGACGGCCAGTCGTTGGGCGGGAGTTCACCGTGTGCGCCGCGTCCGGGACGGAAGTGGAACAGGGCGCGCTCCGGGCTGCCGGGGCCCGCGGCGAGGGCCGTCCGGAACCACGGATGCCGGTCGGAGACGTGGTTGGGCACGATGTCGACGATGGTGCGGATCCCCGACTCCCGTGCCTCGGCGATGAGTTTCTCCGCCTCGGCGAGGGTGCCGAAGGCCGGGTCGATGGCGCGGTAGTCGGTGACGTCGTAGCCGCCGTCCTTCATCGGTGACAGATACCAGGGGCTGAACCACAGGGCGTCGACGCCGAGTTCGGCCAGGTACGGCAGCCGGGCGCGGACGCCCGCGAGGTCGCCGGTGCCGTCGCCGTCGCCGTCCGCGAAGCTGCGGACGTAGACCTGGTAGATGACGGCGGTGCGCCACCAGTCGCGGTCCTCAGAGGCAGGGGTGGGCTGTCCCACGGAGCTTCCCTTTCTGCAGGCGTTTACGGCGATGTCAGCCCTTGGTGCTGCCCGCGCTGATCCCGGCGATGATGTGCCGCTGGAAGACGAGGAACAGCGCCACCATCGGGATGCTGGCGATCACCATCGCGGCGATGAGCACGGTGAGCTGGATGTTCTGCGACAGCTGGACCAGGGCCACGCTGATCGGCTGTTTGCCGGTGTCGGAGAAGACCATCAGCGGCCACAGGAAGTCCTGCCAGACGGCGACCAGCGCGAAGATCGACACCACGCCGAGGACCGGCCGGGACATGGGCAGCACGACCGACCACAGGATGCGCAGCTTGCCGGCGCCGTCGATCTCGGCCGCCTCCAGGACGTCGCGCGGGAGCTGGTCGAAGAACCGTTTGAGCAGGTAGAGGTTGAAGGCGTTGGCGACGGCCGGGAGCCAGATGCCGAGCGGGTCGTTGAGCAGGCTGGTGTGGATCAACGGCAGGTCGGCAGCGGTCAGGTATTTCGGTACGACCAGGGCCTGCGCCGGGACCATCAGGGTGGCGAGGATGCCGCCGAGGATCACCGTGCCGAAGACCGGCTTCAGCCTGGACAGGGCGTAGGCGGCGGCCGTGCAGAACACCAGCTGGAACGCCCAGGCACCGGCGGCCTGGACGACGGTGTTCCACAGGTGCTCCGGGAGCTGCATCAGGTCCCAGGCGTCGGTGTAGCCGCCGAGGCGCCAGTGGCGCGGAATCAGCGTGGGCGGGGTCCGGGCGACCTCGTCGGGGGACTTCATCGCGCCGGTCACCATCCAGTAGACCGGGAAGAGGAAGGCGAGCGCGAAGAGGACGACGACGGCGGTGAACACGGTCCAGTAGACCGCCTTGCCGCGCGGGCGGGCGAGGGTGGCCGGGGAGATCAGGGTGCGGGTGCTCATGCGGTGTCCCCCTCGGTGCGGGTGAGCCGCAGATAGCCGGCGGAGAAGACCCCGAGCAGGACCAGGAGCATGACGCTGAGGGCGCAGGCGCCGCCGAAGTCGTTGTAGAGGAAGGCGTATTTGTAGATGAGGTAGAGAACGGTGACGGTGGCGTTCTCCGGGCCGCCGCCGGTGATGACGAACGGTTCGGTGAACACCTGCATGGTGGCGATGATCTGAAGGAGCATCAGCATCAGGATCACGAACCGGGTCTGCGGGACCGTGACGTGCCGGATGCGCTGCAGCAGGTTCGCGCCGTCCAGTTCGGCGGCCTCGTACAGCTCCCCAGGGATGGACTGCAGGGCGGCGAGATAGATGAGGACTGTGCCGCCCAGGTTGGCCCACGTCGCCACGATCACCAGGGAGACGAGGGCGGTGTCGGTGCCGTTGGACCAGTTCGAGGTCGGCAGGTGGAGGAAGCGCAGCGCCTCGTTGGCGAGCCCGGCTCCGGGGTCGTAGAACCACTTCCACAGCAGGGCGCTGACCACCGGCGGGATCATCACCGGCAGATAGACCACGACCCGGAAGAAGGCCTTGGCGTGCCGCAACTCGTTGAGGACGAGGGCGAGTACGAAGGGGATCGCGAAGCCGATGAGCAGGGCGAGCAGGGTGAAGGTGAGGGTGTTGCGCCAGGCCGCGGCGAACTCGGGGTCGTGCAGGACGCGGGTGAAGTTGGCGGTGCCGACCCACCGGGGCTTCGAGCCGGGCGTGTACTTCTGGAAGGCGATGACGACCGCGCGGATCGCCGGGTACCAGGAGAACAGGGCGAAGCAGACGAGGCCGCCGAGGAGGAAGGCGTAGGCGCGGGCCTGGTCGATCAGATGGCGGCGCCTGCGGCTCCCCGGCAGGGGCGGCGCCGGGAGCGGGGGGACGGCGGCCTTCGTCACGGGCCGCCGTTCGGCCGTCTTCGTCATGGCGGTCAGCCCCGGGCCAGGATGCTGTCGATCTTGCCGGACGCGTCCTTGAGGAGCTGGTCGATGTCGGCGTCCTTCTTGGTGAGGACGGCGGAGACGGTGGCGTCGAGGACGGAGTAGATCTGCTGGGCGTCCGGCGGCTCGATCTTCATCCGCAGGTGCTGGTTGCCGTCGAGGAAGGCCTGGTAGTTCCGCACCGGGACATTGGCGTTGGCCTTCTTGGCCTGCTGGTCCCTGGCGTCGGCCGCGCCGGTGAACAGGCGCGGCTCGGGCAGGCCGACGGGAGCGTTGTTCTTCTTGGCGCGGGCGTAGTCGCCGAGGAAGCCGCTGCCCGGGGTGAGGAACATGTGGTCCAGCCACTTCAGGCCGGCGCGGATCTGGGCGGGCGTGTCGCGCTTGCTGAACATGTAGCCGTCGCCGCCGATGAGCGTGCCCCGGCCGCCGGGCATGGGGCCGATGGCGATGTCGTCGTAGTTCGCGCCCTTCTCCTTGACCAGGATCGGGATGTTGTCGGGGGCGGCGAGATACATGCCGAGCCTGCCCGAACCCATCATCTGCTGCACGTCATTGATGACGAGGAGCTGCTTGCTGCCCATGGAGTCGTCGGTCCACCGCATGTCGTGCAGGTTCCGCAGGACGGCGTGACCCTCGGGGGTGTCGACGGTGGCCTTCCTGCCGTCGGCGCCGACGACGTCGCCGCCCTGCGCGTACAGCTCGGCGGTGAAGTGCCAGCCGCCCTGGTTCTGTGCGCTGTAGTCGGCGTATCCGACGGTACCGTCGCCGAGTGCGGCGATCTTCCTGGCGTCGGCGCGGACCTCGTCCCAGGTGGTGGGCGGCTTGTCGGGGTCGAGGCCGGCCCTCTGGAAGAGCTTGCGGTTGTAGATCAACCCCATGCTGTATCCGGTACGCGGTATGCCGTAGACCTTCCCGTCGACGGTGTAGATGTCCCGCAGCTGCTTCTGCAGCGTGTCGTAGGACTTCAACTCCTTGAGGTACGGCGTGAGATCGGCCGCCTGGTTGATGTCCACGACGTGCCGGGCGTCGGTGAAGTAGGTGTAGAAGACGTCCTCCATCTGACCGCCGGCGAGCTTGGCGTCGAAGGTCTTCGGGTCCTGGCAGGGGAAGGCGTCGTGCGCGACGACGTCGATGTCCGGGTTCTGCTTCCCGAAGGAGGCGAGGTCCTCCTCGAAGAACTCCCGGTCGGCCTTGGCGCTCTTCGGCGGCTCGCAGTTGACGGTGATGCGTGTCCTGCCGCTCGCCGACCCGTCGCCACCGGACCCGCAGGCGGTGGCGGCGAGGGCGAGGGAGGAACAGACGCCGATCGCGACGACGGTACGGCGGAACCCGGTGTATCTCATCGGTGGACCCCTCGTGGCACTCATGGCAGGAGCGGTGGGCGCCGCACACTCAAGCACCGCCACCACGGGTCCGCAAGATGTCGCGCGAAATCTGTAATTATTTGACAGCCACCCGGATCTTTCGGAGCACCGCCACGATCTCAGTCGCGCGGGGCTTGCGCGGTGGAGCCGCGGACCACCAGCTCGGGCTCGAACAGCAGCTCCTCGGCGGGTACGGCGGTGCCGCCGATCCGCGCGTTCAGCAGCTCGACGGCCGCGCGGCCCATGGCCTCGATGGGCTGGCGGACGGTGGTCAGCGGGGGTTCGGTGCAGTTCATGAAGGCCGAGTCGTCGTAGCCCACGACCGAGATCCGCCCCGGGACGTCGTACCCCTTGCGCCGCGCGGCCCTGATCGCGCCGAGCGCGAGGGGGTCGCTGGCGCAGATGATGCCGGTGACCCCGCGGTCGATCAGCCGGGACGCGGCCGCGTGGCCGCCCTCGAGGGAGAACATGGCCCGCGCGACGAACTCCTCCGGCAGATCACCGGAGATCCCCCGCGCGGCGGCCAGCTTGCGCGCCGAGGGCACGTGGTCGCCGGGGCCGAGGACCAGGCCGATGCGTTCGTGGCCGAGGGAGGCGAGATGCCGCCACGCCTGCTCGACGGCGACGGCGTCGTCGCAGGACACGCCAGGGAAGCCGAGGTGTTCGATGGCCGCGTTGACCAGCACGACGGGGATGTTGCGCTCGGCGAGCAGGCGGTAGTGGTCGTGCGGGGCGTCGGCCTGCGCGTACAGGCCGCCGGCGAAGACGACACCGGAGACCTGCTGCTGCAGCAGCAGTTCGACGTAGTCCGCCTCCGACACGCCGCCCTTGGTCTGCGTGCACAGCACCGGAGTGAGCCCGAGCTGGGCGAGCGCGCCGCCGATGACCTCGGCGAACGCCGGGAAGATGGGGTTCTGCAGCTCCGGCAGGACCAGGCCGACGAGCCGGGCGCGTTCGCCGCGCAGCTGGGTGGGGCGCTCGTAGCCGAGGACGTCGAGTGCCGTCAGGACCGCCTGGCGGGTGGCTTCGGAGACCCCGGGCTTGCCGTTGAGCACCCGGCTGACCGTGGCCTCGCTGACCCCGACCTTCTTCGCCACTTCCGCAAGTCGTCGCGTCATGAGCGCAAGCCTAGCGCAAGTTATGCAAGTGGTTTGCGTAAAGGGCCGTCGGGGCGTGACCGGCCCGGCGCCGCCGGTGACCTGAACGCCGGCGGTGCCGGGTCAGTCCTGGGCGGCCGGGACGACGGTGAGGTGGGGCGCCGTACCCCGTGCCCGGCGGGGGCGGCGTGCGGGTGCGGCGGGGCGGCGGGCGTCGCGCAGGACCATCGTCAGGCGCCGGTACCCGATGTCCCGCAGGGTCTGCGGTGTCTCGTCGACGACCCGGCACTCGGTGGGGCCCCGGCGCGGGTCGGGGTGGAGCAGCAGCCGGACGGCGCCGTCGAGCCGGGTCGCGGACTCGCCGACGGCCCGCATCCAGTGCGGCAGGCCCTGCCGGTAGGCGGCCTCCATGATCGGGTCCTGGGCGATGTCCCGGCGGACCGCCTGGAGTTCGTGGTCGTGGCCGTACGTCTCCAGCGCGGCCCTGAGGTGGGCCAGCATCGGCAGGCACCAGCCCGGCTCGTGCTCGCCGAGGACCTCGGCCGCGTCGGGGTGGAAGAGCACGAACCGCAGGAAGTTGTCCCCGGGCATGGCCGTCGGATGCGGGCGCACACCGCGGAAGAGCGTCGTGTAGGCGCCGTTGGCCATGACCACGTCCCAGCGGTGGTCCACGACCAGGGAGGGCAGGGCGAGGGACTCCAGCAGTGCGGCGTAGTCCTGGAGGTACGCCTGGGTGTCGCACGTCTCGGGGACGGGCCGCGGTACCGGCCGCTGCCCTCCTGCCTGATGTGCCATCGGGCGGTCACCCCTCTTGCCTTCTGCGGCCTTGACGCGGCCCATGCGATCCTGCGGCTCCACCCAGCGGGATGTCAACTATCGTGGCATTTCCTGCCCGTTGACGGCTGAAATTCGCCACAGTTGTGGCGACACCTGGATGTGGGTTCGAGGCACCGGCTAATCTCCGGGAAGTTCACGGCGACCGCTCGCGAGACGCACGTACGCACCACACGCACAGGACGTGACGGAAGCCCTCGAAGAGATGAAGCCTCCAAGAGACGTAGGAGTTCTGTCGGTGACGGATGGCTACGAGGATCCGGGCGCCACGGCGACCGCCCACCTGCCGGCCGTCGTCGCCCGCGTCACAGCGCTCGCCGACCGGCTCGGTGTGCCGCACGCCGAGGTCTTCGACGTCGGACGGCTCTCGGTGGCCTGCGGCGTGCCGGAGCCGGTGGTCAGAGCCCTGCTCAGCGGCCGGCCGGCGGGCGAGCCGGACGTCCAGGCGCGCTTCCTGCAGCGCCTGGGCCTGTTGCGCCGCACCCGGCTGAAGCCGGGCGGCCGCAAGTACACCCAGCAGGAGATCGCCGACGGCGCGGGCATGTCCCGCCAGCAGGCCGGCGCCCTGATCAACGGCGACCGGCGGCCCACCATGGAGCACTGCGACGCACTGCAGCGTTTCTTCCGGGTGCACGCCGGTTTCCTGACCGCTGAGGACCCCGAGGCGCTGGCCGGCGCGCTGCAGCGCACCGAGCAGGAGCTGCTGCAGAAGCTCGCCGACCGGGAGCGGGCCGCGGCCGGCGCCGCCGAGGATCCGCTGGAGAAGCTGCTGCAGGACCACGGGGTGCGCGGGATCGCCTGGCGGGCGGCGCAGCTGCCGACCGACCAGCACCGGGACAAGGTCGCGGAGTGGCTGGACATGCTCTTGGAGAGCGTCAAGCGGCCCGAGTCGTGAACCGGGGGAGAACCGTGGGCATCGGCAGGGACATGCGCCGGCTGTGCGGCGAGCTGGTGGGCGGGCTGACCCTGCCCGTGCCGGCCCCGCCCGAGGAGCTGTACCGCGCGCTGTGCGAGGCGATGAGCCGCCGCCGGGGCCGCCCGGTGCACTTCCGTACGGCCGTCTTCCCGTCCGGCACCGCGAGCGGGCTGTGGCTGGATCTGACCGACCGGGACATCGTCGTCGTGGAGGAACGGACCGCCCCCGGCCACCAGTTGGTGATCCTCGGCCACGAGCTGTGGCACATGCAGGCCGACCACCACGGGCACCGGATCGACGGGACCCCGGTCGCCACACGGCGGCCGGCCGACGACACCGACCAGGCGGCGCTCGAGGCCGTGGTGCGGCGGGTCGCGGCCCGGACCCGCTTCGACCTCGCCGAGGAGCGTCAGGCCGAGACCTTCGGGCTGCTGCTGGCCAGCAAGTGCCGTACGTGGCTGGCCGGTTCGGCCCTGCGCGGCCAGGGCCGGCGCGACGACGTGGCCGGCCGCATCGAGACGTCCCTGGGCTATCCGGGGCCACCGAGCTGACCCTGCCGCGCGCGCGGTGCTGCGTCCAGGGGATTTCCGGGGTCCGGCCTGCGCTGAGCGGGCGAGGCCGAGGCGGAGCCGGACGGCGTTGTCAGTGGTGGGCGGCAAGCTGGAGGTTGCCGCCCACCGCAGGGCGCGCGACCGTGACGCCTACTCGGGGAGAGCCGACCGATGCCCACCGCCGTACTGACCGACCGTGAGCGCACCGCCGTACAGGCCTACCTGCGGCTGCTGCACACCGTGCGCGCCGCCTTCGACGGGCCGCCGGACGACGGCCGGCCCGCCGTGGTGCCGCCCGCCGTGCTGGCCGAGGCGGATCAGGCCCTGGCGCGGGCGGGGCTCGCGGGCAACGAGGAGGAGTTCTTCCGCCTGCTGCGCGAGTGGTGCCCGCGCGCCTGACAGACGCTCAGGGCCGCCACGGCGGGGGTGTCACGCGTGCGGTACGACCACGGAGGTGGCCACCAGCCCGTCCCGTACGGCCCACCGCCCGTCGAAGACCTGGAGCCTGCGGCCCGCGACCAGGGGGCCGGGGACGAGGAGTTCGGCACGCAGGGTGCCGTGCGGCTCGCCGTCCGGGTCCGGGTGCAGGGTGATGTCGGCCTCGGAGAAGTCCAGCCAGGCGCGGGTGAGCGGGAACCACGCCTTGTAGACGGACTCCTTGGCGCTGAACAGGATCCGGTCCCAGTGCACACCGGGCCACCGCGCGGTGAGCCGGGCGAGCCGGATGGCCTCGGCCGGCAGGAAGACCGTCCTGCCGACGCCCTCCGGCAGCGGCCCGTGCGGCTCGGCGTCGATCCCGAGGGAGAGCAGGTCGCTCTCGCGGGTGAGTACGGCGGCGCAGTAGCCGTCGCAGTGGGTCATGCTGCCGATCAGGCCGGCCGGCCAGATCGGGGCGCCCCGCTCGCCGCTGACGACGGGCTGCGCGGGCACGCCGAGCTTCTCCATGGCGCGCCGGGCGCAGCCGCGGACGGCGGCGAACTCACGGCGGCGCTTGGTCACCGCGAGCGCGACGAGCGGCTCCTCCTCGGGAAGGAGGGGGGCATCCCACAGCGGATCGTCACGGTGTGCCTCCACGGCCACGACCGACTCCGGGAGCAGCTCCTCGATCACCGGTTTCGACCTCCATCGGCAGGATACGGCGCAGCCGGCCCGGCGGCTCCGGGCGCTTGCGCCACTCTCGGGGATAACCCACGGAGACCTCCATGAAGCGGACTCCGTCGTGCCAGGTGGTGCGGGGGATGTGCAGATGGCCGTAGACCATGGTCGCGATCGGGAACCGGCGGTGCCAGTCGGCGGTCAGCGTGGTCCCGCACCACATGGCGAACTCGGGGTGCCACAGCACGTCGGTGGGGTGCCGGTGCAGCGGGTAGTGGTTGGCCGGTACGACGGGCAGGCCGGCGGGGAGCGCGGCGAGCCTGCGCTCGGTCTCGGCGACCCGGGCCCGGCACCAGGCGTCCCGGGTCGGATAGGGGTCGGGATGCAGCAGGTACTCGTCGCTGCAGACGATGCCCGTGCTCTCCGCGTAGGCCAGGCCCTCGGTCTTGGTGGCGCAGCCGGCCGGCAGGAACGAGTAGTCGTAGCCGAGGAACAGCGGGGCGACGGCGACCGGGCCGCCCGGGCCCTCCCACACCGGGTAGGGGTCCTCGGGGGTGATGACACCGAGCTCCCGGCATACCTCGACCAGGTGATCGTAACGGGCGACGCCCCGCAGGGTGACGGTGTCCTTCGGGTGGGTCCACAGATCGTGGTTGCCCGGTGCCCACAGCACCTTGCGGAAGCGGGCCGCGAGCGTGGCGAGGGTCCAGCGGATGTCGGCGACGGTCTCGGCGATGTCACCAGCCACGATCAGCCAGTCGTCGTCGCTCGTCGGACGCATGTCCTCGACCAGGGCGCGGTTGTCCGGATAGGTGACGTGCAGGTCGCTGATGGCCAGCAGCTGTCCGGCCCCGGCCGTCGACTCCACCTCGTACCCCTTTCCGATCATCGTCCGTGAACCACAAGAGCATATTCCCGGGGGCGGGACAAGGGGGATCCCCGGCCGGACAGGGGGGATCCCCGGCCGGGCAGGGGTCCGCCAGGGGTCCCGGAATCCGTAACACCCGCGTTGCACGCGCGGGCCCTTGAAAGCCGTATGATCGCCCCAACACCGATGCCCCAATCTCCCTTTTCCCAGGGGCGATTCGGTGTCCCTTCCTTCCTCCTGCCCGGGCACGGGCCGCTGCCCCCTGCCCGAAAACCCCGAAAGGCGGCCTGCATGCTCTCTCGCGTACGCGTCTGGCTCAACCGCACGTACGCGGAGAACGTCTTCTTCATGGAACAGCTGCGGAGAAATCCCAGCGACCGCGCCGTGGAGATCCATGCGACGCACGCGGACCCCGACTCCCCCGTGCTGGCCGCCGCCGACACCGCCGACCTGGAGCCGGAGGGCCTGTCCCCGGCCGCCTACGTCGAGTACGCCCTCGACCAGTGCGCCCGGCGCGGCATCGACGTCTTCGTGCCACGGCTGCACCAGGCGGCGATCGTCGCGCACCGAGCCGACTTCGCGGCGGCCGGTACGGCGCTGCTGGCGCCGACGCCCGAGGCGGTGGCCGTCTTCGAGGACAAGGCGACCGCGTACGAGGCCGTCCGCTCGGTGGGCGTCCCGGTGCCGCCGTGGTGGCGAGTCCGTACGGCGGACGAACTCCTCGCTGCCGTCGAGGAGTTGGAGGCGGCCGGGCACAAGGCGTGCTTCAAGCCGGCCGCCGGTGCGGGCGGGGTCGGCTTCCGGGTGATCACCCGCGCCCCGTTCTCGCTCGCCCATCTCGAGGGCTTCCCGGGACCGTACGTGCAGCTCGACCTGGTCCTGCAGGCGCTGCGGCGGGCGGAGGAGCCGGTGGACTGGCTGGTGATGCCGCGCCTGGAGCAGCCCGAGGTGTCCGTCGACGTCCTGGCCGGACCGGACAACCGGGTACGGCTCGCGGTGGGCCGCACGAAGAACGGCCGCCGGCGGGGCTTCACCCTGGACGAGCGCTGGCTGGCCCCGGCCCGGCTGATCGCGGAGGGCTTCGGGCTGCACTACCTGTCCAACATCCAGTTCCGCATGTACGGCGACGAGCCCGTGCTGCTGGACGTCAACACGCGGCCCGCCGGTGGCCTGCACCAGCTGTCGCTGTGCGGTGTCAACGCCCCCTGGGCCGCAGTGCAGTTGGCGCTCGGCGAGGACCCCGGAGTGGTCGAGCCGCCGTTCCTGGGGCAGGAGTACACGGTGGTGGCGGGGCCTCGTCCGCTGTTGCCCACGGCGTTTCCGCGGCAGAGGTCGGAGGAGGCCGAGGTTTCGTTGCCGGTGGCAGCGGTACCTGTGCAGGCGGCTTCGGCGGCGGAGGTGCTGCCGCTTTAGGACGTACGCCGACTGCGGGTCGCTCGTGGTTGCTCGCGCCGTTCCCCGCGCCCCTTTGGGGCGCGGGGAACCGGTGTTTCAGCGCGCCACTGCCAACCGCAGTGTCCGTACCTCGAACGGCCGCAGCGTCACCGGTACCGCGTTCCCGTCGGTCTCGGCCTGTTCGAGCGGGCGTTCCAGCAGATCGGTGACCTCGGCCCCGGCCAGCGGGAACCCGGTGCGCAGCAGCCCGTCGGCGCGGCCACCCCGGGACTCGTACAGTCGCACCACCACGTCCCCGGAGCCGTCGTCGGCGAGCTTGACCGCCTCCACGGTCACGCCCTCGCCCTCGGCGGAGACGACGGGCTCGGGCCCGCCCGCCGAATCGGCCACCCGCAGCGGGAGGTTGAGGGCGTAGCCCTCGGCGACCGCGTCCTCGATGCTCGCGCCGGGCAGCAGGGCGTAGGTGAAGCGGTGGCGGCCCTGGTCGGCCTCGGGGTCGGGGATGCGCGGGGCGCGGACCAGGCTGAGGCCGACCGTGGTGGTCGTACCCCCGTCCTCGCGGACCGTGCGGGTGACGTCGTGGCCGTAGGTGGAGTCGTTGATGACGGCGACGCCGTAACCGGGCTCGGCGATGTGCACCCAGCGGTGGCCGGAGACCTCGAAGCGGGCCGACTCCCAGGTGGTGTTGGTGTGGGTGGGCCGCTGGACATGGCCGAACTGGATCTCGGCGGAGGAGTGCGCGGCGCGCACGTCGACGGGGAAGCCCGCCTTGAGGATCTTCTCCGTCTCGTGCCAGTCGATGTCCGTCTCGACGTCGACGCGGGCACTGCCGGCGCGCACAGTGATCGTCTGGGTGATCCGGGAGCCCTTGCCGAAGGAGCGGACCACGCGGATCGCACCGACGAGCGGGGTGTCCTCGACGACGGTGACCGAGTCGGCCTCCAGCAGGTCGGTGTAGCGGTTGCGGTAGTGCTTGTCGATGTCCCAGGCGTCCCAGTAGTTGGGCAGGTCGGTGTGGAGGCGCAGGAGGTTGCCCTGACCGGCGAGGACTTCGCGGTTCGCCCGTAGATCGAATACGGACGACAGTGTTCCGTCTTCGGCCAGCTGTACACGGACGATCCCGTTCTCCATGCACCGCCCGCTCACCGTCACCGGGTGCGGGGGCTCGGCCGGGGTGAGGGGCGCGGAGCCGTTCGCGGGCACCCGGACGTACACCGGTGCGCCCTCGGAGGTGCGGACCACCTCGGCGCGGTCGCGGGGGCTCGTGTTGAACACGCGGGGCGCACCGGCGCCCAGAGCGGCGATCGCCTCGCCGGTGAGCGCCGTCAGCTCCTCCGCCACGCGGGCGTACTCGGCCTCGGCCTCGCGGTGCACCCAGGCGATGGAGGAGCCGGGCAGGATGTCGTGGAACTGGTGCAGCAGGACCGTCTTCCACAGCCGGTCCAGCTTCTCGTACGGGTAGGTGTAGCCCGGCGCGTGCAAGGCGGCCGTGGTGGCCCACAGCTCGGCCTCGCGCAGCAGGTGCTCGCTGCGGCGGTTGCCCTGCTTGGTGCGGGCCTGGGTGGTGTAGGTGGCGCGGTGCAGCTCCAGGTACAGCTCGCCCACCCACACCGGGGCGTTGGGGTACTCGGCGCGGGCCTTGGCGAAGAAGGCGTCCGGGTGCTCGATCTCGACCTTCGCCGAGCCCTCCAGGTCCTTGAGGCGGCGGGCGCGTTCCATGATCTCGCGGGTGGGGCCGCCGCCGCCGTCGCCCCAGCCGAAGGGGGCGAGGGAGCGGGTGGCGCCGCCCTTCTCGGCGTAGTTGCGCACGGCCCGGGACATCTCCTCGCCGCTGAAACGGGCGTTGTAGGTGTCGATGGGCGGGAAGTGGGTGAAGATCCGGGTGCCGTCGATGCCCTCCCACCAGAAGGTGTGGTGGGGGAAGGTGTTGGTCTGGTTCCAGGAGATCTTCTGGGTGAGGAACCAGTCGTTGCCGGCGAGCTTGGCCAGCTGCGGGTAGGCCGCGGTATAGCCGAAGGAGTCGGGCAGCCAGACGCCCTTGGTCTCGATGCCGAAGTGGTCCATGAAGAACCGCTTGCCGTGCACCAGTTGGCGGGCGAGGGCCTCGCCGCCGGGCAGATTGCCGTCGGCCTCCACCCACATGCCGCCGACCGGCGCCCACTGGCCCTTCACCACGGACTTCTTGATCCGCTCCCACACGTGCGGGTAGTTGTCGCGGACCCACTCGTACTGCTGGGCCTGGGAGCAGGCGAAGACGAACTCCTCGTACTCGTCGGCGAGCGCCGTGACGTTGGAGAACGTTCGCGATGTCTTGCGCTTGGTCTCGCGGATGGGCCAGAGCCAGGCGGAGTCGATGTGGGCGTGGCCGACGCCGGAGAGGATGTGCGCGCTGGCGTGGGCGGGCTTGGCCAGCACCGGGCGCAGGGACTCGCGCACGGCACTCGCCGAGCCGGCGATGTCGTCCAGGTCGAGCAGGTCCATGGCCCGGTCGAGGGCGTGGGTGATCTCGTGCCGGCGCGGGTCGTGCTCGCCGAGTTCCCGCATCAGTTCGCGCAGCACCTGGAGGTCGAGGTCGAGATGCCAGACCTCCTCGTCGAGGACGGCGAGGTCGGCGCGGCGGAATGTGTACAGCGGACGGTCGCCTGCCGTCCGTACATCGCCGAGCGGGGTCGGTGCGGTGAATTCGTTCGCGAGGATGTCCGGGTTGGAGGCGGCCTCGACCAGGTAGTCGATGACCTCGCCGCCGGTCGCCGGGTTGGCGATCGGCACGTACTGGTTGAGCGGGTTGACCGCCTTCAGTGGTGTCCCGTCGGTCAGGTGGACCAGCGCCTCGGCCTGGTTGCCCGGCCAGTCGCCGGTGAAGCCGAGGTCGATGACGGCCTCGACGCGCCGGCCCGCGAACTCGGCGGGCACCTGGCCGTGCATCCGGAACCAGGTGGTGCCCCAGGGCGGTCCCCACGGGGTGTCCATGGCAAACGGCTCGTACGGGGCGGCCGCGGCCTCCGCGAAGGGCACCGGCTCGCCCGGTGCCTGCCAGGCCGCCACCTCGAAGGGGACGGTGGCCGCGTAGACGGCGGGCTTGATGCGCTGGTTGTGGAGGCGCTCTACGCGCTCCTCGATCCGGCGGCGTTCGTCGTGCATGGAAGTCTCCAGAAGAGGTTTGGAAAGCGCTTTCCCGTCCGCTGACTACTTTAGATAACCCAGCCCGGGGTGGACCTCGGTGTACCCGTCGACCAGCCGACGGGCCACGTTCACCGAGTCGACCAGCGGATGCAGCGCGAACGCCTTGACGGCCGTCGTACGAGAACCGGACTCGGCGGCGGCGAGCACCTCGCGCTCGACGGCCTTGACCGAGCAGACGAGGCCGGTGGCGTGGTCGGGCAGCGGGTCGACGGCGACCGGGTGGGCGCCGTTGGCGTCGACCAGGCAGGGCACCTCGATGACGGCCTCCCCGTCGAGCACCGAGAGGGTGCCGCGGTTGCGGACGTTGAGGATCAGGGTGGTCCGCTCGTCCCGGGCGATGGCCCGCATCAGCGCCAGGGCGACCTTCTCGTAGCCACCGGACAGGTCGTCGGCGTCGCGCTCGCCGGCGCCGGCCGTCTCCCGGTTCTCGGCCATGTAGGTCGCCTCGCGCTCGGCGCGGGTACGGTCCCAGGCTGCCAGGGCGTTCGCAGCCGGGTCCCTGACCTCCTCGTAGAAGTGCGCCTGCTGGTCGCGCAGGAAGGCGCCGCGGGTCTTCTCGGCCTGCTGGTAGGCGCGGACCGCCTCGCGGTTGAAGTAGTAGTAGTGCAGGTATTCGTTGGGAATGGCGCCGAGGGACTGGAGCCAGTCGACGCCGAAGAGCTTGCCCTCCTCGAAGGAGCCGAGCAGGTCGGGGTCGGCGAGCAGGCGTGGGAGTTCGTCGCGGCCCGCGATGCGCAGGCCGCGCACCCAGCCGAGGTGGTTGAGGCCGACGTAGTCGATCCAGGCCTCCTTCGGGTTCGCGCCGAGCACGCGGGCGATACGGCGGCCGAGGCCGACCGGGGAGTCGCAGATGCCGATGACGCGGTCGCCGAGGTGGCGGGACATGGCCTCGGTGACCAGTCCGGCGGGGTTGGTGAAGTTGATGACCCAGGCGTCGGGGGCGAGGCGGGCCACCCGCTGGGCGATGTCGACGGCGACGGGGACGGTCCGTAGGCCGTAGGCGATACCCCCCGCTCCGACCGTTTCCTGGCCGAGGACGCCCTGGGCCAGGGCGACCCGCTCGTCGTCGGCGCGGCCCTCCAGGCCGCCGACGCGGATCGCGGAGAAGATGAAGTCGGCGCCACGCAGGGCCTCGTCGAGGTCGGTGGTGGCGGTCACGGTGGGGGCGTCGTCGACGGTCGACGCCTGGTCAGCCAGTACCCGGGCGACTGCGCGCAGTCGCCCGTCGTCGAGATCATGCAGGACGACCTCGGTGACCCGCCCCTCGCCGCGGTCCGTCAGCAGTGCCCCGTACACGAGCGGCACGCGGAACCCGCCGCCGCCCAGAATCGTCAGTTTCACGCTTGAGCCTTTCCTGAGAGGACCACCTCGACACCGGCCTCCTCCAGGGCGGCTCGGGTCGCCGGGTCCACCGGCGCGTCGGTCACCACCATGTCCAGGTCCTCGGGACCGCAGACCTTCGCCATGCCCGTACCCGGGAACTTGGCCGAGTCGGCGAGCAGCACGGCCTTGTCGCTCGCCTTGATCATGGCGCGCTTGACGGGCACCTCCACGACCGTCGTGTCCATCACCTGTCCGCCCGGGCGGACCCCGCTGGTGCCGAGGAAGAGCCAGTCGGCGTGCAGCTGGCGCAGGTTGTCCTCGGTGAGGAAGCCGACCAGGGAGCGGTACTCGCGGCGGACCATGCCGCCGAGCAGCACCAGCTCGATGCCCTCGTCGTCGGCCAGCTCCTCGTACACCACCAGGTTGCTGGTGATGACGGTGAGGCGACGGCCGTGCAGCTGGCGGGCGAGGCGGAAGGCGGTGGTGCCGATGTCGAGCAGCACCGACTGGCCGTCCTCGACGAGCGCCGCGGCGCACGCGGCTATCGCGTCCTTCTCGGCCACGCGCACCTCGGCGACCTCGGCGAAGGGCTGGTCGCCCTCCTCGACGACCGCGCCGCCATGGACACGTGTGAGCAGCCCGTCCTCCTCCAGTTTGACCAGGTCGCGCCTGATCGTCGCGGGGCTCACCCCCAGCCGCTCGGAGAGGTCGGTCACAGCTGCGGGGCCGCCGGAGCGCAGGGCCCGCAGGATGAGTTGGTGTCGTCGTTCTGCCAGCACGCCGTGAACACTACTCGTCATCTTCAATCAAATCCATGCTCACTTCTGCTCGGGTATTGACCAATCTCGCGGAGCGGCGCACGATTCCCGTCATCGAAAATGACGAGTTTTGACGAGAGGCTGTGCGCGTGGACGACGACAGGCCCGATGTGCTGCTGACGGGGCTGCTCTTCTACGACCTCGTCCTCACGGGGCTCGGGAAGCCGCCGACGCCGGGCGAGGAGATCTGGACGCAGGGCATGGGCTGCGGCCCCGGTGGCATCGCGAACCTCGCGGTGGCCGCGTCCCGGTTCGGTCTGCGCACGTCGCTGGCCACGGTCTTCGGGGACGACTTCTACGGCGAGTACTGCCGGGACGTGCTGTGCGACCAGGAGGACATCGACCTCTCGCTGTCCCGCACCGCGGACGGCTGGCCCACCCCCGTGACCGTGTCGCTCGCCTCCGGCCACGACCGGGCCCTCGTCACCCACGGCCAGGAGCCCCCGTACTCGCAGGACGTGCTGATGGGCGACCCGCCCGAGGCGCGCACCGCCCTCGTGCACATCGAGGCCGAGCCCCGCGAGTGGATCGCCAAGGCGGCCGCGAACGGCACCCACGTCTACGCCGACGTCGGCTGGGACCCCACCCAGCAGTGGTCCACCGACCTCCTCGACCAGCTGAAGCTGTGCCACGCCTTCCTCCCCAACGAGACCGAGGCGATGGCCTACACCCGCACCGACAGCGCGGTGGCGGCCCTCGGCACACTCGCCGAGCTGGTCCCGGTGGCCGTGGTCACCCGGGGCGGCGACGGCGCGATGGCCGTCGACCAGACGACCGGCGAGTACGCGGAGGTCCCTGCCCTCGACGTCGACGTCCTGGACCCGACGGGCGCCGGGGACGTCTTCGGCGCGAGCTTCGTCGCGGCCTCGCTCGGCGGCTGGCCGCTGGCGGAGCGGCTGCGGTTCGCGGTCCTCGCGGCCGGGCTCTCCGTCCGGCACCACGGCGGGGCGCTCGCGGCCCCCGGCTGGTACGGCGTCGACCGCTGGTGGCGGTCGCTGAAAGACCCCGAGCTGAAGCAGGCGTACGGCTTCCTGGCGGACCGTCTGCCGGCCGACGTCGGCCCGCCCGTGCGCCACGCCCCCGTCACCCCGCCGGCCCGTCACACGCCCGCCGGCCCGCGCGCCTCCGCACGGCGGCCCTGACCCTCGAACCCCCTCAGCACGTCTCAGCACGTCGAACAGGAACAACAGGAGTGACCCGTGGACCTTTCTCGTAGAGGCTTCCTCCAGGCCGCCGCGCTCACCGCGGCCGCCTCCGGCCTGACCGTCGCATGCGGCGGCGGCTCGGGCTCGGGCGGCACCAGGAACGGCAAGAACCTCACCCTGTGGTACTGGGGTGGCGCGCTCAGCGACAAGGTCGTCGCGGAGGCCAGGGCGCACTTCGCCGGCGAGGTCAAGCTGACCGCCGCCTCCATCGGCGGCGACTTCAAGCAGAAGCTCACCACCACCCTCGCGGCGGGCAGCTCCGTGCCCGACATCACCGGGATCAAGGGCGAGGACATGGCGTCCTTCCTGCCCAACGCCGGCCGCTTCCTCGACCTGAACGACCTGGGCTTCAAGCAGATCTCGTCCCAGTACCTGGGCTGGAAGACCAAGCTCGCCCAGACCTCCGACGGCAAGCAGATCGGTTTCCCGATCGACATCGGCCCCACCGCGCTCTTCTACCGCGCGGACCAGTTCGAGAAGGCCGGGCTGCCCACCGACCCGGACAAGATCGCCGCGGCGGCCAAGACCTGGGACGACTACTTCACGCTCGGCACCGAGCTGAAGAAGAAGGTGCCCGGCACCTACCTGGTCAACAACCTCGGCTCGGTGTTCACCATGGCCGTCGGCCAGGGCACCAGGCGGTTCATCGACAAGGACAACCACTTCATCGGCGACCAGGACCACATCCGCACCGCGTGGGCCACGGCGATACGCCCCTACACGCTCGGCCTCGACGCCAGGATCAACGACAACAGCTGGAACGCCGCCATCGGCAAGAGCCTGACCACCGAACTCGGCGCGGCCTGGCACGCGCTGGACATCGAGCAGGCGGCCCCGGCCACCAAGGGCAAGTGGCGGGTGTGCGCGATGCCCGGGGGACCTGCCAACCAGGGCGGCTCCTACCTGGCCCTGCCCCGGCAGTGCCGCAACCCCGACGAGGCCTTCAAGATCATCAGCTGGATCCTCAGCCCGGCCAACGACGCCCGCGGCTTCACCGACGCCGCCATCTTCCCCGCCGCCCCGGCCGCCTACTCCATGCCGGCGATGACGGGCCCCGACGCCTTCTTCGGCGGGCAGAAGATCATCGAGGTGTTCGGGCCGGCCGCCCAGGCCATTCCGGACAGCTACGAGGCGCCCGCCGACGCCGCCGTCATGGCCCCCTACATGACGGAGCTGACCAACGTCGAGGCCAAGGGCAAGAAGCCCGACGACGCCTGGAAGGACGCCGTCAGCCAGGCCAGGCAGATCGCCCAGCGCCAGGGGGTGAGCTGAGGTGTCGTCACCTCCGGTCACCGGTTCCGCCGAGGCACCCGGGCGTCTCGGCGAGCCGGGCCCGGCCCGCTTCCGCCCGCGGCGCACGCCGCCGGCGGGCAGCGTGCGGCCCAGGCGTCGCGGGCTGCTGTCGTACTGGCGGCAGTACCTGGCGATCTCGCCCTTCTATCTGGTCTTCCTCGCCTTCTCGTTCTTCCCTGTCTTCTATTCGCTGTATCTGGCCTTCCAGCACTGGGACGGCCTGGGCACCATGCGGTTCGTGGGCCTGCAGCAGTTCCGGTTCCTGTGGAAGGACCCGGTCTTCTGGCTGTCGGTCCGCAACACCCTGGTGATCTGGGTGCTGTCCACCGTTCCCACCCTGTTCGGCGCACTGGTGCTGGCGACGCTGCTGCACTCGGTGCGCCGCTTCAAGGGCTTCTACCGCATCGCCCTCTACGTGCCGAACGTGACCTCGATCGTCGCCGTGTCGATCTTCTTCGGCGCGGTGTTCAGCGACAACTTCGGCCTGGTCAACGCGATCCTCGGCATGGTCGGCATCTCTCCCGTCCCGTGGCTGAGCAATCCATGGCTGATCAAGCTGGTCATCGCGCTGCTGATGACCTGGATGTGGACCGGCTACAACATGATCATCTATCTGGCCGGCCTCCAGGCCATCCCCACGCAGATCTACGAGGCGGCCAAGCTGGACGGCGCCGGGCCCGTCCGTACCTTCTTCCAGATCACCCTGCCGGTCATGCGGCCCATCATCCTGTTCACCGTCGTCATCTCGACCATCAACGGTCTGCAGAGCTTCAGCGAACCCCAGATCCTGTTCGCCAGCAACGCCGCCAACGCCAACCTCGGCGGGCCCGGCCAGGCCGGCCTGACCACACTGCTGTACTTCTACCAGTCGGCCTTCCTCAACAACGACTACGGCTACGGCGCGGCCATCGTGTGGGCCTTCTTCGTACTGATCATGATCCTGGTCGTCGTCAACTGGCGCATCGTGCAGCGCGGGAGGAAGTCATGACCGCGACGAACACCGGACGGTCCAGGCGCCCCAGGGGCCTGACCGCGCACATCGTCCTGATCCTGGCCGTCCTGATCTCGGTTTTCCCGTTCGTGTGGACGATCGTCATGGCGACCAACACCACGCAGGACATCTACAAGAGCCCGCCGAAGATGACCCCCGGTTCGCACCTGCTGGAGAACATCCGGCACGTGCTCGACACCATCGACTTCTTCGGATCGATGCTCAACACGGTCGTCGTCGCGTGCGTCACCACCGTCCTGGTCCTGTTCGTCGACTCCCTGGCGGCCTTCACCTTCGCCAAGTTCGACTTTCCCGGACGCCGGGTGCTGTTCGCCGCGCTGCTGGGGTTCATGATGCTGCCGCTCCAGCTGGCCGTCCTGCCGCAGTTCATCCTGATGTCCCACCTCGGCTGGGTCGGCACGCTCCAGGCACTGATCCCGCCCGCCCTCGCCAACGCCTTCGGCATCTTCTGGCTGCGCCAGTACATCGAGGGCGGTGTGCCGGACGAACTCCTCGACGCCGCGCGCATCGACGGCGCCGGGTTCTTCCGCCAGTACTGGAACATCGTGCTGCCGATGATCAGGCCCGCGCTGTCCTTCCTCGCCATCTACGCCTTCGTCGGCGCCTGGAACGACTACATCTGGCCGCTCGTCGTACTCACCGACCCGGGCCACCTCACCCTCCAGGTGGCGCTCGCCCAGCTCCATGTCGGCCACACCACCGACTACAGCATGGTCATGGCCGGCGTGCTGATGGCGTCCCTCCCCCTGGTCGTGGTGTTCAGCATCTTCGCCCGCGGTTTCATCGCGGGCGCCACCGAGGGAGCGGTCCAGGGGAGCTGACCCCGTGCTGGGGACACGAGAGACGGGAGGGATGGGCCGTGACGGACGTCGGCACCGCGCACAGCAGGGTGCTCGTGGTGGGCATGGACGGGCTGCGCCACGACCGGCTGGCCCGGTCGCCGTCCCACGCCCCCGTGCTGCACGCTCTGATGGCCACCGGCGCCCACGGCACCAGCCTGCTGCCCTACGGCGAGGCGGACGGCCAGGCCGAGAACGGGCCGTCGACCAGCATGGCCTACACCGACTCCGGACCAGGCTGGTCGAGCGTGCTCACCGGGGTATGGCCCGACCGTCACGGGGTGACCGGCAACGACTTCGCCGGCGCCGACTACGCCCGCTACCCCGACTTCCTCAGCCGCGCCGTCACCACCCGGCCCGGTCTGCGCACCGCGGCCGCGGTGTCCTGGCCGGAACTGGTCCGCCGCGGCGTCCTCGGCGCCGCCATCGGCCGACGAGTGCACTACGACGGCGAATCGGACGGCTACGACACCGCGGACCGCCTGGTCGCCCGCACCGCCGCACACTGGCTCACCGAGGACGACCCCGACGCCGTGTTCGTGCACTTCGGTGCCACCGACGAGGCCGGCCACGCCGCGGGCCCCCTCTCTCCCGCCTACGACCACGCCCTCCGTGCCCAGGACACCCACCTCGGCCGGCTGCTGTCGGCGATCGACGCCCGGCGCTCGGACCCCGGGCGCGCCGACGAGCACTGGACCGTGCTGGTCACCACGGACCACGGTCACCTCGACACCGGCGGCCACGGCGGCGACACGCGTGCCGAACGGGAGGTCTTCGTCATCGTCGCCGAGCCCGGCGGGCCCGGCGGCACCCGGCTCGACACGCCCCGTCTCATCGACATCGCCCCCACGGTCCTGGACCGTCTCGGCATCCCCGTCGACCCCGTCTGGGGCCTGCGGGGCCGCCCCCTGCCCCGGCCCACCGCACCGACTCCGGAATGGTCATGACCGACGCACTCCCCGCCGATCCCCTGATCGCCCTCCGCCCCTGGACGGCACCCGAGGTGACCTCCTGGGGGCGCCTCCCCATGAACGCCGTCGACCGGCGCTCCGGCGCACTCCCCCTGGACGGCGACTGGCGCTTCCAGTTGCTGTCCGCGCCGGACGCGCCGGTCGGCGGTGCGTGGTCCTCCGCGTACGTCCCCGGCGCCTGGACCCTGCAGGACACGGACGACCTGCCGCAGTACACCAACGTCCGTATGCCGTTCGCCGACTTCCCGCCCGACTCGCCCGCCGCCAACCCGACGGGCGTGTACGAGCGCGAGGTGGACGTACCCGCCGACTGGACCGGCCGCCGGATCGTCCTCCAGGTCGGCGCCGCCGAGAGCGTGCTGCTGGTGCACGTGGACGGGCGGCCCGTCGGCATCTCCAAGGACAGCCATCTGGCCGCCGAGTTCGAGCTGACGGGGATCATGCGCCCCGGGGAGCGGGCCGTCGTCAGGCTGACCGTCGTCAAGTGGTCGGACGCCTCGCACATCGAGGACCAGGACCAGTGGTGGCACGGCGGTGTCACGCGGTCGGTGCTGCTGTACGCGACCGATCCGCTGCACCTGGCCGACGTGGCCGTGCGGGCACGGCGGGACGGCGGGCTGCGGGTCGACTGCCGGGTACGGCACGCGGACGGGACACTGCCCGAAGGGTGGTACGTCAGCGGGGAACTGGACGGGCGACTCCTCGAGCAGGACACGGAGTTCGACCGGGCCAACGCCGAGGACGAACGCGTCTCCGACTTCCTCGGCGAGGCCCGGATCCGCGCCACCGTCCCCGAGGTGCGCACCTGGAACGCCGAGACGCCCGAGCTGTACGGCCTCACCGTCCGCCTGCACCGCCCCGACGGGACGGTTGCCGACACCTCGCAGCACCGCATCGGTTTCCGTGACGTCGAGATCGTCGGCCGGGACCTGCTGATCAACGGCGAGCGGGTGTTCATCCGGGGCGTGAACCGGCACGACTTCCATCCGCTGACGGGGCGGACGGTGTCGTACGACGACATGCGCGCGGACCTCGTCCTGCTGAAGCGTTTCGGCTTCAACGCGATCCGCACCGCGCACTATCCCAACGACCCAGCGCTGTACGACCTCGCCGACGAGCTCGGCTTCTACGTCGTGGACGAGGCGGACATCGAGGCCCACGACCACGCCCACGAGATCGCCGACGATCCGCGCTGTCTGAACGCCTTCGTGGACCGGGTCTCGCGGATGGTGCTGCGCGACAAGAACCACCCGTCGGTCATCATCTGGTCGCTGGGCAACGAGTCCGACTACGGCGCGAACCACGACGCCGCCGCGGGCTGGGCGCGACGGCACGATCCGACGCGGCCGATCCAGTACGAGGGTGCCGCCAAGCTCGACTGGGCGGCGACCGACGACGCCTCCGACATCGCCTGCCCCATGTACGCGCCGATCGAGGACTGCGTCGCGCACGCGCTGTCCGGCCGGCAGACCAGGCCGCTCATCCAGTGCGAGTACTCGCACGCCATGGGCAACAGCAACGGCACGCTCGCCGACCATTGGGCGGCCATCGAGTCAACGCCGGGTCTTCAGGGCGGGTTCATCTGGGAGTTCTGGGACCACGGAATTCTGCAACGCGTGAGTGACGCAAGACCCGCCGGGCGCGCGGGCGCCGGACTGTATGACAACGGTGTCGCCGCACCCGGCCATCGCTGGGCGTACGGCGGTGACTTCGGCGAGACCGTCCACGACGGCGCGTTCATCGCCGACGGGGTCGTCTTCCCCGACCGCACGCCCAAGCCGGCCCTCTACGAGCACCGGGAGATCGCGGCGCCGGTGCGCATCGCGTGCTTCAGGCACGAGGGCATCGTCCTCGGCAACCACCAGCACTTCCGGGGCCTGGGCTGGCTGTCCGGCGTGTGGGAGCTGTCCCTCGCCGACGGCCGGACCCTGACCGCGCCCGCCGAGCTGCCGGATCTGCGGCCGGGTGAGACGGCGGCCGTACCGCTGCCGTTCGAGCTGCCGCGCGACGGGGGCGAGGCCTGGCTGACGCTGCGGGTGACGACGGCCCAGGAGCTGCCGTGGGCGCCGCCGGGCACCGAGGTGTGCGCGCCGCGGGTGCGGCTGCGGGCGGCTTCCGCGAGGGCGGAGGCCCCTGCGACGGATCGTTTCGTCAGCGTCGACGGCGAAGGCCTGCTGGTCCACCCCCTCCTCACGTCCGCCCCCACCCTCTCCCTGTGGCGGGCCCCCACCGACAACGACGAGCTGGGCGGGATCGCCCTGCGCTGGCGGACGTGGGGGCTCGACTCCCTGGTCCGCAAGGCCGTGTCCGTACGGCGGGACGGCGCAGGCGTGACCGTGCACGCCGAGTACGCCGGGACGGCCGGCGTCGTGCGGCACCGCCAGGTGCTGACGCCCGTCGAGGGCGGCATCCGCGTCGACGAAGAGGCCGTACTGCCGGACGAGTTCGACGACGTGGCCCGGGTCGGCACGGTGTTCGAGACGGTGCCGGGCCTGGACCTGATGGAGTGGTTCGGGCAGGGGCCCTGGGAGTCGTACCCCGACCGGAGCGCGGGCGCGCCCGTGGGTCACCACCGCGTCCCCGTCGACGCGTTGTTCACCCCGTATCTGCGTCCCCAGGAGAGCGGCGGCCGGCACGGTGTCCGCCGCTTCACCCTGTCCGCGCCGGACGCCACCGGCCTCGCGGTCGAGTTGGACGAGCCGCGCCAGGTCTCCGTCACCCGCTACCGCGCCGAGGACCTGACCGCCGCCCCGCACCACGACGAGCTGGTGCCGCGCCCGGGGTGCGTGGTGCACCTCGACGCGGCGCACCGGGGGCTGGGCACGGCCTCGTGCGGCCCCGACACCTCACCCGCCTACCGCATCGCACCGGGCGTCCACCGCTGGAGCTGGACCCTGCGCGTTCTCTGACTCCCCCCACGCCTCCTCTCCCCTTCACCTCTCACGGAGCACACGTGTGTACTTCGCATGACCACCCCCAGGGCGAGGCCGCGCAGGCCGGTGCCGGACGACGCAGCTTCCTCAGGGCCACCGCACTGCTGGGCGCCGCCGCCACGGCCTCGGTCGCGCTGCCGGCCGTCGCCGAGGCGGCGGAGAAGGGCGGTTGGCGGCCCGATCCGGACAGCCGTCGCTTCACCCTCGCGGTGATGCCCGACACCCAGTACCTGTTCGACGGGCCGAGCATCGACCCGGCGCCCGTCGAGGCGTCGCTGCGCTATCTGCTGGAGCACGGCAAGGACGAGAACATCGTCTTCCTGTCCCACCTCGGCGACCTCACCCAGAACGGCGCCAAGGAGGAGTTCGCCGCGATCGGCACGGCGTTCGGGATCCTCGACCGCAAGGGCGTCGGCTACAGCGTGCTGGCCGGCAACCACGACGTGCGGTCCTCGACGGACGACCAGCGCGGCCCGACGCCGTACCTGGACACGTTCGGTCCGCAGCGCCTTCGAGGCAAGTCCACGTTCGGGGGCGCCTCTTCGGACGGCTACAACACCTACCACCTGTTCCGGGCCGCCGGGCGGGAGTGGCTGGTGCTGGCGCTGGACTGGCGGCTGTCGGCGCAGGGGTACGCGTGGGCGAAGGACGTGCTCGCCCGGCACCCGAAGACTCCCGTCATCCTCACCACGCACGAACTCGTCGTCGGGGACGACCAGTTGTCGACGTACGGGCAGCAGCTGTGGGACCGGCTGATCGCGGACCACGACCAGATCTTCCTGACCCTGAACGGCCACTACTGGCCGGCGGGCCGGGCGGTCCGCAAGAACGCGGCCGGCAACGACGTGCACCTGCACCTCACGAACTACCAGAACCGTTACTTCGGCGGGGCGGCGATGATCCGCCTCTACCGGTTCGACCTGGACCGGAACGTCATCGACGTCGAAACCGTCTCCCCGTGGATCCTCGGCCGGGCCAGGAAGGGCCTGAACGAGCTGGAGCGGCAGGAGATCGAGCTGAGCGGTGACGTGGACCGCTTCTCGGTCGGCATCGACTTCGCGGACCGCTTCGCCGGCTTCGACCCGGTGCCGGCCCGCCCGGCGCGGCCGGCGTCGGCGATGCTGATCCCCGGCACGGTCGCCTACTGGCGCTTCGAGTCGGCCGTCTCCGGCACCGTCCGCGATCTGTCCGGCCGGGGCAACGACCTCACCGTGGTCCCGGTGGGCGGCGGCACGCTCGGCTGGTCGGCCGACCACCATCCCGACCAGCCCGGCCACGGCAGCCTGGAGTTCCAGGGCTACAAGTCCCCGCTGAAGGGCGCGTATCTGAAGACGGTCGACGGCGCTCCGCTCAACTCGGCCACGTTCAGGAGCGGTTACACCATCGAGGCGTTCTACCGCCTTCCGGCCGACTGGGACCCGGGCCACAACGCCTGGTCCGGCATCGTCAGCCGCACCGGCACGGGCGGCGCCGCCGGCAAGACCGCCGACGACCCGGACGAGCCGCTGGCCACGCTGTCGCTGTCCAATGACCGCGAGCCGCAGTGGGCGATGCGCCCGCTCAACCAGGAGGGCATCGCCACCAACTGGGGCCAGGAGACGCCGCTGGAGACGTGGTGGCACGTCGCGGTGGTCAACGACGGCACGCACACCACCCTGTATGTGGAGGGCTGCCCGGTCGTCCGCAACCCGAAGGCCCCGGCCGTCGGGATCACCTCCGTCGGACTGCCCTGGCTGCTCGGTGGCTACGAGTACGCCGGGAAGATCGACCAGATCCTGCACGGCCGGCTCGGCGACGTCCGCATCGTCGGACGGGCACTGCCCGTCACCGCCTTCATGAACCGCTGACACCCGCATCCGAGGATCATCATGACCGAGCAGCAGCTCCCCGTCTGGGCCGACCCGGCGGTCTCCCCCACCGCCCTCGACGCCCAGGGCGTGTCCAGACGCCAACTCCTGCGCCGCGCCGGTCTGTTCGGCGCCGCGTTCGCCCTCGGGCCGGCGGCGACGCCCGCGTTCGCCGCGTCCCCGCAGAGCCTCGGCGGCGAGGACCCGCACCTCGCCTACCTGGTCGGCGACCACCACGTCCACTCCGTGTACAGCCATGACGCGAAGTACACGTTCTCCCAGCAGGCCCAGGCCGCCGCGAAGTACGGCCTGGACTGGATGGTGTTCAACGAGCACTCCAACTTCGGGCACGCCTACTATGGCGCGAAGATGGAGCACGCGGAGATCCTCAAGGCCCGCGCCGAGAACCCGCGTCAGCTGATCTTCCAGGGCCTGGAGTGGTACATCCCGGCCGCCGAGCACTGCACGGTCTTCGCCGCGCCCGGCCCCAACGAGACCGACCTGCTCACCCAGTTCGAGCTCGCCTACGACGGCAAGCTGCTCGGCTACACCGACGGCTCCGCGACCGGCACCTACACCGCCCGCAACGAGGCCCACGCGGTCAAGGCCGTCCAGTGGCTGGCCGAACAGCGCCGCACCGGCTACGTCGACGACGTCCTGGTGCTCGCCAACCACCCGCTGCGCCTCGGCATCGACTCCCCGCACGAGATGCGCAACTGGCGGGACGCAGGGTGGGGCGGCGGGAACGAGTGGGCCCCCGAGATCATGATCGGCATGGAGGGCGCGCCCGGCGCCCAGGGCGCGGCGATCCCCGGCTGGCGTGGCGCCACCTCGATCCGCGGCGAGTACGAGAACAAGCCCTCCGCCCAGTCCTGGGCGGGCTACCCGGCGGACGCGTACCTCACGTACGGCGGCTTCGACTGGGCCACGGCGACGGTCGGCGGTCTGTGGGACGCGCTGCTCGCCGAGGGCCGCCTGTTCACGATCACCACGAACTCCGACAACCACCGCACGGTCTTCGACACCTGGAAGAACGGCGACTGGCCGGCCGGGCAGAATTTCGACAACACCGGCAAGCTGCCCGACCCGGTCAACACCACCACCCCGCAGCCGGGCAGCGACTTCTGGCCCGGCGAGTTCAGCCGCACCCACGTCGGCGTCACCCGCTACGGCTACCGCGCGGTGATGGCGGGCCTGCGCGCGGGCCGGGTGTGGGTCGACCACGGGCATCTGCTCGACGGCCTCGACGTGCGCGTGAAGCGGGACTGCGACCACGGCCCGGGCGTCACGCTCGGCGGGCGGCTGCGTGTCCGCGCGGGCGAGCGGATCACACTGTCCGTGACGGTCACCACGGCCTCCCGTACCAACCCGCAGGGCATCCTGCCCCGGCTGGCGCACGTGGACGTCGTCCGGGGTGCCGTGCGCGGCCCGGTCGCCGACCGGGACTCCTGGCGCGCGCCGGACACCAAGGTCGTGCACACCGCGGACGTCAGCGGCCGTACCGGCACCTACACCCTGCGTGTCCCGCTCACCGCCGGCGACGAGTCCTTCTACGTCCGGCTGCGCGGCAGCGACGGAAACCGGCACGGAACCGGTTACCTCGGTGCGTCCGTCGACCCGCACGGGCCGATCCCGCACGAGCCGGGAAACGGCGACCCGTGGGCCGACACGTGGTTCTACTCCAACCCCGTCTTCGTCGAGGTGACCGGAGCCCGCTGAGACACCGGCTGAAACACCGTAGCTGCTGATCCGGCGGCCTCGTCCGCATACTGTCGGCAGCAACATCCCCGCCGGACACCGCCCGGCGGGGATGCCCGGCGACAGGGTGAGGTGGGTACGTGCCGGTGAGTGAACGGTCCGCCGCCGACCGGCTGCTGTCCGTGCTCGGCGCGTTCGACCACGAGCACCCCGCCCTGTCGCTGACGGACATCAGCCGCCGGGCCGGGCTCAGCCTGACCACCGCGCACCGGCTGACCGGCGCCCTGACGGCCTGGGGCGCGCTGGAGCGCGACGCCTGCGGGGTCTACCACGTGGGGCTGCGGCTGTGGGAGGTGGCCGCGCTCGCCCCGCGCGGCCTCGGCCTGCGCCAGCTGGCCCTGCCGTACCTGGAGGACCTGTACGAGGCGACGCACGAGAACGTGCAGCTGGCGGTGCGGGACGGGGGTGAGGTCGTCTACGTCGAGTGGCTGCAGGGCCGTTCGGCGGTGGGCGTGCAGATCCGGGTCGGGGCGCGCTGGCCGCTGCACGCCACCGGGGTCGGGCTCGTCCTCCTCGCGCACGCGGACCCGGCCTTCCAGGAGGAGTACTGCGCCGGGCCGCTCGTCTCCTTCACCCCGTACACCCTCACCGATCCGGCGCTGCTGCGGCGCACGCTCGCCGAGGTACGGCGCTCGGGTGTGGCGGTGAGCGAGCGGCAGGTGACCGAGGATGCCCTCTCGGTCGCGGCGGCGGTGCGCGACGCGGGCGGGGAGGTGGTCGCGGCGGTGTCGGTGGTCGTGCCCCGGGCGGGCGCCCAGGTACCGGCGCTGGCCCCGGCGGTCCGGCTGGCGGGCCGGGGCATCTCCCGGGCCCTGGGCTGGCGGCCGCAGCGCCGCGAGAGCTGACCCGCCCACTCCCCCTACCGACCGGGCCGCCGTGCAGAAGGCGATCACGGTGACGACGGAGCCGGCCGTGGAGGTGCTCGGGCTACCGGAAGGCGGGCAGCGCGGTCTGAGCGGGTACGGGTGGCTTCACCCCGTGAACTCCACTGCGAATCAAGGACTTTCCTTGTTTCAAGCCTTGACGGTTCAAGGGGCGGGGAGCACATTGGCGGCACTCTGAGAGCGCTCTCAGGCCAGGCCCGGGCCGGCGCGGGAGCGCTCTCACCTCATCCCCACACCCCGTATCCGAGAGGCACCCGTGACATGAGCGCATCCTCCGGCATACCCGGACCACACCCCCTGCGGCGCGCGTTCGTCGCCGTCGTCGCCACGCTCGGCCTGTCGGCGGCCCTCGCCACGGCCGCCACCGCCCCCGCCGACGCCTCCGCCCCCACACCCCCGTCCGGCTGGACCCAGGTCTTCCTCGACGACTTCAACGGCGCTGTGGGCTCCGGCGTCAACACGGCCAACTGGCAGTACGACACCGGCACTTCGTACCCGGGCGGCGCCGCGAACTGGGGCACCGGCGAGGTCGAGTCGATGACGTCGAGCACGAACAACGTGTCCCTCGACGGCAACGGCGACCTGCAGATCACCCCGCGCCGGGACGCCTCCGGCAACTGGACCTCCGGCCGGATCGAGACCACCCGCACCGACTTCCAGCCACCGGCCGGCGGCAAGCTGCGCGTGGAGGCCCGGATCCAGATGCCGAACGTGACCGGTGACGCGGCCGCCGGCTACTGGCCCGCCTTCTGGATGCTGGGCGCGCCCTACCGGGGCAACTACCAGAACTGGCCGAGCGTCGGCGAGCTGGACATCATGGAGAACGTCAACGGCCTGAACAAGACGTGGGCCACCATGCACTGCGGCACCAACCCCGGCGGCCCGTGCAACGAGACCACGGGCCTCGGCAACTCGACCGCCTGCCCGAACACCACCTGCCAGTCGGGCTTCCACACCTACACGATGGAGTGGGACCGCTCGGTGAGCCCGGAGGCGATCCGCTTCGCCGTCGACGGCGTCACCTACCAGACGGTGACGGCGAATCAGGTGGACGCGACGACGTGGGCCAACGCCACGAACCACGGCTTCTTCGTCATCCTGAACGTGGCGATGGGCGGCGGCTTCCCCGCGGCGTTCGGCGGCGGCCCGACCGGCGCCACCGAGCCGGGCCACCCGATGGTCGTGGACTACGTCCAGGTGCTCCAGTCCTCCGGGAGCGGCGGCACCACTCCCCCGCCGAGCGGCAACCGGGACGCCTACAGCCCGGTCCAGGCCGAGTCCTACGACAGCCAGTCCGGCATCAGCACCGAGACCACGACGGACACCGGCGGCGGGCAGGACATCGGCTACATCGCCAATGGCGACTGGGCGCTCTACAAGGGCGTGAACTTCGGCTCGACGCCGGCCACACAGTTCTACGGCCGGGTCGCCAGCGGTGCCGCGAGCGGGGTCAGCGGTCTGGTGCAGGTACGTCTGGACAGCCCCACCAGTACCCCGGTCGGCAGCTTCGCCGTCGGCAACACCGGGGGCTGGCAGTCCTGGCGGACCGTCCCGGCCAACATCAGCCCGGTCACCGGCACCCATGACGTCTATCTGACCTTCTCCAGCGGCCAGCCGGCGGACTTCGTGAACGTGAACTGGTTCGACTTCGGTCACTGACGTTCCGGCGCTCTCAGCGCAGCTCCGCCCGGAACCCCACCGGTGTCCGCCCGGTGTGCAGCTGGAAGAACTTGGTGAAGTTCGCCGCGTCGGGGAAGCCCACGGCCGCCCCGACGCGGCCTATCGGCATGTCCGTGTGGGCGAGGAGGCGTTTGGCCTCCAGGATCACGCGTTTGTCGATGAAGCCCTTCGGGGTCTCGCCGGTGGCGGCGCGGACGGCGCGGACGAGGGTGCGCCGGGAGTAGCCGAGGGCGTCGGCGTAGGCGCTGACGCTGTGGTTGGTGGCGAAGCCCTGCTCGACGGCGTCCCGGAACCGCGTGAAGATGCTGTCCGTCTGTTGCCGGGAGGCCTCGGCGGAACTGGCCGCGAGGTGGGCGAGACGCAGCAGGAACGCGGTGAGGGTGTGTCTGAGGACGGCGGTGTGCAGGCTGAGCGGGAGGGTGGCGGTGTCCTCGTACTCGCGTCGCAGCTGGTCGAGGGAGGCCTGGAGGGCGGCGAGCCGGTCGGGGTCGGGGTGGAGCAGGGGCGGGAGGTCGTAGCGGTACAGGCCGGTGGCCTCGACGGTGGCGCGGGGCAGAAAGCCGGGCTGCATGGTCAGGACCGTCCCGCGGTACAGGGACTCCCGGTCGAAGCGGTGGACCTGTCCGGGGCGGATCCAGAGCAGGTCGCCGGCCGTGGCCTCGTACTCGGCGAAGTCGATCATGTGCCGTACGGGGCCGTCGGTGAAGAGCATGACGACGTGGAAGTCGATGCGGTGGACGCGCTCCAGCGGGGCGTCGGCGTGCCAGGTGTGGTCGGTGCCCATCGGGCCGACCTGCATACCGACGCGGCCGACGGCCAGCTCGGTCGGGAAGGCGAAGGTCCTGATTCCGTCGCCGCCGCCGTTCGTGGCACCGCCTTCAGCTTGTGGCGTTCTGTCAGCCATGTCCTGTTCGCGCCGTCCGTGTTCCGTGATCGCTGTCCCAGATTCACCACAGACTGACACACCCCGACCTTCCCTCGAAAAAGTCAGACTTTTAAGTTTGAACGCGTCCGGCCAGCCATCCCGCACTGAACGAGGACTTCTTGAAGATGACCACGCAGACTTCCGACAGCTTCGAGTGGACCGACCTCGACCGGCGTGCCGTGGACACCGCCCGCCTGCTGGCGGCCGACGCGGTGCAGAAGGTCGGCAACGGCCACCCGGGCACCGCGATGAGCCTGGCTCCTGCCGCGTACACGATCTTTCAGAAGGTGATGCGTCATGACCCGGCCGACCCGGAGTGGGCGGGCCGTGACCGCTTCGTCCTCTCCCCCGGCCACACCTCGCTGACCCTGTACACGCAGCTGTTCCTCGCCGGGTACGAGCTGGAGCTGGACGACCTCAGGGCCTTCCGGACGCACGGGTCGAAGACGCCCGGCCACCCCGAGTACGGGCACACGGCCGGCGTCGAGACCACCACCGGCCCGCTGGGCCAGGGTCTCGCCAACGCGGTCGGCATGGCGATGGCGGCCCGCTACGAGCGGGGCCTGTTCGACCCGGAGGCTCCCGAGGGCACCTCCCCCTTCGACCACACCATCTGGGCGATCGTCTCCGACGGCGACCTGGAGGAGGGCGTCTCCGCCGAGGCCTCCTCGCTGGCCGGCCACCAGAAGCTCGGCAACCTGGTCTTCCTCTACGACGACAACCACATCTCCATCGAGGGCGACACCGCGACCGCCTTCTCCGAGGACGTCCTGAAGCGGTACGAGGCCTACGGCTGGCACACCCAGCGCATCGAGCCCACCGCCGAGGGCGACGTCGACACCGAGGCCCTGTACCGGGCGCTGAAGGCCGCGCAGGCCGAGACCGGGCGGCCGTCGATCATCGCGATGCGCACGATCATCGCCTGGCCCGCCCCGAACGCCCAGGGCACCGAGGCCTCCCACGGCTCCGCCCTCGGCGAGGACGAGATCGCGGCCACCAAGCGGCTCCTCGGCTTCGACCCCGAGCAGACCTTCGAGGTCACCGACGAGGTCCTCAAGCACACCCGCCGGGCCCTGGACCGGGGCGCCGAGGCGCACGCCGCCTGGGACAAGCGGATCGCCGAGTGGCGCACCGCCGACGCCGAGCGGGCCGCCCTGTTCGAGCGGGTCGGCAAGGGCGAGCTGCCCGCGGGCTGGCAGGACGCGCTGCCGGTGTTCGAGGAGGGCAAGTCCGTCGCCACCCGTGCCGCCTCCGGCAAGGTGCTGCAGGCGCTCGGCCCGGTGATCCCCGAGCTGTGGGGCGGCTCCGCCGACCTCGCCGGCTCCAACAACACCACCATCGACAAGACCAGCTCCTTCCTGCCCGAGGGCAACCCGCTGCCCGAGGCCGACCCGTACGGCCGTACCGTCCACTTCGGCATCCGCGAGTTCTCCATGGCCGCGGAGATGAACGGCATCGCCCTGCACGGCAACACCCGGATCTACGGCGGCACCTTCCTGGTGTTCTCCGACTACATGCGCAACGCCGTCCGCATGTCGGCCCTGATGCAGCTGCCGGTGACGTACGTGTGGACGCACGACTCCGTCGGCCTCGGCGAGGACGGCCCGACCCATCAGCCGGTCGAGCACCTGGCGTCGCTGCGCGCGATCCCGGGTCTGAACGTCGTCCGCCCGGCGGACGCCAACGAGACCGCGATCGCCTGGGCCGAGATCCTGAAGAGGCACGCCGTGAACCCCGCCCCGCACGGGCTCGCGCTCACCCGCCAGGGCGTGCCGGTGTACGCGCCGAACGAGGACGCGGCCAAGGGCGGCTATGTGCTGCGCGAGTCCTCGACCGAGGTCCCGGAGGTGATCGTCATCGCGACGGGTTCCGAGGTGCAGCTGGCCGTGGCCGCGCGGGAGGCGCTGGAGGCGGAGGGAATCGGCACCCGCGTGGTGTCGATGCCGTCGGTGGAGTGGTTCGAGGAGCAGGACCAGGCGTACAAGGACGCCGTGCTCCCGCCGGCCGTCAAGGCCCGGGTCGCCGTGGAGGCGGGCATCGGGCTGACCTGGTACCGCTACGTCGGCGACGCCGGCCGGATCGTCTCCCTGGAGCACTTCGGCGCCTCCGCCGACGCGAAGACCCTGTTCGCCGAGTTCGGCTTCACCCCCGAGAACGTCGCCGCCCAGGCCCGCGAGTCGCTCGCCGACTCGCGCTCCTGACCCGACCGCGACAAGAATCCGCTCCTGACGTCCGCGACAAGACAACGCGGCGAGAAGAAAAGAAAGATGACTGACGTGACCGAAGCAATCGCCACCGCCGGAGCCCTCAAGCGCCTCGCCGACGAGGGGGTCTCCATCTGGCTGGACGACCTGTCGCGCAAGCGGATCGCCTCGGGCAACCTGGCGGACCTGATCGAGAACAAGAACGTCGTCGGTGTCACCACCAACCCGTCGATCTTCCAGGCCGCCATCGGCTCCGGCGAGGGCTACGAGGAGCAGCTCACCGACCTCGCCGTACGGGGTGTGACGGTGGACGAGGCGGTGCGGATGATGACGACCGCCGATGTGCGGGCCGCCGCCGATGTCCTGCGGTCCGTGTACACCGCCTCCGAGGGGCGCGACGGCCGCGTCTCCATCGAGGTCGACCCCCGCCTCGCCCACGACACCACGGCGACGATCGCCGAGGCCAAGCAGCTCGCCTGGCTGGTCGACCGCCCCAACGTGATGATCAAGATCCCGGCGACCAAGGCGGGCCTGCCGGCGATCACCGAGGTCATCGGCCTCGGCATCAGCGTCAACGTGACCCTGATCTTCTCGCTGGAGCGCTACCGCGAGGTCATGGCCGCCTACCTGGCCGGTCTGGAGAAGGCCCGCGAGCGCGGCATCGACCTCTCCACGATCCACTCGGTGGCGTCCTTCTTCGTCTCCCGCGTGGACTCCGAGATCGACAAGCGGCTGACCGCCCTCGGCACCGACGAGGCCCTCGCCCTCAAGGGCCGCGCGGCCCTCGCCAACGCCCGGCTCGCCTACGAGGCGTACGAGGAGGTCTTCGGGTCCGAGCGCTGGCTGGCGCTCGCCGGGGACCGGGCGAACAGGCAGCGTCCGCTGTGGGCGTCCACCGGTGTGAAGGACCCCGCGTACAAGGACACCCTGTACGTGGACGAGCTGGTCGCGCCGGGCACCGTCAACACCATGCCGGAGGCCACGCTGAACGCCGTCGCCGACCACGGCGAGATCACCGGTGACACGGTGACCGGCGGGTACTCGCAGGCTCGCGCCGACCTCGCCGCCGTCGAGCGGCTCGGCATCGCCTACGCCGAGATCGTCCAGCAGCTGGAGGACGAGGGCGTCGCCAAGTTCGAGGCGGCCTGGCAGGACCTGCTGGACGCCGTCGCCACGTCCCTGACGAGCAAGGGAGCTGACGCCCGATGACCGAGAACGCACCCGCCGCCCCGGCGCCCGCACCCGAGGCGGTGCAGGTCCCGGTGGGCCCGGCCGCCGACTGGGAGAACCCGCTCAGGGACGCCCGCGACCGCCGCCTGCCCCGCATCGCCGGCCCGTCCGGTCTGGTCATCTTCGGTGTGACCGGTGACCTGTCCCGCAAGAAGCTGATGCCGGCCGTGTACGACCTGGCCAACCGCGGTCTGCTGCCGCCGGGCTTCTCCCTGGTCGGGTTCGCCCGCCGGGAGTGGGAGGACCAGGACTTCGCGCAGGTCGTGCACGACTCCGTGCGCGAGCACGCCCGCACCCCGTTCCGCGAGGAGGTGTGGCAGCAGCTCGCCGAGGGCATGCGGTTCATCCCCGGCGACTTCGACGACGACACCGCGTTCAAGCAGCTCAAGGACGCCGTGGAGGAGCTGGACGCCTCCCGCGGCACCGGCGGCAACTTCGCGTTCTACCTCTCGGTGCCGCCGAAGTTCTTCCCGAAGGTCGTGCAGCAGCTGAAGAAGCACGGCCTGGCCAACCCTCCACAGGGTTCCTGGCGGCGCGCGGTCATCGAAAAGCCGTTCGGCCACGACCTCGGCAGCGCCCGCGAGCTGAACGCGATCGTGCACGACGTGTTCGAGCCGGACCAGGTGTTCCGCATCGACCACTACCTGGGCAAGGAGACGGTCCAGAACATCCTGGCGCTGCGCTTCGCCAACCAGATGTACGAGCCGATCTGGAACCGCTCGTACGTCGACCACATCCAGATCACCATGGCCGAGGACATCGGCATCGGCGGCCGCGCCGGCTACTACGACGGCATCGGCGCCGCCCGTGACGTCATCCAGAACCACCTCCTTCAGCTGATGGCGCTGACCGCCATGGAGGAGCCGATCGCGTTCGACGCGGAGGCGCTGCTCACCGAGAAGCTGAAGGTGCTCAAGTCGGTGCGCCTGCCGGCGGAGCTCGGCAAGCACACCGTGCGCGGGCAGTACGCCGAGGGCTGGCAGGGCGGCGAGAAGGTCGTCGGCTACCTCCAGGAGGAGGGCATCGACCCCACGTCGAAGACCGACACCTTCGCCGCGATCAAGCTGGGCATCGACAACCGCCGCTGGGCGGGCGTGCCGTTCTACCTGCGCACCGGCAAGCGGCTGGGCCGCCGGGTCACCGAGATCGCGGTGGTCTTCAAGCGGGCCCCGCACTCCCCCTTCGACTCCACGGCCACCGAGGAGCTGGGCCAGAACGCGATCGTCATCCGCGTCCAGCCCGACGAGGGCATGACCGTCCGCTTCGGCTCGAAGGTGCCGGGCACCTCGATGGAGATCCGGGACGTGTCGATGGACTTCGCCTACGGCGAGTCGTTCACCGAGTCGAGCCCGGAGGCGTACGAGCGGCTCATCCTGGACGTGCTGCTCGGCGACGCGAATTTGTTCCCCCGTCACCAGGAAGTGGAAGAGTCCTGGAAGATCCTCGACCCGATCGAGGAGTACTGGGCGGCGCACGGCAGGCCGGCGCAGTACGCGTCGGGCAGCTGGGGACCCGAGGAAGCGGACGAGATGCTCGCACGAGACGGACGGAGCTGGCGCAGGCCATGAAGATCGACCTGACCGACACCACGGCAAGCAAGATCAACAAGGCGCTGGTGCAGGGCCGCCGCGCCATCGGCACCCCGGCCGTGGGCATGGTCCTGACGATGGTCATCGTCACGGACGAGGAGAACGCCTACGACTCGATCAAGGCCGCCGAGGACGCCTCGCACGAGCACCCCATGCGGACCCTGGTCGTCATCAAGCGGCATGTGCGCACCCTGCGCGACCGCACCCACTCGCGCCTCGACGCCGAGGTCCGGGTCGGCTCCGAGGCCGGCACCGGCGAGACGGTCGTCCTGCGCACCTACGGCGAGGTGTCCGAGCACGCCGACTCGGTCGTCCTGCCGCTGCTGCTGCCGGACGCGCCCGTCGTCGTGTGGTGGCCGGTGGAGGCCCCCGAGACCCCGTCCAAGGACCCGCTCGGGGCGCTCGCCCAGCGCCGGATCACCGACCTGTACGCGGCCCTGCGGCCGATGGAGGTCCTGGAAACCCGGGCCCGTAACTACGCGCCCGGCGACACCGACCTCGCCTGGACCCGGCTCACGCTGTGGCGCTCGATGCTGGCCGCCGCCCTGGACCAGGCCCGCGCGCGGATCACGTCGGCGGCCGTCGAGGCCGAGGCGGACAACCCCAGTGCCGAACTGCTCTCGCGCTGGCTGGAGGCCCGGCTGAACGTGCGCGTGGACCGCGTGGTCACCGGCGGCCCGGTCGTCACCGCCGTACGCCTCGGCACCGCGAACGGCGAGATCGTCATCGACCGGCCCGAGGGACCGCTCGCGACCCTGACCCTGCCGGGCCAGCCGCCGCGCACCCTGGCGCTGAAGGTCCGCCCCACCTCCGAACTCATCGCCGAGGAACTGCGCCGCCTCGACGCCGACGAGATGTACGCCATCGCCCTCAAGGGCGAGGCCACCAAGGAGAACGCCTGACATGGCAGCGACCCAGTCTTCCGGGTTTCCCCAGCTCACCCACCGGCCCGAGTGGCCGGCCCTCGTCGACCACCGCGCCGAGGGCCGGCCGCACCTGCGCGACCTGTTCGCGCAGGACCCCGGCCGCGCCGAGCGGTACGTCGTACGGGTCGGCGACCTGTACATTGACTACAGCAAGCACCTGATCACCGACGAGACCCTGGCCCTCCTCCAGGAACTCGCCACCGCCACCGGCGTGTCCGGCCTGCGCGACGCCATGTTCCGCGGCGAGAAGATCAACGTCACCGAGGACCGCGCCGTGCTGCACACCGCGCTGCGCGCCCCGCGCGAGGCGGTGATCGAGGTCGACGGCGAGAACGTCGTCCCCAAGGTGCACGCCGTGCTCGACAAGATGGCACGCTTCGCCGACCGCGTCCGCTCGGGTGAGTGGACCGGCCACACCGGCAAGCGGATCAGGAACGTCGTCAACATCGGCATCGGCGGCTCCGACCTCGGCCCGGCCATGGCGTACGAGGCGCTGCGCCCGTACACCGCACGGGAGTTGACGTTCCGCTTCGTGTCGAACGTGGACGGCGCCGACCTGCACGAGGCCACCCGCGACCTGGACCCGGCGGAGACCCTGTTCATCGTCGCGTCCAAGACGTTCACCACGATCGAGACGATCACCAACGCGACGAGCGCGCGGAAGTGGCTTCTCGACGGTTTGGACGGCGACGACAAGGCCGTGGCGAAGCACTTCGTGGCGCTGTCCACGAACGGAGAGAAGGTCACCGAGTTCGGCATCGACCCGGACAACATGTTCGAGTTCTGGGACTGGGTCGGCGGCCGCTACTCGTACGACTCGGCGATCGGCCTGTCCCTGATGATCGCCATCGGCCCGGACCGGTTCCGCGAGATGCTGGACGGTTTCCACCTGGTCGACGAGCACTTCCGCACCGCGCCCGCCGAAGCCAACGCGCCTTTGCTGCTGGGCCTGTTGGGGATCTGGTACGGCGACTTCCACGACGCCCAGTCGCACGCGGTCCTGCCGTACAGCCACTACCTGTCGAAGTTCACCGCGTACCTCCAGCAGCTGGACATGGAGTCCAACGGCAAGTCGGTGCAGCGCGACGGCAAGCCGGTGCAGTGGCAGACCGGACCGGTCGTCTGGGGCACCCCGGGCACCAACGGGCAGCACGCCTACTACCAGTTGATCCACCAGGGCACCAAGCTGATCCCGGCGGACTTCATCGGCTTCGCCCGCCCGGTCGGTGAGCTGAGCGCCGAACTCAAGGCGCAGCACGACCTGTTGATGGCCAACTTCTTCGCCCAGACCCAGGCCCTCGCCTTCGGCAAGACGGCCGAGGAGGTCCGCGCGGAGGGCGTGCCCGAGCAGCAGGTGGCACATCGCACCTTCCACGGCGACCACCCGACGACCACGATCCTGGCGACCGAGCTGACCCCGTCGGTGCTCGGCCAGCTGATCGCCCTCTACGAGCACAAGGTGTTCGTGCAGGGCGCCGTGTGGAACATCGACTCCTTCGACCAGTGGGGCGTGGAGCTGGGCAAGGTCCTCGCCAAGCGCGTCGAGCCCGCCCTCACCGAGGGCGCCGACGTCCCCGGTCTCGACCCCTCCTCCCAGGCCCTCGTCGCCGCCTACCGCACTCTCAAGAACGCTCAGGAAGTGAACTGATCATGCAGCTCGGTCTCATCGGTCTCGGCAAGATGGGCGGCAACATGCGCGAGCGGATCCGCCGCGCCGGCCACACCGTCATCGGCTACGACCGCAACCCCGAGGTCTCCGACGTCAAGTCCCTGGCCGAACTGGTCGAGAAGCTCGACGCGCCCCGCCGTGTGTGGGTGATGGTCCCGGCCGGCACCGCCACCCAGACCGTCGTCGACGAGCTCGGCGATCTGCTGGAGCCCGGCGACACGGTGATCGACGGCGGCAACTCCCGCTGGACGGACGACGAGAAGCACGCCGCCGCCCTCGGCATCAAGGGCATCGGCTTCGTCGACGCCGGTGTCTCCGGCGGTGTGTGGGGCCTGGAAAACGGTTACGCACTCATGGTCGGCGGCGACCAGCAGCACGTGGAGCCGCTGAAGCCGATCTTCGAGGCGCTCAAGCCCGAGGGCCCCTACGGATACGTCCACGCCGGCCGCGTCGGCGCCGGACACTTCTCCAAGATGGTCCACAACGGCATCGAGTACGCCATGATGCAGGCCTACGCCGAGGGCTGGGAGCTGCTGGAGAAGGTCCACTCCGTGGAGAACGTCCGCGAGGTGTACCGCTCCTGGCAGGAGGGCACCGTCATCCGTTCCTGGCTGCTGGACCTCGCGGTCAACGCCCTGGACGAGGACGAGCACCTGGAGAAGCTGCGCGGCTACGCCGAGGACTCCGGCGAGGGCCGCTGGACGGTCGAGGCGGCCATCGACAACGCGGTGCCGCTGCCCGCGATCACCGCGTCGCTGTTCGCCCGGTTCGCCTCGCGGCAGGACGACTCCCCGCAGATGAAGATGATCGCCGCGCTGCGCAACCAGTTCGGCGGCCACGCGGTCGAGAAGAAGGACTGATCCACCGTGGGGGACCTCCTGCTGGTCCGCCACGGTGAGACGGAGTGGAGCCTGTCGGGACAGCACACGAGCTGGACCGACCTGCCCCTGACCGAGCACGGCGAGGAACAGGCCAAGTCCCTCGCCCCGCTCCTCACCGAGCGGACGTACTCCCTGGCGCTGGCCAGCCCGCTGAACCGCGCGCTACGCACCGCCGAACTGGCGGGCCTGACCGGGGTCGTGCCCGACCCCGATCTGCACGAGTGGGACTACGGCGGCTACGAGGGTGTCACCACGGTCGACATCCACCGGACGCGCCCCACCTGGGACCTGTGGACCGACGGTGTGCCGCCCGGCCCGGAGGGGCACCCGGGCGAGTCACCGGAGGAGACCGGGGCCCGCGCCGACCGGGTGCTGGCCCGCGTCGACAAGGCGCTCGCCGAGGACGCCGGGGACGTGGTCCTCGTCGCCCACGCCCACTTCCTGCGGGTGCTCACGGCCCGTCGGCTGGGCCTCCCGCCCGCCGAGGGCCGGCTGTTCCAGCTGGCCACCGGCACGGTCAGCCGGCTGTCCACCGAGCACGGGCGACCCGTGATCGCCGAGTGGAACAGACGGCCGTAACGGCCCTTCTCCTGCGGCCCGGTTCACCTCTGGTGGGCCGGGCCGCAGTCGTACAGCAGCTTGCCGCGGTCGCGGGGGTCGTAGGCGGAGCGCGGGACGAGCGTGCAGTGGGCGGCGGTCCAGCGCAGCAGCGCGCCGACGGGCCGCCGGTCGTCGCGGGCGCCGCGCTTCAGGTCGGCGCGCGGGACGACGACGTAGCGCAGCCGCCCGCTGTCCACCAGCGCGCGGAAGGCCGCCGGCCGCGGGAACGGGACCTGGCCGGTGTAGCCGCCCATCGGCAGCACGGACGCGTCGGCGGCGATGACGTACGGGGCCGCGCTCTCCCAGCCGGGGACGGCGGCCAGATAGCGGGCGCCGCCCCGGTGCGCGGTGAGATAGGCGAGCAGCCGCCGTTGTTCGGGGCGGAGGGCGGACAGGGCGGTGCCAGTGCGGGTGCTGGTGGGGCCGACGCGGCCGAGGCCGCCGGGCTGGTTGTAGCGCAGGGAGAGGGCGGACGCCGACCAGCCGGCCGGGATCAGCAGCACGGCGGCGAGCCCCGCGGCGAGCGCGGCCGGCCGGCGCAGGGTGGCGAGGAGTACGGCGACCAGGCCGAGGGCCGCCGCGCAGGGCACCGCCCAGGTCTCGAAGTGCCGGTACCGCAGCGCCAGGGACACACACCAGACGACGTTGACCACCAGCACGGCCGACAGCAGCATCCGGGAGCGCCGGGCCTGGACGACACCGGCGGCGGCGAGCGTGGCCACGGCCACCGCGACGACGCCCATGTAGTAGGTGTGGCCGGTGACGCTGCCGAAGCTGAAGGCGGCGAAGAAGGTCGCGCCCCACACGCCCCACAGCACGAGTCCGGCGAGCTGCCGGTCGGTGCGCGCCGGGCGCCGCCGCCGCAGTGCGACGATCCCGCCCGCCAGGCCGAGTACGGCGAGCGGATACAGCCAGCCGGTCTGGGAGGCCAGGCCCGGCGCGACCATCTTCCACACGCTGTCGCCCATGCCGGGCCCCGTCCCCTGCGCGGCGCGGGCCGCGTGGCTCGCCACGATGCTGCCGGTGCCGGCCGCGTCGACGCCGACGGCGTGGAAACGGGTCAGGAAGTTGTAGCCGACGACCAGCGCGAACGGCGAGTCGTTCGTGGTGCCGTCGAGATACGGCCGGGACCCGGCCGGGGTGAGGGCGGCCACCAGCATCCACGACACCGACACCGCCACGGTGACCGCGCCGGCGAGGGCCACGTGGGCGATCCGGCGGCGCAGTGCGGCGGGCGCGGCGACGAGGTAGGTGGCGGCGAGCGCGGGCAGCACCGCCCACGCCTCCAGCATCTTGCACTGGAAGGCCAGGCCCACCCAGAGGCCCGCGAGCAGCAGGGTGCGCGGGCGGGCCTTCTCGGCGGCCCGCCAGGTGGCCTCGGCGGCCAGCAGCAGGAGCAGCACGAACGGAGCGTCCTCGGTGACCGACCGGCCGAGGCCCACGGTCACCGGCGTCAGCGTGAGGAAGGCGGCGGCCAGCAGCCCGGCGGTCACCCCGGCCCACCGGCGCACCAGGACATGCAGCAGGAGCACACAGCCCACCGTCTCCAGGGCCTGCGGCAGCACCAGCGCCCACGGATGGAAGCCGAACACGAGCGCGGACAGGGCCTGCGGCCACAGGAATCCGGGCAGCTTGTCCAGGGTGAGGGAGCCGGCCGGGTCGAAGGAGCCGTAGAAGAAGTCCGTCGGGCTGTCGGTCATGCTGCGCACCGCGCTCGCGTAGAACGCGTGGTAGGTGCTGTGCTCGAGGCCCCACAGGCAGAGCACGGCGGCGAGCAGGCAGATGCCCGCGAGCACCGGCCGCTCGTACCGGTCGGTCCGTGGGCGGGGCGGGGCCACGGGCGGCGGCCCGCCGTCCCGGACGACCGGCTCGGTGGGGGTGCTGCTCAGCATGAACGGCCTTTCGGGCTCCCGGAACGGAAGTGTCCGGGCGCGGCGCGCACACCGGATCTCGCGGAGTATCCGCCGCCCGACATGTACGGAGCCTGAACCGGAACTGAACCCGATGGAGGTCTCACCGGGCTCTCACCCCTACGGGGAATCCGGTAAGAGCCCGGGCGGTTCAGCGCAGGAGCCGTCCCGCGTGCTGGGCCGCGAGCCGCACCGGCGCGTTCGCGGCGCCGTAGCCGAGGTGGCCGGGGTCGCGCTGGACGAGTTCGAAGAAGACGCGGCCGACGGTCTCGGTGTAGCAGTGTCTGAAGGCGCCGCCCGCGTCCCGGTCGTAGAGGATGCCGAGGTCCTGGTACGTCTCCAACTCCCCCTCGGCGAAGTCGAATCGGGCGGCGAGGTCGTCGTAGTAGTTGGCCGGGACCGGCAGCAGGCGGCCGCCGGCCGCACGGAAGGCGCGGGCCGCGGCCACCACGTCGTCGGTGGCCAGCGCGATGTGTGCGGCGTGCACGGTCTCGTCGGCGGGCGCCGCGCCGACGGTGAGGGCGATACGGACGCTGCCGTCGGCGTTGGTCACCGCCCGGCTCCGGCGCAGCCCGTAGGGGTCGGCGAGGTCCACGCTCTCCTGCGCGCCGAGCCCGAGGACACTACGGTGGAAGAGGGTCGCCTCGTCGAAGTGGTGCCAGGGCTGGGTGAGCGCGAGGTGGTCGATACGGGTGCCCGGGGCGGGCGCGGGGGCGTCCGGCAGGTCGGCGAAGTCACCTCGCCAGCCTGGGAGTTGGGAATCCTTGGTGGCGAGGAGAAACAGTTCTGTTCCGTCGGGTGCGGCGACCGCGTCGAGCGGGGCGTCCCCGGGGGCACGGAGGCGGGGCAACACGGGCGCGTGGAGGGCCTCGGCGCGGCGGGCGGCGGCCGCGGGGTCCGGGGACCCGAGGCCGATCGCGGCCAGCCGGGTGCCGTCGCGGCGGTCGGTGGCGGCGGTGTTGACCAGGATCCGGGCCTCGCCGCGCTCCCACAGGTCGACGGGTTTGCCGCGGTGCCGGGCGGTGCGGGTGAAGCCGAGCGCGGTCAGCAGGGCGGTGACCGGTTCGGCGTCCGGGGTGCGGAGTTCGGCGAAGGCGACCCCGGTGGGCACGACGGGCGGCGGCAACTCGGCGGCGCCGACAGCCTCTTGGAGCAGCAGCAGGGACCGGTGGGCGTCCACGGCGGTGGAGCCGGCGTCGGCCTGCCGGAAGACGTCGTTGAAGACCTCGAGTGACAGCGGCCCTTGGTAGCCGGCCTTGAGGACGTGCCGCAGCAGCCTGGTGACGTCGAAGCCGCCCTGGCCGGGGAAGCACCGGTGATGACGGCTCCACTGCAGCACGTCCATGGCCGGCAGCGGGGCGTCGGCGAGCTGGAGGAAGAAGATCTTCTCGCCGGGTATGTCCTCGATGCCCCTGGGGTCCGAGCCCCGGGAGAGGATGTGGAAACTGTCCAGGCAGGTGCCGAGCGCCGGATGCCCCGCCGCCTCGACGATGCGCCACGCGTGGTCGTACGTGTTCACATACCGCCCCCAGGCCAGCGCCTCGTACGCCACCAGGATCCCGAACTCCTGGGCCAGGTCAGCCAGTTGGGCCAGCTGCCCGGCGGCGAGGGCGTCGTCGTCCAGGGCGAGCGGGGAGACGCTGGAGCACACGAGGACGGTGTCGGCGCCGAGCCGCTCCATCAGCTCGAACTTGTGCCGGGCCCGCCGGAGATTGCGGGTGAACACCTCTTCCGGTACGGCCTCGATGTCCCGCATCGGCTGGTACAGATCGATGCTCAGCCCGAGATCGGCGCAGCGGGTGCGTATCTCCTCGGGAGTGAGGGGGCTGGCGAGGAGGTCGTTCTCGAAGATCTCGACGCCGCCGAACCCGGCGCGGGCGGCGGCCGTGAGCTTCTCGGTGAGGGAGCCGCTGAGGGAGACGGTGGCGATGGCGGTGCGCATCACCGGACACCACTTCCCGAACGCTCCACACCGGCCAGTTCCTCGAAGTCGGCCAGCATGCGACCGCTGTCCGGCTCGAGCCCCGTGAACAGCCGAAACGCGTCCGCGGCCTGGAACACGGCCATCCCGCCCCCGGACAGCACGGCACACCCACGCGCCCGGGCGACCCGCACCAACTCGGTCTCCAGCGGCCGGTACACCACCTCGGCGACCCACATCCCGGGCCGCAGCAGCTCAGCGGGCACCGGCAGGCCGGGATGGGCGGCCATACCCGTAGGGGTCGCGTGCACGAGCCCCCCGGCACCGTCGGCCTCCGCAAGCAGCACAGGCAACTGATCGAGAGACGCGGCCTCCGCCCGTCCTGGGCCGAAGTGCCGTACGAGGGATGCGGCGAGGTCGGCCGCGCGGTCGGGGAGCGCGTCGACCACCGTGACCCGGCTCGCGCCCAGGGTCAGCACGGCGTGCGCCACCGCCGCGCCCGCGCCGCCCGCGCCGAGCTGGACCACCCGCTCCAGCGGGGCGTCCGGCAGGCCGCGCGCGAAGGACGCGGCGAAGCCGGTGACGTCGGTGTTGTGACCGACGGCCCGGCCGCCGTCCTCGAAGACGACGGTGTTGACCGCGCCGAGCGCCTCGGCCCGCGCGTCGAGCGCGTCCAGGTGCTCGATGACGAGCTGCTTGCAGGGGTGCGTGATGTTCAGCCCGTCGAAGCCGAGGTCACGGGCGGCCCGGACCAGGTCGCCCACCGCCTCCGGTGCCACCCCGAGGACGTCGGTGTCGAGGAGCCGGTAGACATAGCGCAGGCCCTGCCGGTCCGCCTCCCGCTGATGCAGGGCGGGGCTGAGCGAGGGGCCGATACCGGCACCGATCAGCCCGACGAGATACGAGTCCTTGGCCACGCGAGCCTCCCGGGGCAGCGCTGATACAGCGAAGCTAATGTACGAACCAGTACGTTAGCTATATCAGCCGCCGAGGCCTCGAGGAAGCCCCCGGCGGCATCCGCGGCCCTGCTTCTACAATCACCGGCACGACTGACGAGCGTTCAGTCCAGGCACCCACGGCCCGAAGGAATGCGATGACCAGCGTCGAAGAACCCCTGCGACCCGGCGGGCGGACACGCGACGCCGCCCGCACCCAGGCCGAGATCCTCGACGTGGCCACGCAGGAGTTCGCGCGGGCCGGTTACGACGGCGCCCGGGTCGACGAGATAGCGGCCCGCACCCGCACCACCAAGCGGATGATCTACTACTACTTCGGCGGCAAGGAACAGCTGTTCACGGCCGTGCTGGAGCGGGCGTACGGCGTGATCCGCGACGCCGAGCAGCAGCTCGACGTCGAGCATCTGGACCCGGTCGCGGCGATCCGGCGCCTGGCCGAGCTGACCCTGGACCACCACGAGCAGCACCCGGACTTCATCCGCCTGGTCAGCATCGAGAACATCCACGGCGCCGAGCACATCGCGGCCTCCGCGAAGCTCGGCAGGATCGGCTCCCCGGCCCTGGACGTGATCCGCCGGATCCTCACCGCCGGGCAGGAGTCCGGGCTGTTCACGGCCGACGTGGACGCCGTCGACCTGCACGCCATGATCAGCTCGTTCTGCTTCTTCCGGGTCGCCAACCGGGCGACCTTCGGCGCCCTGTTCGGCCGCGACCTGGTGGACCCCGGCCGGCGGGAGCACTACCGCACCATGCTCGGCGACATGGTGATCGCCTATCTGACGGCGGAGCGGACGGACGCCTGACGAGTTCGGGCTCCACCTCTTGACACAGGGGTAACACGCGCGCAACATCCCACCCACCACGACTAACTATCCAGTGGGTTAATTAGCCGCCGTGATCCGGCCTCACCCGCTCCCTCCCCTCGTCGCTCACCCCGCCCTTTCCGTAGGGTGGGGTTCCTCCGAAGGAGCCGCCGTGTCCGTCCCCACCCCTGCCCCCGCGCCCGCCGCCGACGCCCCTCCCGGCCAGCCCTGGAAGGCGGCGACGGCCGCCTGGATCGGCAGCGCGCTGGAGTACTACGACTTCTTCGTCTACGGCAGCGCCGCCGCGCTGATCTTCCCGAAGGTGTTCTTCGACGCCTCCGACCCGGCCACCGCCACCCTGCTCTCGCTCGCCACCTTCGGCGTCGCCTACGCCGCCCGGCCGCTCGGCGCCCTGGTGCTCGGGCACATCGGTGACCGGCTCGGCCGCAAGAAGATCATGGTGTTCACGCTGATCCTGATGGGTCTGTCGACGTTCCTGATCGGCTGTCTGCCCACCCGCGCCCAGGCCGGCTCGCTCGCCCCCGTGCTGCTCGTGCTGTGCCGTGTCCTGCAGGGCATATCGGCGGCCGGTGAGCAGGCCAGCGCGAGTTCCATGACCCTGGAGCACGCGCCGCCGGGCCGGCGCGGGTTCTTCACCAGCTTCACCCTCAGCGGCACCCAGGGCGGCCAGCTCATCGCCACCCTCGTCTTCATCCCGGTCTCCCGGCTGCCCGAGGACCAGCTGCTGTCCTGGGGCTGGCGGGTGCCGTTCTGGCTGAGCGTGGTGGTCGCTGTCGCCGGCTACGTCATCCGGCGCCGGCTGCGCGAGACCCCAGCCTTCGCGAAGCAGGTGGCCGGCGAGGGCGTGGTCCGGCTGCCGCTCGCGGTGCTGCTGCGCGAGCACTGGGCCGATGTGCTGCGGGTGATCGCGGGGGCGCTCGTCGCCTCGGTCAGCACGATCTTCACGGTGTGGGCGCTGGCGTACGCCACCAGCGACGCGGTCGGCATGTCCCGTACCTCGATGCTGTGGGTCGGCGCCCTCGCCAACCTGGTCGCGCTCGGCGCGATCCCGCTGTGGGCGACCCTGTCGGACCGGATCGGGCGCCGGCCGGTGTTCCTGATCGGCGCGGTCGGCAGCGCGGTGGCGATGACCGGCTATCTGTGGGCGATCTCCACCGGCTCCTACCCGCTGACCCTGGCCCTCGGCATCGTCGCCTTCGGCCTGGTCTACAGCGCCGCGAACGGGGTGTGGCCCGCCTTCTACGGCGAGATGTTCGCGACCCGGGTCCGGCTGTCCGGCGTGGCGATCGGCACGCAGACCGGCTTCGCGGTGGCGGGATTCGCGGTCACCTTCGCCGCCGGGATCGCCGGTCCGGGCGGCGACGACTGGGCGGCGGTGGCCCTGTTCACGGCCGCGCTGTGCGTACCGCCGGTCGTCGCCGCGCTGTCCGCCCGTGAGACGCACACCGTCCCGACGGAACTGCTCGGCGAACGCGAGGGCCGGCAGCCGACGGGGGCGGAGCGGGTCACGGCCTGAGGCTCGTAACGCTTCCGGGGGCCGCTACGGGCGCGGGTGGCGGGGCTCGTACAGGGCGAGCTCGGCGCCGCCCGGCAGCCGGAGGGCGGTCACCCGGCCCCAGCGGGCCTCCTCCACGGGGCGGCTGAACTCCGCTCCCCGCTCGGCGAGTTGACGCCGGGTCTCGTCCAGGTCGTCGCACATCAGCATCAGCTCGTGCGAGGGCTCACCGTCGGTGGGGTGGCAGGCCACCTCGGCGGGCGGCGCCTTGAAGATCAGCCAGCCGCGGCCCGCGTCGACGTAGTTCCAGCAGAGGGTGCCGCGCAGAAAGGCCCGGTCGGCCTCCGGGTCCCGGCTGTAGATCACCACATGTGCACCGTTGATCACGCGGGGAGGCTAGTGCGGCGGGCGGGGCCGGACAAGCACCGGCGCCGTAGCGACAGGCCGACGAAAGATCCCGGGGCCGGCGGGCCCGCGTGGACCGGGAGCCTCCGGGTCCGTCAGGGCTGTTCCGTCCCTGCCAGGGACCAGTGGCTCCTGTTGCGCATGAGGGTGCAGGGAACAAGCTGGTGGGAGGGGGAACGTGGTCCGTGACCCGACGATCACGAGTGGTGGTGAGCACCATGGCCGTACCGGGCGAGGACGGACCGGCGCCGACCCCCTCGCAGGCCGATCCCCGAGGGGAGCCGTTCCTGCGGACACGGTTCGCCGTACCGACGCGTCCCGTGACGTTCCTGCGCCGCGACCGGCTGGCCGGACACCTCGACGATGCCCCCGCGACCCCGTTGACCGTGGTCCAGGGAGCCGCGGGGGCGGGCAAGACGCTGCTGGTCGCCGACTGGGCCTCGGCGTGGGACGGGCCCGTGGCCTGGCTCACCGCGCGGGTGGCGGACAAGGGGTGCGGAACCTTCTGGGCGTACCTCCTGCAGGCCCTGTGCCTCGCCGGTGTGCCGGTGGACACCGATGTCGGCTTCCCCATCGAACCCGGCCGCGTGCACGACGCGCTCCTCACCCGGCTCGCCGCCCGGCTGAGCGCCCGGACCACACCGGTGATCGTGGTCATCGACGAGTACGACAGGGCAACCGACCCCGAGATCGCGGACCAGCTGGAATTCGTCCTCCAGCAGGCGGGACACGGCATGCGCCTGGTCCTCGTCACGCGCACCGAACCACTGCTCCCGCTGCACCGTTACCGGGCGGCCGGCGCCATCACGGAGATCAGGAACGCCGAGTTGGCCTTCACCCGCGACGAAGCCGCCGAGCTGCTGGCGCTGCACGGGCTGAGCCTCCCGGCCGGCGACGTGGGTGCGCTGGTGGAGCGCACCCGGGGCTGGGCGGCCGGACTGCGGCTGTGCGCCCTGGCCGCGCAGTCGGAGCCGGATCCGGGCACGTATCTGAAGGAGTTCGAGGCCGACCGCACCACGATCGCCGACTTCCTGCTGGCCGAGGTACTCAAGCGGCAGACGGCGGAGACACAGGATCTGCTGCTGCGGAGCAGCATCCTCGAACGCGTCTGTCCCGGTCTCGCCGACGCCCTCACCGGGCGCACCGACGCCGAACTCATCCTGACCGGTCTGCACCGTGAGAACGCGTTCGTCGAGTACCTCGGGCACGCCTGGTTCCGTCTGCATCCGCTGTTCGGGGAGATCCTCCGCGCCCACCTCCGGGTGCGCTGCCCCGGGCTGGAGACCGACCTCCACGGCCGCGCGGCGCACTGGCTGCGGCACTCGGGGTCCCTCGGCGAGACGCTCGGCCACGCGGCCGCGGCGCACGACTGGGAGACCGCCGCCGGGGCCCTCGTCGGCGGTCTCGCCATCGGGGAGATCTTCACCGGCCTGCACGTCGACGAGCTGGCCGAGCTGTTCTCCCGCATGGGGCCCGGGCCCGCCGGCCCCGCCACGGACCTCGTCCGTGCGGCCCGCGCGCTGTCCCGGTGCGACGTCGAGCACGGTCTGTCCCGCCTGCGGCGGGCGGCACGGGTCCTGACCTCGCGCGGCGGATCGTCCGACGGCGAGGGCGATGCCGCGGACGGCCTGGCCGCGACCCGGCTGAGCTGCGCCTTCCTGGAAGCTCTGGCAGCGCGCCTGGCCGGTGCGCCGGGCCGGGCGGACACGGCCGCACAGGCCGCGGAGAGGCTTCGGCGCGACGTGCCCGGCAGGCTGCTGGAAGAGCACCCCGAGCTGTTCGCGCTCCTGCTCACCCATGTCGGTTCGGCACGCCTGTGGGCCGGCCGGATGCGGGACGCCCGCGCGGCCCTGACCACGGTGGTCGATTCCGGCCGGGCGGGGGCGACGGCACCGGCGCGTCAGGAGTGTCTGGGTCATCTGGCGCTCATCGACTATCTGGAGGGCTGGCCGGGCAGGGCCGAGCGCAGGGTGTCGGCCACGGTCACCGCGGCGGACCACTGCGGCCCGCCCCCGGCGCCCGAGCCGGGGCTGGGCTCCCTGGTCCTGGCCGCGGTGGCCGTCGACCGCGACGAGCTGGACCGGGCCCAGGCGCTGCTCGACGCCGCGACGGACGCGCGGCGCCTGCCACTGGACCCGGTGGCGCAGGCCGGGGAGGCCGTCGTCGCAGGGCGTCTGTTCCTGGCCCGCGGTGACACGCAGGCCGCACTCGAAGCGGCGGACCGGGCGGTCGTGGCCGATGTGGCGTCTCCCTGGGCCGCGGCGCACACGGCGTCCGTGGCCGCCGCCGCCCACCTCGCCGAGGGCCGGCCGGAGATGGCCGTGAAGCTGCTGGCGGAGGAGCCCGACGGCGAACCGGTGTGCCTCGTGGGAGCCGCGCAGGCGGAGCTGGCCGCGGGCCGGCCCGAGGCCGCGGCCGAACTGCTCGGCAGAGTGCGGCCGCAGGGCCACGTCGGCCCGGCCGTCACGGTACGGGCCGCACTGGTCGGAGCCCAGCTGGCGGGCGAGGCCGGAGACTTCGCCTGTCAGCGCGGGCTCGTCGCCCAGGCACTGCGGGAAGCCCGGCGTGAGCGGCTGCGCCGCCCCTTCGTGGACGCGGGACCGTGGCTGCGCCCGTTGCTGTGCACCGTGCCGTTGCGCGCGCTGGCCGAGGGCTGGCTGCTCCCCGGTCCGTCGGCGCCCGGCGGACCGGCGCGGGCCGGGGAGCAACCGCTGCCGGTGGTGGAGGAGCTGAGCGAACGCGAACGCGACGTCCTGCGCCGGCTGGCGCAGCCGATGTCGACGCAGGAGATCGCCGCCGATCTGTACGTGTCGGTCAACACGGTCAAGACCCATCTCAAGAGCGCCTACCGGAAGCTGGCCGTGAACCGGCGTCACGACGCGGTGCGCCGCGCGCGCGACCTGGGGCTCCTGTGACACTCCGGGGGCGCGGCGCTGGTATCACCTCCCCCGGGTGAAGCAGCGCGGCGGACCGGGGGCGGAGGATCGCACGGACAGGGACGGGCACGCCCCTTCGGGAGACATGGGGAAGAGCGGCTCATGCGCTACGAGATTCGCGTCGACGGACTGATGACCGAGACGCTGGTCAAGGCGTTCCCCGAGCTGGACCACGTACTGATGGCCGGTCAGACCGTCCTCTTCGGAGCGGTCGTCGACGAGGCACACCTGTACGGACTGCTGGCCCGCTGCCAGTCGTTGGGGCTGAGAGTCCTGGAGATACGCCAGACGCCGTCGTGATCCGGCCGTCGCACCTCACTCCGGCGGCCTGCGCTCCCGGCGCCGCAGGCCGACAAGGACCGCGGCCGCGAGCACCCGTACTGCCACACCCACGAGCAGCAGACTGCAGGTCATCTGGCACATCACCACCACCCTGCCCGTCCCGGAGACCGGGGTGATGTCGCCGAAGCCGACGGTGCTGAAGGTGCTGAGCGTGAAGTACAGGGCGTCCGTTCTGCTCAGGTGCTCGCTGAAGGAGCCGGGCACGGCGCGTTCGAGCAGGTAGTAGACGCTCGCGAAGACGACCAGATACAGGGGGACCGTGGCGGCCAGCGCCTCGACGGCCTTCAGCCGCGGCGAAGGCGAGCGCGCGATGAGCCACACCTCCCACCCGAAGAACAGGACGACCGCCAGCAGGCCGCAGACGAGGACCAGCGCGGTGACCCCCCAGCCGTGCCAGTCCAGCGGCAGCAGGTAGTACGCCGCGACAAGGCCCACCGCGACGCCGACCGCCCAGGGCGACGGCCACGGCCGTGGCCCTGGGCCCCGGCCGGCCGGCGCGCTCCGCCCGCTCCGGCGGGGTCCGCTGCTTCCCGGCAGCCGCTGGATCGGTCATCGTGCGCCTCTTCGTCCGCTCCGCCGCGGGCCGGCCGCGGCCCTGCGTACCCACCTCATCGTCCCGGCCCCCCGCCCGGATCACCCGCCAGGGGTGACGCCCACGGCGGCCGGCCGGGGGGACGCTGGCCCGGTGAGGTCCCCGCACACGGCCCCGCGGCCGTCCGGAAGCGGATCCGCCGATCGCGTGAGGCGGAGCCATGACCGAACCGCGTGGTCACGAGCCGTATGCCGGACGGGAGCAGTCTCCCGGCGGGGCCCCTTCACGCGAACGTCCGAACATTCCCCAGGAGGAGCCATGGCTTCCGGCACCCCCTCCAGGCCGTCCGATGCGGGCCCGCCCGAGCAGGCCGGTCATGTCCTGAGCGCCGAGGAGCACGCGGAGTACCTGCGGCTCCGCCGTGTCTCGCGGCTGCGCCACCGGGGGCTGCGGCGCATCGGCGCATCGGTCCTCCTGGTGCTGACGCTCGTCCTCGCTCCGCTGGCCGTCGTCGCGGTCTGGGTCCACGACACGGTCGCCGACACCGACCGGTACGTGCAGACCGTGGCACCGCTCGCCTCGGAACCGGCCGTGCAGAACGCCCTCGTGAACCGCCTGACCGACCGTGTGGTGGCCCAGGTGGACGTCCAGGCGGTGACGGCCTCGCTCAGCAAGGTGCTCGCGGACAACGGGGCGCCGCCCCGGGTGGTCGACGCCTCGAAGGCGCTGACCGGCCCGCTGCGCTCCGCCGTGCAGACGGTCGTGCACCGCGTCATCGACCGCGTGGTGACCAGCGACGTCTTCAGGGAGGCATGGGTGGCGGGCAACCGGCGGGCGCAGTCCGCGGTGGTGGGCATGCTGACCGGACATGGGCAGGGAGCGCTCAAGGCCCAGGGCGACACCGTGCAGCTCGATATCGGAGTGGTGATCGACCAGGTACAGAAGCGCCTGGTCGACGCCGGCTTCAAGCGGGCCTCCGCCATCCCGAAGATCGACCGCTCGGTCACCCTGTTCCGCACCGACAAACTCCACAAGGCCCAGAACGCGATGCTGCTGCTGGACGTCCTCGGAACGTGGATGCCCGTACTGGCTCTCGCCGTGGCCGCCGCGGGCGTGTGGGCCGCTCCGGGACACCGGGTGATGCTGATGGTCACCTCCCTGGGCATCGGCGCCATGATGATCGTGCTGCTCGTGGCCCTGGTCGTCGTACGGCGGGTCTACCTCGACTCGGTTCCCCCGACGGCGTTGCCACCCGATGCCGCGGCGGCGATCTTCGACACCTTTGTCCGTTTCCTGCGTGACAGCGTCCGTACGCTGCTCGTCGTCTCCCTGATCACCGCGCTGGCGGCCTACCTGTACGGGCCAGGCCGAGCGGCCCGGGCCGTGCGGTCCGTGGCGCGGAAGGGCACCGCGGTGGCGGGGCGGGGACTGAGCCGCGCCGGTGTGCACACCGGCCACTTCGGGCAGTGGCTGACCGTCCGCCGGCCGTGGACCACCGGCGTCACCATCGGGGCCGGTGCCCTGGCCCTCGTGCTGTGGAACCACCCCACGGTGGGTGGGGTGGCGCTCGTGCTGCTGCTGGTCGTGGCGGTGCTCATCGTCACGGCCGTCCTCGCCGCCGCGACGGGGCCGGCCCCCGGCCGGGCGGATCCGTCGTACTCGTGACGGCCGTTCACCCGCCCCGGGTGAGGTGGCCACGTCCCCGCCCGGCGCACGCTGAGGAGCGTACGGGGCAGAACCGTACACAGGCACTACCGGGCGCGGACCCGGAACGGAGGAAGCGACATGAGCGCGCAGACCTACCTCGCGTACGACTATCCGGCGCTGAGTGTCTTCTGGTCCATGCTGGTGTTCTTCCTGTGGATCATGTGGTTCGTCCTGCTCTTCCGGATCGTCGTCGACATCTTCCGGGACGACGACCTGGGCGGCTGGGGCAAGGCCGGCTGGCTGGTGTTCGTCGTCGTCCTGCCCTTCCTGGGCGTCTTCGTCTACCTGATCGCCCGCGGCAGGAACATGGGCCGCAGGGAGGTCCAGCACGCCCGTGCGCAGCAGCAGGCCGTCGACGCCTACATCCGCGAGACCGCGCAGGCGGCCGCACCCCCCACCAGCGCCGACGAACTCGCGAAGCTGTCCGGGATGCGCGCCCGCGGCGACATCACCGACGAGGAGTTCCGGCGGGCGAAGGAACTGGTCCTCGCCGGCAGCGGGCCGGCCAAGGAGCACACGTGACGTCCCGTCCGGCTCGGCGCACTGAGCGCGTCGCACAGCACAGAAACGAGGTCGTACGATGACCGCCACACACGGCACGCACGCACCCACGCCCACCGCCAGGGAACAGTGGGCGACCGGCCTGATCGCCTTCGGCGCCGTCATGCTGATCCTCGCCGGGGTACTGAACATCTTCCGCGGCATCATGGCGATCGCGCACGACGACGTGTTCCTCGTGACACGCACCTACGTCTTCCGGTTCGACCTCACGGGCTGGGGCTGGATCCATCTGGTCCTGGGCGTCGTCGCGCTGCTCGTGAGTGCCGGCCTCGTCCGGGGCGCCCTGTGGGCGCGGGTCTGCGGCGTGGCCATCGCCTCGCTGATCATCCTCGCCAACTTCCTCTCCCTGCCGTACTACCCGGTGTGGTCGATCGTTCTGATCGCCTTCTCCGGATTCATCATCTGGGCCCTGTGCGTGGGCAGGAGCGGCGCCTCCGACCTGTTCGACTGACGGCCGTAGGCATTCAGGGCAATGATCGTCACGATGGTGTCGATGCCGGAGGGGGTCACGACGCGTCTCTCCGTGTCGGAGGCGCGTCGGCGGCTCGCCACGGACCGCTTCCTGCTCCTCGGTGTCGAACTGCCCGAGGAGTCCGAGGAGGAGGGCCCGGCGGACGAGCCGCTGGCCCGCCGGCTCGGGCTGGACGCCGAGGAACTGGCCTGGTTCGGCGCACCGGGCGAGTCCGCGCGGGCCGAATTCCTGGGCGACATCGCCGGGTTCGTCGTACCGGTGGTCCATGACGTGCGGGTCGCCCATGTGCACGCCCTGGCCGGCGAGCGTTTCCTGGTGATCGCCCACCGGGGGCGGGCCGCTCTGGCGGCGGACATCACGACGCAGCTGCGACGGGAGAAGCCCCACGACGCCGTGGACACGCTGTTCCTGCTGCTCCAGGAGGCGCTGGCGACGTTTCGCCGGGCCGCGGTGCGGGCGCTGCTCCAGGTGGAGGAGCTGGAGGACGCCATGTTCGAGGAGCGGCGGCCCCAGCAGATCTACCGGCTGTCCCAGCTGTGCCGCCAGGCCGCCCTTCTGCACCACTCGTTGCTGCCCTACCTGCAGGTGGTCGAGGAGATGGTCACCCGCAGGATGACGAGCCACGACTTCCCGGTGGAACGGCAGCGGCTCGCCCAGGACTTCCAGCGGGCGGCACGTCTGGTCCTCGCGGACATCGAGTCCCTCCAGGACGCCGCCCGCCGGGCCTTCGCCAGTTACGGGTCGCGGGCGAACAGAACGGCGTGATCAACCGGTTGACCATCGTGTCGGTCATCTTCCTGCCGTTGTCGTTCCTGACCGGCTTCTTCGGTATGAACTTCACTTTCATGACCGACGAGTTGGAGAGCAGGGTGGTCTTCTGGCTGCTCGCCGTGGGACTTCAGGTGGTCGTCCTGCTCGTCGCCGTCTACGTGCTGCACCGCACCCGCGTCTGGCGGAGACTGCGGGAGGAGGAAGACCAGAACACCGGTGAGGACCTCGGCGCCGAAGGATGAGTTGCCGTACGGCCGTGGTCAGGGGGCCGGGGCCACCGCCGCGTCGAGCAGCGGACCCAGTTCCCGTACGGCCGTGGTCAGGGGCCCTACGTCCTGTTCGGCGCGGGCCATCAGGATCGCGCCCTCCAGGGTGCTGATCATCAGCGTGGCCAGGGACTCGGCGCGGGCCGCGGGGACGCCCAGGCCGGCCAGGGCCTCGGCGAGCGGGGTCCGCCAGGTCGTGAACGCGGCGGCCACGGCCTCACGGGTCGAGCCGCCGGCGAAGGCGCACTCGGCGGTGGCCGCGGCGACCGGGCAGCCCGCGGCGAAGCCGTCCGCCGCGTACTCGTCGGCCCACTGCGCGACCATCGCCGCGAACAGCCTGCTCGGCGTCGGCTCCTCGAGCCCCGCGAGAAAGCGCGCGATCCGCCTGCCCGCATACCGTCCGGCCCAGCCGACCGCCTCGTTGACCAGCTGTTCCTTGCCGCCCGGGAAGTAGTGCTGGAGGGAGCCGCGCGGCGCGCCGGCGTGGGCGACGACATCGCGCATCCCGGTCGCGGCGACCCCCTGGCGCCGGATGAGCTGGGCCGCGCTGAAGACCATCCGCTCCCGAGGGCCTCGCTGCTCACTCATCGGCTGCCTCCGTCCCTCTCCGCCTCCACTCTATGACCGGCGTCATAACGGCCGCTACTATGACAGCGGTCATAGTCGGCCTCCGGAGGGAAAGGCAGCCCGTGAACGTCGGTTTCATCGGTCTCGGAGTGATGGGCCGGCCCATGGCCCTGCGCCTGGCCTCCGCCGGCGCTCCCCTGGTGGTCTGGAACCGGACCCCGGAGCGGACCACCCCCCTGCGCGCCGCCGGCGCCGAGGTCGCGGCGAGCGCCGACGAGGTGTTCGCGCGGGCGGACGTGGTGCTGCTGATGCTCGCCGACGAAGCCGCGGTCGACGGCGTCCTCGGCCGCGGCACCCCCGCCCTCGCCGCCCGCGTCGCGGATCGCACCGTCGTCCACATGGGCACGACCTCCCCCGAGTACTCCCACGCCCTCGAGGCCGACGTCCGCGCCGCCGGCGGCCGCTACGTCGAGGCACCCGTGTCCGGATCACGGGTCCCCGCGGAACAGGGTCAGCTGGTCGCCATGCTCGCCGGGGACGAGGACGCGGTCGCCGCCGTACGACCCCTGCTCGCACCCCTGTGCCGGGAGACGTTCGTGTGCGGCCCGGCACCCGGCGCCCTGCTGATGAAGCTGTCGGTCAACCTCTTCCTGATCACCCTGGTCACCGGGCTGACCGAGGCCTTCCACTTCGCCGAACGGCAGGGCCTGGACCGCCGGCTGTTCCTCGACGTCCTCGACGCGGGCCCCATGGCCAGCGGGGTCTCCCGGATGAAGGCGCCCAAGCTGCGCGAACGGGACTTCGCGGTGCAGGCGGCCGCGCTGGACGTCCTGAAGAACAACCGCCTCATCGCCGAGGCCGCCCGCAAGGCCCGGCTGGCCTCACCCCTGCTCGACGTGTGCCACACCCTGTTCGAGGAGACCGTGGCACGGGGGTACGGCGGCGAGGACATGGTCGCCGTACTGCGGGCGATCGAGGCGCGGACCGCCGAGCAGTCGTAGATCACCCCTTCTTCGGGTTCTTCGGGATCCCGTACGCCCGGTCGACCCGCAGCCGTACGACCAGGCGCCGGTCGCGGACCATGGCCGCCCGGTAGTCGTCCCAGTCGGGGTGTTCGCCGCCGACGTCGCGGTAGAGCCGGATCAGTTCCTCGACGGTGTCGTCGTGCGGGTCCTGGGCGACCGGGCTCAGTTCTGCCGTGCCCTCGGCGACGGTGTACGACCAGCGGTCGGCGCTGGTGACGTGGTAGGAGGCGCGGGGGTCGCGGCGCAGGTTGCGGGCCTTGGCGCGGTCGTCGGTGACGGAGATCCGGATGATCCGCTCGTCGGGGTAGTAGGCGTGGCTGACGTTGGACAGCTGGGGGCGGCCGTCCTGTTTGAGGGTGACCAGGACGCCACCGTGACCTTCGGCGAGCAGTTCGAGGAGTGCGTCCTGCGCGGTGTCGTGAGTCATAGCAGCTTCAACTCGCCGGAGCGGGCCCGGCATTCCCGCACGCCGCACGGTCGGTAGACACTGTCTACCCAGCCTGGTAGACAGTGTCTATGACTGAGTCCGACACGGGGTTGCGGGAACGTCTCGTCGATGTGGGCGTGGAGCTGCTGGCCGCCGAGGGACTGCCGGCGCTGACTCTGCGGGAGATCGCCCGGCGGGCCGGTGTCTCGCACGGGGCGCCGCGCCGTTACTTCCCCACCCATCTGGAGCTGCTGTCGGCCATCGCGCGGCGGGGCTTCGCCGATCTGGCCGAGCGGGTGGAGAGGGCGTCCGATCCGGGTACCGGACCGCGTGCGCGGGTGGCCGCGTTGGCGCGGACGTATCTGGAGTTCGCGCTGGACAGCCCCGGCATGTATGAGCTGATGTTCCGTCATGACCTGCTGGAGAGTGGGCATTTGGGGTTGCGGGAGACGAGTCTTCCCTTGTTCGAGCGACTCGTCGGGCTGGTCGGCGAGGTGCGGCCGGAGGCCGGCGGTGCCGATGCCCGGCGGGTGGCGGGGGCGTTGTGGGCGAATCTGCACGGGATCGCGCAGTTGTGGCGCTGGCGCAGTCTCCAACTGGCCGTCGGCAGCGACGACTTCGGGCCGCTGCTGGATGCGGCGCTGGCCGCGCACCTGGGTGCGGAGGGCGGCCGGTGAACCGGCGGTGGACGCTGGCGAGCAGCGTGGCGGGCGCGGTGGTGGTCGCGCTGGACGGTACGGTCCTCACGGTCGCGCAGCCGCGGCTGCAAAGGGAGTTGGGGGCTTCGTTCGCCGAGGTGCAGTGGACCAGTACGGCGTATCTGGTCGCGGTGGCGAGCCTGCTGGTGTTCGCGGGGCGGCTCGGGGACCGGTTCGGGCACCGGCGGGTGTTCGCGCTCGGCATGCTGGGGTTCGGGGTGGCGTCGGCGGGTGTCGGGCTCGCGCCCGGGGTGGGGTGGGTGATCGGACTGCGGGCGGTGCAGGGGGTGTTCGGGGCCCTGTTGCAGCCGGCCACGCTGGGCATGCTGCGGGCCGCGTTCCCGGCGGACCGGCTGGCGAAGCCGCTCGCCGTGCGGACGGCGGCGATCGCGCTGGCGGCGGCAGCGGGACCGGTGGTGGGCGGGGCGCTGGTGACCTCTCTGGGCTGGCGGGCGGTGTTCTTCGTGAACGTGCTGCCCGCGCTCGCCTTCGGCCTACCGGCCCTGCGGCGCCCGGAGCGGATCCCGGCGGGCGCCCGGACCGGGCTGGACGTGCCGGGGGCGGTGATGCTCGCGGTGACGCTGGCCTGCCTGGTCCACTCGCTGACCGTGCGGCCCGTCTCCTGGGCGGGGCTCGTCCTCGCCGGAGCCGGTGCCGCCGTCTTCGTCCGGCACGAGCGGCGTACGGCGTCACCGCTGCTGCCGCCGGGTGTCCTCGGCTCGCGGACGGTCGGGGCGGCGCTCGGCGTCCTGGTCGCGGTGTCGGCGTCCCTGTTCGGCACACTCTTCGTGGCCACGTACGTCCTCCAACGCGGCCTCGGTCTCGACCCGTTGGAGAGCGCGCTGCGCAGTCTGCCGCTGGCGGTGCTGATGGTGGCGTCCGCCGCGCTGTGCCCGGTGCTGCTGCGCCGGCTCGGGGCGCGCGGTACGACGACGGCGGCGACGGCACTGCTGGCGCTCGGCGTGCTCGTGCTGGCGCGGGCCGCCTCGGCGCCGGTGTTCGGCTGTGGGTTCGCCCTGCTGGGCGCCGGGTTCGGGACGGTGATGGTGGCGGCCACCCATGTCATCGTGACGGAGGCCGAGGCGGCGGTCGCCGGAGTGGCGGGCGGGCTGCAGCAGACCGCGCTCAACGTGGGCCCCGCCCTGGGCGTGGCCGCGGCGAGCGCGCTGCTGGGCGCCGGGACCGTACCGGCGCTGCTCGTCCTGGCCGCCGTGGCCGCCCTCGGGGTGCCCCTGGCCTGCGCGCTGTCCGCGGCGGGCGGCGTCACGTCGGTCACACCCACCGGCGAAGATCGGGTACGGGGCGGGGTTCCTGCGGGACGATGAGCACCGGTGCCTCCCGGCCAGGCCGGCCGGGAGGCACCGCGTACGAAGGCGACCGGAGGAGAGCGAATGGGCAAGCTGCGACAGGAAGTCGGCCCGGACGAGGCGGGGTTGGACGACAAGGCGCTGGACCGGCTGGACCGGTACGTCACCGACCTCGTCGACGAGGGCCGGCTGCCCGGCTGTCTGCTGTCCGTGGCCCGCGGCGGCCGCGTCGCCCACCTCACCACGTACGGCCGGCGTGATGCCGCGGCCGGGCTGCCGGTCGAGCCGGACACGCTGTGGCGGATCTACTCGATGACCAAGCCGGTCACCGCCGTCGCCGTACTGCTCCTGGTGGAGAAGGGCCGGCTGGGCCTGGACGACCCGCTGGAGCGCCATCTGCCGGCCTTCGCCAACCCCCGGGTGTACGCGAGCGGTTCGGACGCCGAGCCGCACACCCGGCCCGCCGCCGGCCCGATCCTGATCCGCCATCTGCTCACCCACACCGCCGGGCTGACCTTCGGCTTCTACCATCACCACCCGGTCGACGCCCTGTACCGCGCGTCGGGCCTGGAGTACTCGGTGCCGCCGGGCGCCGACCTGGCCGAGACGGTCGAGGTGTACGCGCGGATGCCGCTGCAGTTCGACCCGGGCACCCAGTGGAACTACTCGGTCGCCTCGAACGTGCTCGGCCGGGTGATCGAGGTGGTGTCCGGGCGGCCGCTGGACGCGTTCTTCGCCGAGCGGATCCTCGGCCCGCTCGGCATGACCGACACCGGTTTCCACGTCGTGCCCGAACAGGAGCCCCGGCTGGCCGAGTTGTACCGGGAGACGAACGCCGGCGGGATCGAACCGGTGCCGGGGCTGCCGGTGCACGGCCGGCCGCGGTTCCTCTCCGGCAGCGGCGGCCTGGTCTCCTCGGCGTACGACTTCCACCGGTTCATGGAGATGCTGCGCCGGGGCGGCGAACTGGACGGCGTCCGGCTGCTGTCGGCGGACAGCGTCGCGCTGATGAGCCGCAACCAGCTGCCCGGCGACGCCGTGCTGCGCGCCTTCGGCGCCCCCGTCCACCAGGAGCCCGGCAACGACGGCCTCGGCTTCGGCTTCAACGTCTCGGTGGTGGTCGACCCGTCCCGCACCCTGGCCCCGTCCAGCCTCGGCACGTACGGCTGGACGGGCGCGGCCACGACCGCGTTCTGGGTGGCCCCGGAGCATGAGCTGACGGTGCAGTTCATGACCCAGGTGCGCGCCAAGACGCTGAAGGTGTTCCCGGAGCTGCGGCGGCTGGTGCACGAGGCGGTCGTGAACTGACCGCCCGGACCGCCGGGCCGGCCGTCAGGAGCCGTGGGCGACGGCGTCCAGGTGCGGCAGGATGTGGTCCAGCCGCTCCCGCTTGGTGCGCAGATAGGTGATGTTGCTCTCGCACGGCTCGATCAGCAGCGGAACCCGCTCGGCGACCTGGATGCCGTGCCGGACGAGGGCCTCCCGCTTGCGCGGGTTGTTGGACATCAGCCGCACCGAGCGCACACCGAGGTCGCGCAGGATCTCGGCGGCGACGCCGTAGTCGCGGGCGTCGACGGGCAGGCCGAGGGCGAGGTTCGCCTCCACGGTGTCCAGGCCCTCCGCCTGCAGGGCCATCGCACGCAGCTTGGCGAGCAGGCCGATACCGCGGCCCTCGTGGCCCCTCAGGTACACGACGATGCCGCTGCCCTCGGCGGCTACGGTGCGCAGGGCGGACGCCAGCTGGTCGCCGCACTCGCAGTGCTGGGAGCCGAACGCGTCGCCGGTCAGGCATTCCGAGTGCAGCCGGGTCAGCACGTTCTCGGTGCCGATCTCGCCGTACACGAGGGCCACTTGCTCGTCGCCGCGGTCGTGGTCCAGGTAGCCGATCGCCTGGAACTTCCCGTACACGGTGGGCAGCGGTGCGTTCACGACACGTTCCGCGCCCGATCGCCGGGGGGACTTCGTGCCGAGAACGCCGATGGTGTCGCCGATGTTGTCTGTCATGATCTGTTTCCTAAGCAGAGACGAAAGGCCGTGAAATGACGAGTGGTTCGGGTGCGCGTGCGGCGGCCCGTGGAATGGGACACGGCGTGATGCCGACGGACACCACGGAGGACGTACGGGCGCGGGGGGCGGGCGTTTCAGCACAGGTCGCCGTCCTTCCCGTCGGCAGCTTCGAACAGCACGGGCCCTTCCTTCCGCTGGCGACCGACACGCTGGTCGCCTGTGCCGTGGCGCGGGAGATCGCCGCCGCCTACCCGGTGCACCTCCTTCCGCCGGTGACGGTCTCCTGCTCGCACGAGCACGCCGGCTGGCCGGGGACCGTCAGCATCTCCGCCGTGACCCTCCACGCGGTGGTCCGGGACATCGCGGCGTCGCTGCGCCGCGGCGGGGTCGACGCGCTCGTCGTGGTCAACGGGCACGGCGGCAACTACGTGCTGGGCAACGTCGTGCAGGAGGCGTCCGCGCGCGGTGAGCGGATGGCGCTGTTCCCGGCCGTCGAGGACTGGGAGGCGGCGCGTGAGCGGGCGGGGGTACGGACCTCGCTGCTCACCGACATGCATGCCGGGGAAATCGAGACCTCGATTCTGCTGCACGCTCATCCCGAATTCGTCCGCCCTGGTTACGAGTCCGCCGATTTCGTCGCCGACGACCGTCGTCATCTGCTCAGCCTGGGAATGTCCGCCTATACCGAATCGGGGGTCATCGGCCGTCCTTCCCTGGGGTCGGCGGAAAAGGGGGAGGAACTGCTGGCGAGCCTGGCGGAATCCTTCAGGGCGACGTTCGCGTTGCTCACGTCCGCCGAGGGTTCCGGAGAGGTACGGGGATAACCGCGCAGCCCGGCGTACCAGCGGGCGACGAGGACCACGGCGCCGGGCAGGCTCGCCACGAAGCTGAGCACGCCGTACACCACGGCGACGGCGACGCCGCTGCTCGCGCCGAGGCCCGCGGCGCCGAACGCCCAGGCGGTGACGCCCTCACGGGGGCCGAAACCGCCGACGTTCAGCGGCAGGCCCATGGCGACCAGGGCGAGGACCGCGAGCGGGGTCAGTACGGCCACGGAGGCGGTGGAACCGGTGACCCGGGCCGCGACGACGAACATCGCCAGGTGCCCGGCCAGGATGACGGCGGAGGCCAGTGCGACACCGGGGCCGGCCTGCCGGGACAGCAGCCCCTGCCGCGCCTCGCCGAGGCCGGCGCGCAGCGCACCCCGGCGGCGGGCGGAGGCGCGGTTCATGCGGACGGCGAGGACGACGGCGAGGGCACCCACGACGGCCAGGGCGGCGAGCGGGGCGAGGTCGCGTGCCTCGTCCCGGACGGGTGAGGGCAGGACCAGCAGCGCCACCGCGCCGAACACGGCCAGCGCGATCTGCCCGGCGACCCGCTCCAGCACCACCGCCTTCACCCCGCGCCGCAGATCGCCCGCGCTCTGCCCGTGCCGTACCGCCCGGTGCACATCGCCCAGGATGCCGCCGGGCAGCGCCGCGTTGAGAAACAGCGCGCGGTAGTAGTCGGCCAGAGCGGGCCCGAACGGCAGCCGGATCCGCAGCCCCCGAGCCACCAACTGCCAGCGCCAGGCACTCAACACGGTGGTGACCCCGCCGATGCCCAGCCCGGCCAGCACGCTCGCGGCATCGATCCGCCGCAGCCCGTCGAGCAGCACCCCGGTACCCAGCCGCCACAGCAGGGCGGCGAGGATGACCACGCCGACGACGGTCCCCACGTGCGCGCGCAGGGCGCGGGGGCCGGAGCGGCGGGGGGCGGGGGGCTGCTGCGACGTGAGGGTGGGGCCGGGCGTGGCTGCGGGCTCGCCTGCCGGCGGTTCCGCCGGCACGGTGCCGTCCTCGCCGGCCGTCCGCCCCGCAGCCGCACCCGCGCCATGCACACGCGCGCGGGCCGCCGTTCCGGTGGACGTCACGCGGCGCTGTACGTCGGCTGCCGTTGTCCGGGACGTCATGCGGTGCCGCCCGTCGGACGGGGCAGGGCGAGGAGGTCGCTGTGGTGGACCAGCACGCGCAGTTCGCCGGCCGCGCAGGCGGCGAGCCGGTCGCGCAGATAGCGTTCGGCGCGTTCGCGCAGGTCGGGGCGCTGTTCCACGGCCGCGCCCACCCAGCCGCGCAGCCACTGCTCGGTCAGCGCGGCCTGCTCGGGGCCGAGCCGCCACGGGCTCGGATGCACCCGTACGGACGCCCCGCGCGCGGCGAACGCCTCGCAGGTCACGGTGACCGCGTCCGGGCCGAGCAGGCCGGCGCGCCGCTGGTGGGCGTTGAACGCCTCGGCGATCTCGGCGTCCAGCGGGTCGCCCGGGGTGAGTTCGACGCGCCCGGCGACGGACAGCGTGAGCAGGGCGGGACAGCCGGCCCCGGCGCAGGCGTCGACGAGGGTGAAGACCTCGTCACGGGTGAGTACGTCGAGCAGCGCGGAGGCGGTGACCAGCGAGGCGCCGCTCAGTGCGTCCGGGGTCAGCCGGCCCACGTCGCCGCGCCGGGTCTCGACGCTGACGCGGCTGCCGTCAGCGGCGGAGCGCGGAGAGGCCACGGCGGCGAAGTGCAGCAGATAGGGATCGCGATCGTGCAGGACCCAGTGCTGGGCGCCGTCGAGTCGGGGCGCGAGCCAGCGGCCCATCGAGCCGGTGCCGCAGCCCAGGTCGTGCACGGCCAGTGCGCCCGTCCGGCCCGGCAGGTTCGCGAGCCGGATCCTGAGCGGGTCCAGCAGGTCCTGGGCGCGGGCGGCCGCGTCGGCCGGTTCCCGCAACTGCAGCCACTCGGGCGCGTACCGGGGCGGTTCCTCGGGGTCGGCGTCCCGCAGCCGTACGGTGGCCCGCTCACCCGGACGGCCCACCGGCCCGGCACCGGGAACGGCGGACAGCACCGAGTCGGCGGCGGCCGCGGCAGCGCCCCCGACCAGCCCGACATCAGGAGCGGTTCCGGTGCGGCCCGCGGTCACCGCACTCCCCTGACCGCCGCCCACGCCATCCGGCGCGCCCTGCTCCCCGTTCCCCGTCCGCCGCACGGACCTCACCTCGCCCTCGCTGCCCGGCGCCGACCCCGCCTGCCTCGGCCCCGGTTGGGCCGGGATCGCGGGGGTTCCGCTCTTCATGGTGTCGGTCATGCCGCCCTCCTCGGTGCCTCGGGGAGGCGGGCGAGGACCGCGGCCAGGCTGCGGGCGGTGGTGGCCCAGCCGTCGAGCGCGGCGCGCCGGGCGCGGGCCGCGGCCTTGAGGCGGCGGCGTACGTCGGGCTCGCCGAACCAGCCGCGCAGCTCGGCGCCGAGCGCGCCGGGGTCCTCCGGCGGGACGAGGATGCCGGGCACGCCGCCGTCGGGGGCGCGGCCGACCGCCTCGGGCAGGCCGCCGACGTCGGTGGCGAGCACGGGGATGCCACGGGCCAGCGCCTCGGTCACCGCCATGCCGTAGGTCTCCGCGTAGGACGTCAGGACCATCAGGTCGGCGGCGGCGTAGGTGGCGTCGAGGTCGGCGCCGGAGCGCGGGCCGGTCAGGTGCAGGCGGTCGGCGAGGCCGTACCGGGCGATCAGCCCCCGCAACTGGGTCACGTACGCGGGGTCGTGGCCGAGTCCGCCGACGCACTCGCAGGTCCACGGCAGGTCCCGTACGGCCGCGAGCGCCTCCACGAGCCGGTGCTGGCCCTTGCGGGGGGTCACCGCGGCCACGCACAGCAGCCGGGAGACGCCGTCGGTGCCGGGCGCGAGGGGGGCGATGTCGGCGCCGGGGGCGGCGACGTGCACCCGTTCGGGGGCGAGGCCGTGGTGGGAGACGAGCCGGCGCACCGCCCAGTCGCTGGTCGCGACGACGGCGGGCACGGCCCGCAGCACCGCGCGTTCGCGGGCGTCGAGGTCGGCGGCGGCCTCGGGGGCGAGGCCGGTCTCGTCGCCCAGTGGCAGGTGGACCAGCACGGCCAGGCGCAGGCGGTCGGCGTGCGGAGTGACGATCTCCGGGACGCCGCAGGCGACGAGCCCGTCCATCAGCACCACCGCGTCGTCCGGGAGTTCCCGCAGGGTGCGGGCGAGGTGGTCACGGGCGGCCCGGTCGGGGCGCGGCCAGCCGCCGGGCGCGGGGTGCCGGGAGACCTGCCAGCCGAAGCCGGGCAGGTCCAGGCAGACCCGGCGGTCGTAGGCGTTGCCGCCGCTGGGCGCGGCCGGGTCGTCGACGCCGCCCGGCAGGACGAAGTGCACGGTGCGCAGGGACATGGGAACGATTCCGGCGTGCTGGTGGTCTGCGGTGGGCTGCGCGGGCACGTAGGAGAGCCGAGCCCTCGCCACGGTCGCTTCGGTCACCTCGGTCACAGGGCACGCTCGTAACTCGCCCAGGCGATGTGCGACTCGTGCAGGGTGACGGTTATCCCGGCGAGGCCCTTGGCGCCTTCGCCGAGGGCGCCCTTGTGGACGCGTTCGGCGAGCCGGTCGGCGATGACCTTGGCGAGGAACTCGGTGGAGGTGTTGACGCCGGCGAAGTCGGGTTCGTCGTCGAGGTTGCGGTAGTTCAGCTCGGCCGTGATGACGCGCAGTTCCTGGGTGGCGAGGCCGATGTCGACCACGATGTTGTCCTGGTCCAGCTGTTCGCGGCGGAAGGTGGCGTCCACGAGGAACGTGGCGCCGTGCAGTCGCTGCGCGGGTCCGAACACCTCGCCGCGGAAGCTGTGGGCGATCATGATGTGATCGCGGACGGTGATGCTGAACAACGGACGACCCTCCAGGTGCGGCGCGTCTGGTCCCCCGGACAACTGTGCTTGCCCGGGGATGACGTGTCCCCCGGACCGTGCGGGCCCGAGGATGACGTCTAGTACGGCTCTTCGCTTCCCCGTGTTCAGCCCTCTCTCACTCTTTTCTCAGGTCAGACCCGCCTCGGTGTACCGGATCCGGTGGCACAGGGCCGGGATGTCGCCGGCCGCGAGCTGCGGCATGACGTCGGGGAGTTGCTCGAACGCGCTCTCCCCGGTGATGAGCGCGTCCAGCGCCGGGTCGGCCAGCAGGTCGAGGGCGAGCGTCATCCGTTCGGCGTAACCGCGGCCGGGACGGGCGGCCGGGGAGACGGTGCCGACCTGGCTGCCGCGCAGGCTGAGCCGGCGGGAGTGGAAGGCCTCGCCGAGCGGCAGGCTCACGCGCCGGTCGCCGTACCAGCTCAGTTCCACCACCGTACCCTCGACGGCGAGGAGTTGCAGGGCGCGGGTGAGGCCGGCCTCGCTGGCGCTGGCGTGGACGACGAGGTCGCAGTCGCCGAGGGCGGCGTCGGGCGTCGCGAAGTCCACGCCGAGGGCCTCGGCGGTCTTGGCGCGGGCGGGGTCGGCGTCGACGAGCTGGAGCCGGACGCCCGGGAACCGGGCGAGCAGGGCGGCCACCGAGCAGCCGACCATGCCGCCGCCGACCACCGCGATCCGGTCTCCGACCAGCGGAGACGCGTCCCAGAGGGCGTTCACGGCGGTCTCCACGGTCCCGGCGAGCACGGCCCGCCCGGGGGGCACGGACTCGGGTACGACGGTCACGGCATTCACTGGAACGACGTAACGGCTCTGGTGCGGATACAGACAGAAGACCGTGCGCCCGATCAGGTCGGCCGGGCCCTCCTCCACCATGCCGACGCTGAGGTAGCCGTACTTCACCGGGCCCGGGAAGTCGCCCTCCTGGAACGGCGCCCGCATCACGGTGTGTTGACTGGCCGGCACCTGGCCGCGGAAGACGAGGGTCTCCGTCCCCCGGCTCACCCCGGAGTACAGCGCACGCACCAGGACCTCGCCCTCGGCGGGCTCCTCGAGGGTGACGTCACGCAGCTCCCCATGGCCGGGCGAGCGCAGCCAGAACGCGCGGGCCGAGCGGTTCATCGGCATCCTCCTGAACAGTAGGCAAGTTGTTCACGTACCGAGAAGTGCACAGGCCGCGCACAGTACGCGGCGTTGATCGACTCTGTCACTGGCCGGAGGGTATGCGGTGGCCCTGAACAACACGTATGACGCGAGGCTCCAGCAGGAGACCGCTGTGGGAGCGGGCGTACAGCTGCTGCTGCTCGCCCTGCTCGGCACGGCGATAGGCATGGGGCCGGCCGGCTGGCTGACGGGGCTCGCGTTCGCGTTCGCCACCTGGGCGGTCCTGTCCCGCGCCCTGCATCGCTCCCGACTGCGTTCCTTCGGTCCCGCGAACCGGGTCACGCTCGGCCGGGCGACCCTGGTGGGCGGGGTGACCGCGCTGGTCGCGGACTCCTTCGAGAGCGCCCCGCCGGTGACCCTGCTGGTCGGCCTGACCGCCGTCGCCCTGCTGCTGGACGGCGTCGACGGCAAGGTGGCCCGCCGTACCGGCACCTCGACGGCGCTCGGCGCGCGCTTCGACATGGAGGTCGACGCGTTCCTGATCCTGGTGCTGAGCGTGTACGTCTCGACGCAGCTGGGCCCGTGGGTGCTGCTGATAGGCGGCATGCGGTACGCGTTCGTCGCCGCCGCCCGCCTCGCCCCCTGGCTGAACGCCCCGCTGCCGCCCTCCTTCGCCCGCAAGACGGTGGCCGCGGTGCAGGGCATCGCCCTCCTCCTGGCGGGCGCCGAACTCCTGCCCCACCTGGCGAACCTCGCGATCGTCCTGTCGGCCCTGGGCTCCCTGCTGTGGTCCTTCGGCCGCGATGTGCGGTGGCTGTGGCGTACGTCGCGTACGACGGCGCCGATACCGGCCGAGGCGCAGGTGCGGGAGCTGGAGCTGGCGGCGCGCTGAGCGGGCAGAGCGAAGGGCCCGGACCGGGGATGCCGGTCCGGGCCCTTCGTGGTACGTCCGGTGGTGCGGTTACGACTGCGGCTTGCGGCTTCGTACGATCGCGAAGGCGGCGGCCGCGAGACCGAGGACGCCGGTGATCAGACCGGCGATGCCGAGCCCGCGGGCCGTGGAGTCGCTGGAGTCGCTGGAGTCGGCCGCCTGGGTGGTGGCGGCGGTGCTCTTGGCGGGGGCGGCGCTCGCGTCACCGGCGGTCAGCTTGAGCACGGGGGCGGGGTTCTCGGGTTCGTCGCCGCCGGTGGGCTCCTCGATCCAGCGGGCGGTCTTGCCGTCGGAGTAGGTCTGGAGCGTCTTGAACGCCAACTGTCCGGCGTCATCGGGCAGTTGACCGAAGGCGACGGTGAAGTCCTCGTACTGTCCGGCGGTGATCTTCCCGCCCGTGAAGGTGATCTCGGAGGCGGCCTCGGTGATGGTGCCGTCGTCGGTCTTGACCGGCGTCTTGAGCCTGGCGGTGGTCACCTTGGCGGTCCAGCCGTCCTGCGGGTGCACGAGGACGCCGAGGACGGGGTGGTCGGTGGGCAGGAAGACCTGGACCTTGGTGGTGGCGGCGTTGTCCTCCTCGTTGGGGACGCGGAAGGTCAGGACGCCGTCGGTGGCGCCCTTGGCGTAGCTCTCGGGGTGGACGGTGACGTGCGCGGAGGCGGCACCGGCGGCGAGGAGGACGAGGGCGGCGGCGCCGGCGGTGACGGTCGCGGCGCCGCGCAGGGTCGAACGAGTCGCGGACATGGGTGAGTTGGTCTCCGTACGAGTGACGTGGTGAAACGGGGTCAGTGTGGGTACGGGACCGGGGCCGGGGGTCCGCGCCGGCTGACCGCGTGCCGCAGCGGGGTCCGGCGGGGCGGTTCGGGGCCTGCCGGGACGCGCGGGGCGTCCGGGGCGGGGGCGGGCAGCGGGGCGTCGCGCCACCAGGCGGCGAGGCCGGGTACGAGGGTGGTGGTACGGCGCAGCAGCGACCACAGCGCGGCCTCGCCCCGCCGCAGCCACCAGGCGGCGGCCAGCGCGGCGAGGAGGTGGGCGGCGGTGGCATGGGCGGTCGTGTGGTGCTGAGTCGCCGTGTGCATGTGCATCGCGGCCATGGAGTGGCCCGGGGTGCGGTGGGCGGCGTCGAAACCGATGTGCAGGGCGGCCTGGGTGAGCAGCATGGCGGCGCCGATGCCGACGAGCGACCGCTCCCGCCGGCCGAGCACCCAGCCGAGCGCGAACACGCCCAGGAACCCGGCCGCGTCGGCCCACAGCGGCGGCATGTCGCCCATGGCGAGCCCGTGCCCGGTGGCAGCGAGCAGCACGCACACCGCGGCGAACACCGCGGCGCGCAGACCTCTCACCCCCGGGGACGCGCTCATGGTGAGGGAGTCTCCCACGGTGGGGGGATACGTGGGGAAGGGGTGTCCGGTTCAGGCGGCCCGGCGGGACTGGCCGCGGTGGTCGCGGACGAGGTCCGCGTACCGGTGGCCGCTGCCCTTGATGGTGCGCGCCTGGGTGCGGTAGTCGACGTGGACGAGGCCGAAGCGCTTGGCGTAGCCGTACGCCCACTCGAAGTTGTCCAGCAGCGACCAGGCGAAGTAGCCCGCGAGCGGGGCACCCTTGCGGGCGGCCGAGGCACAGGCGGCGAGGTGCTGCTCCAGGTACTCCTGGCGCTCGGGGTCGTCGACGCTGCCGTCCGGGCGGACCACGTCCGGGAAGGCGGAACCGTTCTCCGTGACGTAGATCTTCCGGGCGCCGTAGTCCTCGGTGAGGCGCAGCAGCAGTGTCTCGATGCCGCTCGCGTCGATCTCCCAGTCCATGCCGGTGCGCGGGACCCCCTCGCGGCGCACGGCCCGGACGTACGGTGCCGGGCCGTGGGGGGCGTCGGCGACGTACGCCGGGAAGTAGTAGTTCAGCCCGAGCCAGTCCAACGGGGTGGCAATGGTGTCCAAGTCGCCGCTCTGCACGGGCAGTTCGACGCCGTAAGTCTCGACCATGTCGGCGGGGAAGCCGCGGCCGTGCACCGGGTCGAGCCACCAGCGGTTGACATGGCCGTCCTGGCGGCGGGCCGCCGCGATGTCCTCGGGGCGGTCGGTGGCCGGGTGGACGGTGGAGAGGTTGTTGACGATGCCGACCCGCGCGCCGGGCGCGGCGGCGCGCACCGCCTGTGCGGCGAGGCCGTGGCCGAGGAGGAGGTGGTACGAGGACCGTACGGCGGCGGTGAGATCGGTCCAGCCGGGGGCCATCTTCCCTTCCAGGTGGCCGATCCAGGCCGAGCAGGACGGCTCGTTGAGCGTCGCCCACAGCGTGACGCGGTCGCCGAGGCGGCCGGCGACGGCCGAGGCGTACTCGGCGAGCGCGTGGGCGGTGTCCCGCTCGGGCCAGCCGCCGCGGTCCTGGAGTGTCTGCGGCAGGTCCCAGTGGTAGAGCGTGACGGACGGGGTGATGCCCGCCTCCAGCAGGGCGTCGACCAGCTCGTCGTAGAACGCGAGGCCCTTGGGGTTCACCGGGCCGGTCCCGGTGGGCAGGACCCGCGGCCACGCGACGGACAACCGGTATGCGTTGACGCCGAGTTGACGCATCAGGGCGATGTCCTCGCGCCAGCGGTGGTAGTGGTCGCAGGCGACGTCGCCGGTGTCGCCGTTCGCGGTCTTCCCCGGGGTGTGGGAGAAGGTGTCCCAGATCGAGGGCGTACGGCCGTCCTCGGCGACGGCCCCCTCGATCTGGTACGCCGCGGTGGCCGTGCCCCACAGGAAGTCGTGCGGGAGGGCGGCGAGGTCGATGCGTTCGGACACGTAAGTCCCTTCGGTGTCACGAGTGTTGGTCACTTGACGGCACCCGCCGTCAGCCCGGCGACGAGATAGCGCTGCAGCAGCAGGAACCCGGCCACCACGGGCACGCTGACGACCAGCGAGGCGGCCATGATCTGGTTCCAGTAGACGTTGTTGAGGGTGGAGTAGCCCTGGAGACCGACGGCGAGGGTACGGGTGGTGTCGTTGGTCATGACGGACGCGAAGAGCACCTCGCCCCACGCGGTCATGAAGGCGTAGACGGCGACCGCGACGATGCCGGGGATCGCGGCCGGCACGACGATGCGGAGCAGCGCGCCGAGCGGGCCGCAGCCGTCCACCAGCGCCGCCTCGTCCAGGTCACGCGGCACCGAGTCGAAGTAGCCGATCAGCATCCAGATGGAGAAGGGGAGGGAGAAGGTCAGATACGTCAGGATCAGGCCGCCGCGGGAGCCGAACAGGGCGATGCCGGTGGCGTTGCCGATGTTGACGTAGAGCAGGAACAGCGGGAGCAGGAAGAGGATGCCCGGGAACATCTGCGTCGACAGCACGGTCACCGTGAACACCCGCTTGCCACGGAAGTCGTAACGGCTGACGGCGTAGGCGGCGAACACCGCGATGACCACCGAGCAGACCGTCGCCGCGCCCGCCACGATCAGCGAGTTCACGAAGTACCGGGCGAGCGGGACCGTCGACCAGATGTCGATGTACGGCCGGATCGTCAGCCCGCTGGGCAGCCAGCGGAACTCGCCGGTGACGTCCGCGAGCGGCTTCAGCGAGCTGGAGACCATCACGTACACCGGGATCAGCACGAAACCGGTGAGCAGCGTCAGGAAGATCCGCCGGGACCACAGGAACGAACGGGGCGGCGCCATCGGCGAGTTATGCATCGGATGCCCTCCGTCCGCGCGAGGTGAGCAGCAGATAGACGCCCGTGACGACGAGCAGGAAGAGCAGCAGCAGGACGGACATCGCGGAGCCGGTGCCGAAGTTCCAGGTGACGAAGGAGGCTTGGTAGATGTGGACCGAGATCAGGTCCGCGGCCTCCGGGGCGGCCCTGCCGAACAGGACGTACGGCGTGTTGAAGTCGTTGAACGTCCAGAGGAAGAGGACAAGGACCAGCACCTGGTTGACCGGGCGCAGCGAGGGGAGGGTGATGCGGCGGATCTGCTGCCACATCCCGGCCCCGTCCAGCGCGGCCGCCTCGTACAACTCCCGTGGGATGTTCTGGAGTCCTGCCATGACGATGAGGAAGGCGAACGGCCAGCCCTTCCACACCGACACGGTCAGCAGGGCGTAGAAGCTGTTGTCGCCGATGAGCCAGAAGGAGGGCTTGCCGGTGAGGTGCAGCTGGTCGTGCAGGACGTGGTTCACCAGGCCGTTGTCGTGCTGGAACATGAACACCCAGGTGATGACGGCCGCGTAGACGGGTAGCGCGTACGGCACCAGGAACAGGGCGCGCAGCAGTCCGCGGCCGCGGAAGGTGTCCTGCATGAAGACGGCGGCGGCGGTGCCGATCAGCCAGCACAGGCCGACCGACAGCAGGGTGAAGGCGACGGTGACGGCGAAGGAGTGCAACAGGGCTTTGCCGACGGGGGCGTTGAAGTCGACCGACATCCTGTAGTTGCCGAGACCGGACCAGGGGGCGGTGCCCCAGTCGCGGATGTAGAACTGGGTCAGCTCCTTGAAGCTCATCACGATGCCGATGACCATCGGCACCAGATGGACGAGGAGTTCGAGCACGAGCGCGGGCAGGAGCAGCAGGTAGGGCAGACCGGCGCGGCGGATCCGCCCGGGACGGCGGCGGGGTTCGTGCGCCGCCGTCGCACCGGGGGCCGTCTCACGCACCGGCTCCTCGAAGGTGGTGGTGGTCATGGTCTCGCTCACGCCGCCGGCATCTGCTGCTGTGCCTTCTCCAGCGCGGCCTTGACCGAGTCGGCGGTCACCGTCCGCCCGGCGGCGGCGTCGGCGAACAGCTCCTTGACCGCCGTACCGACCGCCGTCTCGAACTGCGACTCGGACGCGACCTGCGGCAGGGCTGCCGCGGACGTGGCGAGGGTGTTCTTCAGCACGGCGTTGGCCGGGGTGCCGAACGAGGCGTCGGCCTGTGCGGACTTGACGGGTGGGATGGTGCTGTAGGCCTTGTTGAGGGTCTTCTGTTCCTCGTCGGAGGTCAGGAACTTCACGAACGTCGTGGCGCCGTCGAGGTTGTGGGTGTTCTTGAAGACGGCGAGGTTGATGCCGGCGACCATCGAGTTGACCTGGGTGCCGCTGCCGGGGGTGCCGGAGATCACGGGCACGGGTGCGATGCCGTAGGAATCGTCGCTCATGCCCTGGGACTTGAGGTTGGCGGACGCGGACTGCCACAGCAGCATCGCCAGCTTGCCCTTGGCGAAGTCGCTGACCGACTGGTTCTGCGCGTACTCGGCGTCACCGGCCGGGATGACCTGGTCCTTGGCCATCAGGTCGACGTAGCTCCTGACCGCGTCCACCACCTTGGGGTTGGTGAAGTCGGGCTTGCCGTCGGCGGTGAAGAAGTCCGCGCCGTGCTGCTTGGCGAAGACGAAGACGTGGTGGATGTTCTCGGACACGTTGCCGCCCTCGGCGCCGAGCACGGCCTTGCCCCTGGCCTTGATCTTCTTGCCGTCGGCGACCAACTGGTCCCAGGTGGCCGGGGGTTGGGAGATGCCGGCGTCGGCGAAGATCTTCTTGTTGTAGTAGAGGGCGTAGGCCATCGAGTACAGCGGGACCGCGGCCGGGTCCTTGCCCGCGGCGCCGGTCGAGCCGAGAGCCGAGTCCACGAACCGGTCCTTGCCGCCGATCTTCGCGAAGTTCTGCGCGTCCCACGGCAGCAGCGCGCCGGTCGCCTGCAGCGAGGCGCTCCAGGTGTTGCCGATGTTGAGCACGTCCGGGCCCTGGCCGGAGGTGGTGGCGGTGAGGATCCGGTTGAGCAGATCGGACCAGGGCACGACCTCCAGCTTCACCTTGATGCCGGTCTGCTTCTGGAACTTGTCGAGTTCGGGCTTCAGGACCTGCTGGTCGACGGCGATGCTGGCGCCCTGGTTGGACGCCCAGTACGTCAGCGTCTTCGGTGAGTCGTTCGACCCGCCCCCGGTCGCGGAACCACCGCCGCAGGCCGTGGCCGCGAGGGCGAGAGACAGGGCGGCGGCGCCGGTGGCCGCGGCTCGGATTCTGCGCATGGCTCCTGGTGTCCCTTTCCGGGAGTCGAACCCCGAGGGCGCCGACGGAAGCCGACATCGCACGACATCGCGCTCGACTCCCGAAAGCTCCTCATGGCTTAATTTACGACGTGAGTTAAACCGCGTGGGCGGCGGCCGTCAAGGGCTTTGGCAGAGTTCGGCAGAGGTGGGGGGAGGTGGTTGGACTTGTTCGCCGGGGGGTGGTGTCTTGGGGACGGGGGTGGTGCTGGGGGCTGTGTGGGTTGCGGCTTACGGGTGCCGGGGCGGTGGGGTGTGGTGCGGCGCGGGCGATGTGATGCGGTGGTCCGGCGTGGTGCGCGGTCCGGTGCCCGCGGTGACGACGGCTGCCCGGCCCGGTCGGCCGTCGTGAGGGGACGGGGCTGGGAGGCAGCGGGGCCGGGGGCGGAGCCCCGGAGACCGCAAGGCCAGGGCCCCGAGACCGCGAGGACGGAGGCCGCGCCACGGGCCGGGGAGCTCGTGGCACGGCCCGTCAGGGAACGGACGGGACCGGGTGTCCGCTACCGGCACCGTAACGCTCACCGCTACCGGGCCAGGACGGTCAGCGTTGCCGGCCCCGAGCCCAAGCCATCCCCGGGACTGGAGCGGACACCGTAACCGGGGCCGGAGCGGTGAGCGTTGCCGGACCGCAGCGCGCACCGCTGCCGGACCGGAGCGCACGCCGTCACCGGGACACCGGAGCAGACACCGTGATCCGGGCCGGAGCGGTCACCGTTGCCGGACCGGCAGAGCGCACCACTACCGCACCGGACCGGACCGGACACGGTTACCGGACCGACAGAGCGCACCACTACCGGACCGGACACGGCTACCGGACCGGCGTGCGCACCGCTATCGCACCGCAGCGCACACCGTCACCGGACCGGAGCAGTCACCGTTGCCGAACCGCAGCACGCACCACTACCGGACCGGAGCGCTCACCGCTCGCGGTGTCGTTGCCGGTGCCGGCGTCGGTCGCGGTGCCGGGGCGTAGCCGGTGGGGCGGGTCGTGAAGGTGCCGCGGCCCTGGGTGCGGCTGCGCAACCGGGTGGCGTAGCCGAAGAGTTCGGCCAGTGGCACGGTTGCCGTCAGGACGGCCGCGCCACCCCGCGTCCCGGAGCCGGCGACGCGGCCGCGTCGGGCGGCCAGGTCGCCGAGGACCGTACCGACGGCGTCCTCGGGCACGGTGACCGTGACCTCGGCGACCGGTTCCAGCAGGGCCATGACGCAGGCGCGCAGGGCCGTGCGGAGCCCGAGCCGGCCGGCGGTGCGGAAGGCCGTGTCGGAGGAGTCCTTCACGTGGGTGGAGCCGTCGGTGAGCGTGACCCGCAGCCCGGTCACCGGGTGCCCGTCGAGCGGACCCTCGGCGAGGGCGTCCCGGCATCCGGCCTCCACCGCACGGACGTACTCCTGCGGCACCCGTCCACCGACGACGGCGGAACGGAACTCGAAGCCGGTGACGCCGGCTTCGGGCCCGAGCGGTTCCACGTCGAGCACGACATGGGCGAACTGCCCTGCCCCGCCGTCCTGTTTGACGTGCCGGTACACGAACCCGGCCACTCCCCCGACGACGGTCTCGCGGTACGCGACCCGCGGCCGCCCCACGGTGACCTCCGGTCCCCCGTCGCGCCGGATCTTCTCCACCGCGACCTCCAGATGGAGTTCGCCCATCCCGGACAGCACGGTCTGCCCGGTCTCGGCGTCGGTGCGCACCACCAGCGAGGGGTCCTCCTCGGCCAGCCGGGCCAGCGCCACCGCCAGCCGGCCGGTGTCCGTGGCCCGCCGGGCCTCGACGGCGACGGACACCACGGGCTCGGCGGCGACCGGCGGTTCCAGCAGCAGCGGGGCACCGGGGTCGCACAGCGTGGAGCCGGCCCGCGCCGACTTCACACCGGCGAGCGCCACGATGTCCCCGGCCACCGCCCGGTCCAGCTGGACGTGCCGGTCCGCCATGACCCGCAGGATGCGCGCCACGCGCTCGGTACGCCCGCTGCCCTGCTCGCGCACGGTGTCTCCTTTCTCGAGGGTGCCGGAGTAGACACGGACGTAGGCCAGCCGCCCGGTGGCGCTCGCGTTCACCTTGAACACCAGTCCTGCGAACGGGACTTGGGGATCGGCCACCCGCTCTTGCTCGCTGCCCTCGTGTTCGCCACGTACGGCGGGGACGTCGAGCGGGGACGGCAGATAGGCGACGACCGCGTCCAGCAACGGCTCGATGCCGCGGTTGCGGTAGGCGGAACCGGCGAGGACGACCAGGCCGTCCCCGGTGCGGGTGAGGTCGCGCAGTGCGGTGGCGAGCGTGGCGGGCGTGAGTGCGTCCCGGTCGCAGAACTCCTCCAGCGCGCCCGGATGCAGCCCGGCCACGGTCTCCTCGAGCTGCCGCCTGCGGCGTACGGCCTCCTCGCGCAGCGTCTCGGGTACGGCCCCCTCCACGGCCGTACCCGTACCGTCGCCCCACGTCAGCGCGCGCATCCGCACCAGGTCGACGACGCCGGTGAACGTGTCCTCGGCGCCGATGGGCAACTGCACGACCAGCGGCGCCGGGTGCAGCCGGTCCCGGATCGAGGCGACGGCCTTGTCGAGGTCGGCGCCCGCGCGGTCCAGCTTGTTGACGAACGCGATGCGCGGCACGCCGTGCCGGTCGGCCTGCCGCCACACCGACTCGCTCTGCGGTTCGACCCCGGCGACGGCGTCGAACACGGCGACCGCCCCGTCGAGGACGCGCAGCGAGCGCTCGACCTCGTCGGCGAAGTCGACGTGCCCGGGGGTGTCGATGAGATTGATGCGATGTCCGTCCCAGGCACAGCTCACGGCGGCGGCGAAGATGGTGATGCCGCGGTCGCGTTCCTGCGGGTCGAAGTCGGTGACGGTGGTGCCGTCGTGCACCTCGCCCCGCTTGTGGGTGGTGCCGGTCGCGTACAGGATCCGCTCGGTGACGGTGGTCTTGCCCGCGTCGACGTGGGCGAGGATGCCGAGGTTGCGGACGGCGGCGAGGCTGGTGATGTCGGTGCGCACGGCCCGAGGCCTTTCGGAAGCCCAGAGACTCTCTGGGGATCTGAGAAAAAGGGGCAGCGCGATTCACCCGTGCGAGCCGAAGCGTGTGCCGGTGCGACAGGGCAGGGCAGGTCAGCGTGACGTCACGGGCGTCCGGTGCCGGCCGCGCAGCGGGCACCGGCCGGACGAGGACACGAGGATCACCTCGTACCGGGAACGGGGAGCGAGAACAGCACTGCGCGCACGCATGGCCAAGCTCCCCTCGGTGTCGGACGACAGGCGCCGTCATACGGTCGTGGCGGCGCTCGGTACGGGATGACGGTACGGGGGGAAGCGCGGCCGGGGCACGTCATTTTCCGAGCGGGGCCAGTGCCCGGACGAGCCGGCGCAGCCATTCCTCCGCCGCGCCCCGGACGTCGGGGTACCGCTCCCGGAACGCGGCCCAGTCCACATCCCACCCGAGCACCGCGGCCGGGTCGAGGGCATCGGGGCCCGCGGGTACGGCCGCCCGGCGGAAGACGCCGCGCAGCAGGCGTTGCGGAAGCCGGGCGCCCTGTCCCTCCGCGAGGAGGACCGCGTCGTACAGGTCCTTGCCCTGCGCGCGGCCCCCGTCCCGGCTGTCGGTGTGCAGCCAGAGCAGCTTCCAGGTCAGGGACAGCTCCCGGCTCACCGTGCGCACCGGGACGGGCTGTCCGCCGTCGCCGCGCGGTACCAGCGTCCACACCGGGGCCTCGGGCAGCTGTTCGTCGCGGGCGAAGTCGAGCCGCACCTCACCGGACGGCAGACCTTCCGCATGCCAGGGGACGACGAGGCGCACTCCGGGTGTGTCGTGGTACGCGTACGTCCAGGTGCCGTCGACGCGTGCCTTGTCCGCGTCGAGAACCAGCCCCGGGGCCGCCTCCGGATGCCGCGCGAGGCGCTCGAGCAGATCCAGATACGGCGGCCCGGTCTCCACGGTGTCCTCGTCGGCCAGCCAGTGCAGCCCCTCGGGCGGGAGCACGGGCCGCTGCCCGCCGGTGCCGAACTCCTCGTCCGCCCATATCTCGTACCGCGCCGCACCGTCGGCGGCCTCGGGCCACTGCTGCACGATGTCGAGCCGGTCCACATACGGATACGGGTCCAGCGCATCGACCCCGACGGCACTCTCCAGCACCACCCAGTCGAGGTCACCGGGTTCCCGCGCGCCCGCTCCCACCCACGCCGGCATGACCATGCTGCCCCGCAGCACCAGACTTCCACTCCACGGAGCGTCCGCGATCACCCGCAGCACATGATCGAGCGCCGCACGCCGACAGCGCGCCACCTCGTCGGCCCCGCCGCCGGGTCGGTCTGCGTTCACGGGGCAGACGGTAGCGGCCGCCACTGACAACGGCCGAAGCGGCGGTCCTACTCGCCGAGTACCAGGCGTTCCAGCGCCGCCCGTGACCGTGCGTCGGCCCGCGAGCCGGTCGGCCATGCTCCGTCTGCGCTGCACGGCGACGGAACCCGGTGGCAGCGCCTTCGCGAGAGTCCCGGTGAGCACCCGGGCGTAGACCTCCAGGTCGGCGGCGTCCCCGCGCAGCGCGGCTGTCAGCAGGCCGAGGGAGTCGGGTGGCCCGCCGGGCTCGAACGGGACGGGGTCGTGTGGCGAGGTCATCGTGGGACCTCTCGCGGTGGTGGGTGCGCCGAGTCCGCTGGACCGGGTGTCAGCCGTCCAGGCTGAGCACCATCGTGGGGCGCTCGATGACGTGGTCCTCGCGCAGCGGTCGTACGGCTTCGGCGCCGCTGAAGACGTTCCGTATCCCGCCGTAAAGACAGTCGTGACAGCCCCGGTACCGGCCGCTGCGGCCCACGTGGTGGACGGCCGAGCCCATGACCTGGCCCACCGGCTCGAACCCCACGGCGCGCAGTGCGGCGAACTCAGCGGTGGACAGCGCCGAGGAGCCACGTCCCGCTGCCCTGCATCCTCCGCGACACGCGCGGCTGCCGCCGGGGGCAGCCCGGCCCCGTCCATTCCCCGCTCATGGACACCGACTTCGCGCTTCGTGCCCTGCCCGAGGGCGTAGCGGCCCGAGTCTCTGCCCGGCTGCCCGGAGCGGCCCCGGTGGGCGACGGTGGCGCTTGCGAGCAGGCCGTGAAGTGAACGAAGGGGCTGGGTGGCGGACGCCGCCCCCGAAGCGGTGGCCTCACTGCCGTCGGCCCGCTGTCCGGGGGCGGTGGCCCGTCGGCCCGGCGGTGCTCTCCCTGACCTGGAGGGAGCTGCGCAGCACCACTGTGCGCAACGGGTCACGTTTCCCGGCGACGCGGTCGAGCAGCAGGTTGGCCGCTGTCCACCCGAGGTCGTACGAGGGCAACTGCACCGTGGTCAGGCTGGGCCGCACCAGCGGCGCCCAGGGCACCTCCCCGAACGACAGCACGCCGATGTCCGGTGATTCCAGACCCGCCTCGTGTACCGCCTGCAGCGCCCCGACGGCCATCAGGTTGTTGGCCGCGAAGACCGCGTCCGGCCGCCGCGGCGCCGCGAGCAGGTCGGCCATGGCCCTGCGCCCGCCCTCGACCTTGAAGTCGGCATGGCGGGTGAAGTCGTGCAGCAGGTCCACGTCCTCGGGAGCGGCACCCGGGTCCTCGTCCAGGAAGTCCTGGAGCGCCCGTCGGTAGCCTGCCAGCCGCTCCTCCGAGGTGGAGGCGCCCTGCGGGCCGGTGATGCAGGCGATCCGCCGGTAGCCGCGAGCCAGCAGGTGCGCGGTGGCCGCCTCGCTGCCCTCCTCGTTGTCCACGAGCACGGCGTCCACCTCGGCCCCGCGCAGCCGGCGGTCCACCGCGACCACGGGGATGCGGCGGCCCTCGAGGGCGGACAGGTCGGTACGGCTGCGTGACGCGGCCGCCATGATGACGCCCGCCATCTGCTCGGCGACCGCGATGTCCAGGTAGCGCCGCTCCTTGTCGACGTTCTCGTCGGTGTTGCACAGCACCACCGAGAGGCTGGTCCGCTGGGCGGCGTCCTCGACGCCGCGGGCCAGCGCGGTGAAGAACGGGTTCGCGATGTCCGGGATGAGCAGTCCGATGACGCTGCTGCGCTGCGTGCGCAGCGACCGGGCGACCCGGTTGGGGGCGAAGCCCAGTTCGGCCGCCGCGCGCCGGACCCGTTCGGTGCGCTCGGCCGTGACGCGACCGCCATTGAAGACCCGGGAGACCGTCGCCGGGGAGACTCCGGCGGCCTGGGCCACGTCGTTGATCGTCGTCATAGGTCCTCCGACCCCTCCTCGCCCACCAGGGGCCGCAGTCGCGGGGTGCCGGGTCGACGCCGCCCCGCTGCGGTCGACTCGTACGCGGCTCTTGACACCCCTCGGAGGCAAACCCTACGTTTCGCTGAAAAGGATTTCAAGATCCCGCCGGAGCCCAGCCCACAGCAAGTGGGCCCCTCCTTGGCCATCCCACCCCTCCACGGAAAGCGGATGGTGGGGAAGTTTTTGAAATCGATTTCCTAAAATCCTGCTCCACCACCTGTGCACCAAAGGGAGGTCCGCTATGGCGCGGACGGCGCGGCATGAGCGGCGAACCGCCCGCCCTGCTGCGAATGCGGGGCATCAGCAAGGAGTTCCCGGGCGTCCGGGCGCTCAGCGACGTCGAACTGACCGTCCACCCCGGCGAGGTCGTGGCGTTGCTCGGCGAGAACGGCGCCGGCAAGTCGACGCTCATGAACATCCTCGCCGGGGTGCACGCCGACTATCAGGGGACCATCGAGATCGACGGCGAGCCGGTGCGGATCCACTCCCCGAAGCACGCCCAGCAGCACGGCATCTCGCTGATCCACCAGGAACTCAACCTGGTCCCCGAACTGTCCGTGTCCGACAACGTCTTCCTCGGCCGCGAACTGCGCACCGCACGCGGCACCCTGGACCGCGCGGCGATGCACGCCCGCACCGCGGAACTGCTGGCCGACCTCGGCCTCGACCTGCCCCCGCGGCAACTGGTCCGCGACTGCCGCATCGCCGAGCAGCAGCTCGTCGAGGTGGCCAAGGCGCTGAACGGCACCCTGCGGATCCTGGTGCTGGACGAGCCGACGTCGGCGCTCGCCGAGGCCGAGGTGGAGCGGCTGTTCACCGTGATCCGCCGGCTGGCAGCCCGCGGCGTCGGGTTGATCTACATCTCCCACCGGCTGGAGGAGCTGGAGGAGATCGCCGACTCGGCGACCGTACTGCGCGACGGCACCTTCGCGGGCCACCGCCCGATCGCCGGCACCGACCGCGCCGAGCTGGTACGGCTGATGGTCGGACGGCCGCTGGGCGAGCTGTTCCCCAGGGCCCCGGAACAGCGTTCCGACGGCACGGTGCGGCTGCGCGTGAAGGGCCTGACGAGCACTCCCGCGCCCGGCAGCACCCGTACGCCGCTGCGCTCGGTGGACCTCGAGGTGCGGGCCGGGGAGATCCTCGGCGTCGCCGGGCTGATGGGCGCCGGGCGCAGCGAGGTGCTCGAGGCCCTCTTCGGGGCCGACGACCGTGTGCGCGGCGAGATCACGCTGAACGACCGCCCGTACGCCCCGCACACCCCGCGCAGGGCGATCCGCAGAGGCTTCGCGCTGGTCGCCGAGGACCGCAAGGCGCAGAGCCTGGTGATCGGCAACACGGTGCGGTTCAACGCCACCCTGGCCGCGCTCGACCGCTACCTCAGGCCGTGGCGCACCGTGGACGCCCGCCGGGAGAAGGCCGCCGCGGCCGGCAAGGTCGCGGAGCTGCGCACCAAGACGCACAGTCTGGACGCCGTCGTCGGCACCCTCTCCGGCGGCAACCAGCAGAAGGTGGTGCTGGCCAAGTGCCTGCTCACCGAGCCCTCGGTGCTGCTGCTCGACGAGCCGACGCGGGGCATCGACGTCGGGGCCAAGGCGGAGATCCACGCCCTGATGGACACCCTTGCCGCGCAGGGCACCGCGATCATCGCCGTCTCCTCCGAGCTCCCGGAGCTGATCGGCATGTGCGACCGGATCATCGTGCTCTGCGAGGGGCGGCTGACCGGCGAGTTCCACCGCGACCCGGCCCACGGGCCGGCCGCGACCCAGGAGGCCATCCTCACCGCGGCGATGGCACGGCAGAACGTTGTGGCCGGACCACCGGCCGACGAGAACGAGGCAGAGAAATGAGCAAGACACTCCCACCGGCCGAGGACACCGCCACCGGGACCGGCGAGCACCTCCAGACGCTGCGCGGGCGCCTGTCCCGGGCCCTGCCGTCCCTCGGCTCCCTGCAGAGCTACATCGGCCTGGTGCTCGTCGTCGCCGTGGGCATCGCCACCAAGGGCCAGATCTTCTGGAACCAGGACAACCTCACCAACGCCGTCACCGCCTTCGCCTCACGCGGCATCCTCGCCGTGGGCGTCACCCTGGTCATCCTCACCGCGGGGATCGACCTGTCCGTGGGTTCGGTGCTGGGCATCGGCTCCATGACGGCGGCGATGCTGCTGGTCCACCACGGGCTGTCGCCCTGGGCGATCGTGCCGCTGTGCGCGCTGGTCGGTGCGTTCTTCGGCTTCCTCAACGGGATCGGCACCACCTGGCTGCGCATCCAGTCCTTCGTGATGACCCTGGCCATGCTCTCGGTGGTGCGCGGCATCGACCGGCAGATGAGCAACAACGTGGCCGTCGGCGTGCAGTTGGTGGACCCGCACGGCCACCTCACGCCCAAGGCCGCCGCGTTCGCCGCACTGGGCACCCCGGGTCACACCCTGATCGCGGGCATCGGCTACCCGGTGATCGCGTTCGTCGCGGTCTGCGTCGCGGTGCAACTGCTGCTGTCCCGGACCCGGTTCGGACGGCATGTGTACGCCGTGGGCGGCAACCCCACCGCCGCCCGGCTCTCCGGGGTCAACGTCACCCTGGTGATCATCACGGTCTTCACGCTCTGCGGCCTGCTGGCCGGCTTCGCCGGTCCCATCGACGCCGCGTACAGCGCCTCGGCCGACCCGCTGGCCGGCACCTCCTACGAGCTGGACGCCATCGCCGCGGCCGTCATCGGCGGCACCAGCCTGGCCGGCGGCAAGGGCACCGTCACCGGCACCGCCGTCGGCGCGCTGATCCTCACCCTGCTCGACAACGTCCTGGGGCTCAACGCGATCAGCGACAACATGCAGATGATCATCAAGGGCCTCATCGTCGTCGTGGCCGTCGTGCTGCAGCGACCGGGCTTCCTCCAGCCCCTCATCGAGCCGCTGCGCCGCCTGCGCGCCCGCGCCTGACCGTCCCCACACCCCACACCCCACACCACCGCTCACCCCTCACCCTCACCCTCACCCACGCAAGGAGTCCGCTGTGTCCCGGATCCGTCGTACCGCTGTGGCCATCGCCGCCGCGGCCGCCACCGTCGCCGCCCTCACCTCCTGCGCCGCCCACGCGCCGAAGACCGCCGCCGCCGGTTCGGCGAGCGGCAAGAAGACGTTCGTGGTCGGCTACTCCCAGTCCAACAACGCCGAGCCGTACCGCGCCCAGCTCAACGCGCAGCTCGAGTACTTCGTCAAGAAGTACCCGGACCTGAAGCTGCTGCCCATCACCGACGCGCACCAGGACAGTGCCACCCAGGTGAGCCCGGTGCAGAACTTCATCCAGCAGAAGGTCGACGTCCTGATCCTCTCGCCCAACGAGCCGGCTCCGCTGACCGCCGCGGTGCAGCAGGCCTGTACCGCGCACATCCCGGTCATCGTCCTGGACCGGACCGTGAACACCGACTGCTACACGTCCTTCATCGGCGGCGACAACTACAAGATCGGCAAGCTCGCCGGTGAGGCGGCCGTGCAGGCCCTGCCGCACGGCGGCAACGTGGCCGAGCTGCAGGGGACCCTGTCCGACCAGCCGCAGATCGACCGCGACAAGGGCTTCAGAGACGCCATCGCCGGACACAACATCAACATCGTCTACCACCAGGAGGCGAAGTGGCTGAAGGCCAACGCCACCGCGATCACGCAGCGTTGGCTCGCCCAGGACAAGAAGATCGACCTCGTCTACGGTGAGAACGACGACATGGCCCTCGGCGCCGTCCTCGCGGCCCTCGGCGCCGGCAAGGCCGACGGCATCAGGTTCGTCGGCATCGACGGGCTCGCCATCCCGACCGGGGGCATCCGCGCCGTACAGCTCGGCCAGATGTACACCACCTTCATCTACCCGACCGGAGCCCAGCAGGCGGCGGACACCGCCGAGGCCATCGCGCACGGAAAGACCGTCGGCAAGCACCAGACACTGCAGACCACCAGGATCACCAAGGACAACGCCGCGGCCGTCTACCAGTAGTACGACATGTCCGGCAAGGTCGGCTGACCCCGGCCGCCCGAGGGGCCCGCTCCACGGAACGGGCCCCTCGGTGGACGAGGGCGCCGGAAGATCGATCGGGGAGAAACTCCCGGGCGTGGTCGCGGGCCCACTGGCCGAAGGTGCGAGCCGGAGCCCGCGTCTCCTGCGGGCGACCGGCGGTTCGGCGCAGGTCGTGCAAGGCTGGGAATCCGGGTCGGCGGGCCCGGTGCCCCGTCGCCGGGGCCGTGTCGACGCTGGGAACGGTGAGTACGGATGAGCCCGAACTCCGCGGACGGTCCGGAGCCCGGGCCGGCCGGTGCCGGCAACGGGCCCGCCGTCTCCCGTCGGGAGTTCGACGCGCTCTTCGAGGCGGTCCGCACCTGGGGCCGCTGGGCCCCGGCCGACCGCGGTGCCTGGAACCGGGTGACGGCGGAGCATGTGCGGCGGGCCACGGCCGCGGTGCGGTCCGGGCAGGTCGTTCCGCTGGCGCTGCCCTGGAACACCCGGCCCGGCCCCGACAACCCCAGGCCCGCTCTGCACCACATGACCGATCTCGGTGACGTGGAGAGCCCGGAGCCCTCGACCCACAAGGACTTCATCGCCGCCGACTACCACGGCAAGGCCGTCACCCATCTCGACGCCCTGTGCCATGTCGCCTACCGGGGGCAGCTCTACGACGGCCGGACGGCGAACGACCTCGTCGGCGCGGCGGGTGCCCGTTTCGGAGCGGTGTCGGCGCTCGGCCCCCTCGTCACGCGGGGCGTGCTCCTCGACCTCCCCGGCGTCCTGGGTATCCGCTGGCTGGAGCCCGGGCAGGCGGTGCACGCACAGGACGTCATCGCCGCGGAGAAGGCGCTCGGTGTGACCATCGGCAAGGGCGACGCGGCGCTGCTGCGCTCCGGACACGTCCGCCGCCGCGGGGAGCTCGGTGCCTGGGATCCCGGCGCGGCGAGCGCGGGCTTCCACGTGGACGCCGTACCGCTGCTGGCCGAGCGGGGCATCGCGCTGCTCGGCGGGGACGGCGACAGCGACGTACGGCCCTCACCCGTAGACGGCGTGCACTCGCCCGTCCATGCCCTGGTCGTGGCCGCGATGGGGGTGCCGCTGCTGGACAACCTCGATCTGGAGGCCCTTTCGGCCGCGACGGCGGAGGCGGGGCGGCATGAGTTCCTGCTTGTCGTGGCGCCGCTGAACATCCCGGGCGGGACGGGCTCACCCGTCAATCCGGTCGCCATTTTGTGACCGCAGGCACCTAATGTCCGTATCCTCATCTATGTCAGGTTGTTCCGGAAAAGCGGAAGCGATACCGATGGGGCGAGCGACAGAAGGCACGGGGCCTGCCCGTTCCCGTGAGCTTTTTCTGGAGGGTGAGCCGGTCGAAGCCTGCGTGCGCGCCCTCATCTCGAACTCGTGGCAGCGCTGCCGGGCCCTGGGACTCTCGCCCGACCAGTCCGGCCTTCCCTTCCGGGCCGACTTCGACCGTGATGCCCGTATCGTCCGAGCGGCCGTGCCGGTGCTCGACCGGCTGCAGTCCTGGTTCGCCGGCAGCAAGATGAACATCTGCGTGGCCGATGCGAACGGGACGGTACTCCTGCGCCGCTTCGGAGACGCGTCCCTGGCCAGAAGCCTCCCGGCGTTCCAGCGCATGCCCGGATTCGTGTTCGCCGAGCAGTACGCCGGCACCAACGGCATCGGGCTGGCGCTGGCGGAGCGGCAGCTCATCCAGGTCTACGGCGCCGAGCACTTCGCCGAGCGCGGGCAGGGAAACGCCTGCCGCGCGCTTCCCGTCCGCGACCCGGTCAGCGGCCGTATCGAGGGCGTCCTGTGCCTCGGCTACCCCCGCGGCGCCGAGGACCCGGCGCTGGCCACCGTGATACGCAGGGCGGCCCGCGCCATCGAGCGGCGGCTGCTGGGACAGAGTTCCGAACGAGAGCGCGCCCTGCTACGGGCGTACCTGGGCACCAGGGCCGAAACCGCCGCCGGCCCTCACCACAACGTCGAGGTCGGCGAACTGGCCCTCGGGATGCACCCCCGTGACCGGGCGATCCTCATGGAAAAGGCGGCCGAGCTGATCTCCGGTGCGCAGCGGGCCGCTGTCCACGTTCCCCTGTCCGACGGCCGGCGGGTCACCCTGGTGAGCCGTCCGATGACGAGTGCCACCGGCGTGGAAGGCTTTGTCGCCGAGGCCATCCTGCCCGGCCCCGCACCGCACGAGCCCCTCCTCGTCGCACGGTCGGCCGAGGAGCCGCCGCGCCTCCCCGTCGAAGCCCCGGCCCTCGTCGTCGCCGTCCCCGCCGTCCCGTCGTCCGGGGCCGCTCCCCTCGCCGCGGCACCCGGCCTCGTACCCGGCCGGGCCGAAGCGCGCGGCACCGGCGCCCCCGTGGGCGGGCCCGGCGGCGCGGCGGGCGGTCACCTCCCGCCCCCGGCGAGAGGGCTCGTGCTGGTGGGGGAGCCGCACGTGGGGCGGTACGCCCTCGCCGCGCGCCGCCGCCTGGAGTTGCTGACCGACGCGAGCACGCGCATAGGCACCACCCTGGACGTGCGCCGCACCGCCCAGGAACTCGCCGAGACGGCGGTGCCGCGACTGGCCGACTACGTCACGATCGACCTGCCCGAGGCCGTACTGCGCGGCGAGGAGGCCGCCGACCCCCTCGCCGACCTGCACCGGACGGTGGTCCACGGCATCCGCGACGACTGTCCGTTCCACCCGGTCGGCAAGCGCGTCGACTACGGTCCGACCACTCCGCAACTGCGCTGTCTGACCGGCGGGCAGGCGGTGCTGGAACCGGACCTGAGGATCGCCGCGGGCTGGCTCGCCCACGACCCCGAGCACACCGAGGAGCTGCTGACCCACGTCCACTCCCTCATCGCGGTCCCCCTGGTCGCCCGCGGTGTCGTCCTGGGCGTGGCCGCCTTCTACCGCGGGCGCGACCCCGCCGCCTTCGGCGACGACGACCGTTCGCTCGCCCAGGAACTCGCCACCCGCGCCGCCCTGTCCATCGACAACGCCCGCCGCTACACGCGCGAGCGCACCATGGTCCTGGCCCTGCAGCGCAGCCTGCTCCCGCAGGGTCCGCCCGAGCAGGACGCCGTCGAGGTGGCGCACCGCTACCTGCCCGCGGAGTCCGACGTGGGCGGGGACTGGTACGACGTCATCCCCCTCTCCGGCAGCCGTGTCGGCCTCCTGGTCGGCGACGTCGTCGGCCACGGCATGCTCTCCGCCGCCACCATGGGCCGGCTGCGCACCGCCGCCCGCAGCTTCGCCGAACTCGACTTCCCCCCGGACGAGGTCCTCGCCCACCTCGACAACCTGGTGGGACGCCTCGACCGGGAGGACGCCTCGGGAGAGGCGGGCATCGTCGGCGCGACCTGCCTGTACGCCATCTACGACCCGACCGCACAGCAGTGCACCATGGCCCGCGCCGGGCATCCTCCCCCCGCGCTGGTCAGCCCCGACGGCACGGTGACCTTCCCCGACCTGCCCGCCGGACCCCCGCTGGGCCTCGGGGGCCTGCCCTTCGAGGCCGCCCAGATCGACCTCCCCGAGGGCAGCGGGCTGGTCCTCTACACCGACGGACTCATCGAGGACCGCAGCCGCGACGTCGACCTGGTCCTCGACCAGCTGCGCGGCACCCTGGCCCACCCGGAGCGCACACCCGAGGAGATCTGCGAGGCGGTCCTGGACACCGTGGCGCCGGCCCACCCCCATGACGACATCGCCCTGCTCGTCGCCCGTACCCGCGCCCTGGACCCCGACCGGATCGCCGCCTGGGACCTGCCCGCCGACCCCTCCCTCGTCAGCGAGGTCCGCGCCTCGGCCCTGCGCCGGCTGGCCGACTGGGGACTCGAGGAGGTCTCCTTCGCCGCGGAGCTGGTGCTGAGCGAGCTGGTCACCAACGCCATCCGCCATGGCTCCGGGCCCATCCGCGTCCGTCTGCTGCGCGACCGCGCCCTGATCTGCGAGGTCTCCGACACCAGCAACACCGCCCCGCACCTGCGCCGGGCGGCCACCACCGACGAGGGCGGCCGCGGCCTGTTCCTCGTGGCCCAGCTGGCACAGAGCTGGGGTACGCGCTACCTCCCACAGGGCAAGGTCATCTGGGCCGAATGGGGGCTCGACGGCGCCTGAGGCGATCGGCGCGGCTGACCCGTTGGTGTCACAGCGGGCGGCACGTCCGGAATGCGTGAGGTGCCGCACCGGCATCACGGGGAAAATCGGGGAGAAATCGCCCTGCCGACCCCCGGAGATGTCCGTGCACGACCCTCCCGACACCTCCGCGAACACGGTCCGGGCCCTCGGGGCCGACCCCCTGGTCCGCATCCGCGGGCTCGCCAAGCGGTTCGGCGGGACCCTCGCACTGGACGGGGTGGACCTCGACGTCCGGGCCGGCAGCGTCCTCGCCCTGCTCGGCCCCAACGGTGCGGGAAAGTCCACGCTCATCAAGGTGCTGGCGGGCGTCCACCAGGCCGACGCGGGCCGGATCACGGTGGACGGGCATCCGCTCGGCAGCCATGCCGCCTCCCGCGACATGTCCTTCATCCACCAGGACCTCGGGCTCGTGGAGTGGATGACGATCGCCGAGAACATCGCCCTGACCATCGGATATCCGCGCCGCGCCGGACTGATCTCCTGGCAGCGGACCCGGGAGCGCTGCGCCGAGGCCCTGGGAACCGTCGCCGGGCACCTCGATCCCGACACGCCGGTCGCCCGGCTCGGGCCCGCCGAGCGCTCGCTGGTCGCCATCGGCCGGGCCCTGGCGGCCCGCGCGAAGCTCGTCGTCCTCGACGAGCCGACCGCCCGCCTCCCCGCCGCGGACTGCGCCCGGCTCTTCCGCGTCCTGCACGCCCTGCGCGACCGGGGGCACGGCATCCTCTACGTCACCCACCGCCTGGACGAGGTGTACGAGGTCGCCGACACCTTCGCCGTGCTGCGCGACGGCAGGCTCGTCAGCCACGGCCCGCTGGCGGGCCACAACCCCGCCCGGCTGGTGCACGACATCGTCGGCGAGGACCTGCCCCGCCATCGCCCCGCTGCCGGCCCCGCGGCCGGCCCCGCCGTCCTCACCCTCGACGGCGCACGGACCGTCGGCACGGGAGCGGTCACCCTGGAACTGGGGGCCGGGGAGGTGCTGGGCCTGGTCGGCCTCTCGGGCGCCGGACACATGGACCTGGGCCGCGCGCTCGCCGGGGCCCGGCCCTTCCTCGGCGGCCGGGTACTCCTCGGCGGCAGGCCCTACGACCCCCGCACGGTCGCCGACGCCGTCGCTCTCGGTGTCGGCCTCGTGCCCGGTGACCGGCTGCGGGAGGGCTGCGCCGAGGGGCTGACCGTACGCGAGAACCTCCTGGCCAATCCCCGTGCGGGAGGTCCGCCCGTGCCGCGCTGGATCGGTCCCCGCCGTGAACGCGCCCGGGCCGCGGAGCTGATCGAACGGTTCGCGGTGCGTCCCCACGACAGCGAGGCTCCCCTCGCCACCCTGTCCGGCGGCAACCAGCAGAAGGTCGTGATCGGCCGCTGGCTCCGGGGGGACCTGCGCCTGCTGATCCTGGAGGAGCCGACCGCGAGCGTGGACATCGGAGCCAAGGCCGCGGTCTACCGCCTGCTCGACGAGGCGCTGGCCGCCGGCCTCGCGGTTCTGCTCGTCTCGACCGACTTCGAGGAGGTGGCGGACGTGTGCCGCCGGGCCCTGGTGTTCGTCCGCGGACGCGTGACGGCCGAGCTGAGCGGTGCGGGCCTCTCGGTCGCGGGGCTCACCCGGGCGGCCTCAGCCATGCCGGCCTCCGGCACGGCCACGGACTCATGACCGCCCCGCCCCCGCCCTTCCCGCCCCGCTCCCGGCCGCACCGGCGGAGCCCGGCCTGGCACCTCGTGGGCGCCTACGGCCTGGTGGTCCTCACCGCCCTGCTCTTCCTGGTCTTCTCCCTCACGCTGCCGCACACGTTTCCCACCCGGGACACCGTCGACTCGATCCTGTCCACCCAGGCGATCCCGGCCGTCCTCGCACTCGCCGCCATGGTCCCCGTCGTGACCGGCTCGTTCGACCTCTCCCTCGGCTACGGCCTCGGCCTGGCGCACGTCATGGTGCTGCACCTCGTCGTCAACCACGGATGGCCCTGGCCGTGGGCCTGCCTCGTGGTGATCGCCGGAGGGGCGGTCGTGGGCGTCCTCAACGGCGTCGTCGTCGAGTTCGGCCGGATCGACTCGTTCATCGCCACCCTCGGAACCGGCAGCATGCTGTACGCCGTGACCGGCTGGGTCACCGGCGGCGGCCGGATCGTCCCGGGCCCGCACGGTCTGCCGGCCGCCTTCACCGGCCTCTACGACTCCAGGGTCCTCGGCCTCCCGCTGCCCGCCTTCTACGTGCTCGCCCTCGCCGTCGCCCTCTGGGTGGTGCTGGAGCGGCTGCCGCTCGGCCGGTGCCTGTACGTCATCGGTGCCAATCCGCGCGCCGCCGAGCTGGTCGGCATCCCGACCCGCAGGTACACCGTCTACGCGTTCGCCGCGTCGGGGCTGATCGTCGGCTGCGCCGGTGTGCTGCTGGCGGCTCAGCAGGAGATCGGCAATCCCAGCGTCGGCCTCGACTATCTCCTGCCCGCCTTCACCGGCGCCCTCCTCGGCTCGACCGCGATCAAACCCGGCCGTCCCAACGCCCTGGGCACGGTCGTCGCCGTCGCCGTGCTCGCCGTCGGCCTCACCGGCATCGGCCAGATGGGCGCCGACTTCTGGACGATCCCCCTGTTCTACGGCGGCACTCTGCTGCTCGCCGTCGGCCTGGCCGGCTACTCCGCCCGCCGGCTGCGCACCGGGGCCGACGCACCCCGCGACGCGCCGGCCGTGCCGCGGCCCCCGCCGTCGGCACCCGGAGGCGGAACCGCGGGCACCACTCCATGACCCATGCACGCCGGGGCCCCGGCTCCGGCCCCCGGCCGCACCCTGACGCTCGCCCCTCCGCGAGGAGCTCCCGTGCACCGCAACCGCAAGGCCACCCCACGCGCCGTCACGGCCCGGTCCGTCTCCCTCGCGCTGCTGGCCGCGCTGGCCGCCTTCACCGGCTGCCAGCGCGGCCCGTCGAACGGCCCCACGGTGTCCACCACCGGCCCGGGCGGCTGCCCCGCGGCCCAGACCACGGCCCGGGCCGCCGTCGTACGAGCGGAACGGACCGACACCGTCTGGAACGGGCCGACCGGCGGCCCCGGAGCGGTGTCCGGCAAGACGGTCGTCTATGTCGCGCAGACCATGACCAACCCCGGAGTCGCGGGCGTCGCGGACGGCGTGCGGGAGGCCGCGAGCGTCATCGGCTGGAACGTCCGGGTGATCGACGCGGGCGGCAGTCCCTCCGGCGTCCAGGCGGCCATGAGCGAGGCCGTGTCTCTCCGGCCTTCGGGCATCGTCATCGGCGGCTTCGACCCCGGCTCGACCTCCCAGCAGGTCGATCGGGCCAACGCGGCCGGCATCCCTCTCGTCGGCTGGCACGCGGTCGCCTCCCCCGGTCCCAGCAGGCGGCCCGAACTCTTCACCAACGTCACCACCCGGGTCGAGGACGTGGCCCGCATCAGCGCACAGTGGATCATCTCCCACTCCAACGGCCGGGCCGGAGTCGTCCTCTTCACCGACGCCTCCATCCCCTTCGCGAGGAACAAGTCCGAGCTGATCAGGAAGGAACTCGCCACCTGTTCCGGCGTGCGGCTGCTCGCGTACGAGAACATCCCGATCCCGGACGCGAGCAGCCGCACCCCGCGGGAGATCTCCTCCCTCCTCTCCCGCTTCCGGAACAGGTGGACGCACTCCGTCGCCATCAACGACCTGTACTTCGCCGACGCCGCCCCCGCCTTCCGCGCGGCCGGCCGACAGGGTTCGGGCCCGCCTTTCAACATCGGCGCGGGCGACGGTGACCCGTCCGCCTTCCAGCGCATCAACAGCGGGCAGTACCAGGCCGCCACCGTCCCCGAGCCGCTGTCGCAGCAGGCCTGGCAGATCGTCGACGAGTTCAACCGCGCCTTCTCCGGTCGTCCCGCCAGCGGCTACGTCGCCCCCGTCCACGTCTCGACGGCCGCCAACAGCGCCGGAGCCACGGCCTGGGACCCGCCGGGCTACCGGGAGGCGTACCGGAGGATCTGGGGCAGATGAGCCTGCCCCCGCATCCCGGTGAAGCACGCGCGGACCTGATGAACGGTCAGTACCGGATCTCGATGAGCCGGCCCTCCGCATCCGGCTCCGGCACCGCGGGAATCCGTTCCGCGGTCCCGAGCGCGATCCGGTGCGCCGACCAGGCGGCGGCAGCGGCGTCGAGCACATCGTCCACGGCGACCCGATCGGCCTCTCCGAGCTCGTCCGGGAGCACGACTCCGGCCTCGGCCAGCAGTGCGCGGCGCAGGTTCTGGCCGCGCCACGTCTTCTTGGCGTACGCCAGTGGCACCCCACCGGCCAGGGCGTGGAAGGACACCTCGGGGTGCACCTCGTGGATGCGCTCATCGGCAAGCCAACACGCCCGACCCTCGAGAAGTTTCGGTGCCAGCCCCCACGCCTGCCGGCTCAGCCGGCTCCCCGTGAGCTCCGCGCACCGGTTCGCGGCCGTCACATAGTCGGGCTCCTGCCACGCAGGCCTCGGCGCGATGAGGAACACGCTGCTGCGTCGCACCCCGAGCAGCGCCTTGGCCGCGAGATCAGCGGCACGCCAGCCCTGCTCGACAAGGTCGAGCGGCATGTCCACCGTGATCACCCGTACCGCACCGGCACGCTCGATCAGCGCATCGAGGGACGCGGCCACCAGGCTCCCCGCGTACGCGCCGTCGGTGAGCCGGATCCCCACCCACCCCTGCTTACCGCAGGCGTCGATCCCCAGGACGTCCATCCCACCCCCGTACCTCCGTCGCCCGTGACAGACGGGACGGCATCTGCAGCAGACCGAACATAGCGCCCGGCCCGCCACAACGCGGATCACCCGTCGCGGGGAACTCTCCGCTGCGCCTGCTCGAACTCGGCCAGCGGGTCGCCGCCGGCCTGCCAGGGCCAGTGGGTGACGGTGCCGCCGAGCGCCTCGAAGGCCGCACGGGCTTCCCGGCGCCGGTCGGCGGCCATCAGCGCGTAGGCGAGGATGTTGAGGTCGGCACGTGCCCGCGCGTGACGGAGGAATCCCGGTTGCACCCAGGTGTGGGCCACGCGGTCGAGGGCCTGGGCGGCCGTCGCCCGGGACCAGTGATTGCGCGCCACCAGCGCTTCGAAGCCGCCCCGGTCGAGGACGGAGTGGTACTGGAGGACCTGGGCGGTGAGTTCCGTCGCCGCGCAGGGCGCGTTCGCGGGCATGCGGGCGCACAGGGCGTCCACGAACTCCAGAACCTGGATGCGTGACCCCGCTTCCTCCGGGGTGAGATAGCCCAGCATGGTGAGGTAGGCCTCACGGTTCCAGCGGTCGCGTGCGAGCACCTCGTTCCACACGCCGAACATCTGCGGCTGCTCCCAGTGTTCCAGGCGTGCCGCCCTCAGGAGGGCCACCCACGGGGTGGGGTCCTGAGGAGTGAGCTCGGCGGCCCGAAGACAGCTGTCGATCACCCCGGCCGCGTCGTCCAGGCCCCCCTGGGAGCGGGCGAGGGCCACCTCGCTCCATGCGTACAGCACGAGTGCGTTCGCGTTACGCGGCTCACGCGTGGCCCACGAGCGCGGCAGACGCCAGCCGGCCAGGAACTCCGCCAGGACGCCCATGCGGTGCGCCCGACGGTCCCAGTCCTCCGGGTCCCGCTCCAGCAGACGGGAGATCTGCGCCACGCACATGTCCGTCATCCCGACCGTGCTTGCCCTCGTGGTCGCCAGCAGGTTCTTCAGCAGCCTGCCCAGGTCCTGGTCGTCGAGTTCCGGGGCAAGACGGGATCTTCCGCGGCGACTTGAAAGAAAAGCCATGGCGGGAGGCTAAGGGGGATGAGGAATCACACAAGCCCTGAGCCGAGATCGTTATGAACGCGTGGGGGACCGCCGTCCGGGTGATCCGCACACGTCCCCGTCCTGCACGGAACCAAGGAAATACGGCCCAATCGAACATTTTTCGCACCACGGCGACCGATCGATCAAGTAGCAATCTGGTCTATCCCTGAACAAACTGGAGTCTCCAGTCCGTGATCGGGCCGAAGTCCACGCCGTCCAGGAGATCGCATGGTGGAGCAGTCCTCCGAGGCCCCCATAACCGGGCCGTACGAACGGACCGAGCAGCAGTTCGCGCAGGCACTGGCCGACGTCCTCGGTGCCGAGCGGGTCGCGGTCGACAGCCACTTCTTCACCGAACTCGGCGCCAACTCCCTGGTCATGGCACAGTTCTGCGCGCGGCTACGGAAACGTGCGGATCTGCCGTCCCCGTCCATGAAGGACATCTACCGGTACCCCACGGTACGAAGCCTGGCGGCGGCTCTCGGCGACGCGGCTCCCGCACCCGTCGATCCGGCCCTCCCCCCGCCGGCCCAGGCGCCGCGCCGCAGCCGGCTGAACCATCTGCTCTGCGGAACGGCCCAGTTACTGGCCTTCCTGAGCTACTCCCTTGTCTCCGGGTTCGTCACCGCCGCGGGGTACGAGTGGATCGCCACCGGTTCGGGCGTCGCCGACATCTATCTGCGGTCGCTGCTGTTCGGAGGGGTCGGGTTCGTCGCTCTGTGCGCGCTCCCGGTCGTCGCGAAATGGCTTCTCGTCGGCCGCTGGAGACCTGGAGAGTTTCCCGTCTGGGGCCTGACGTATCTGCGCTTCTGGCTCGTCAAGGTCCTGCTCCACGCGAATCCCATGGTCTTCCTCGTCGGAACTCCGCTGTACGTGCTGTACCTGCGGGCACTCGGCGCGCGGATCGGCAAGGGGGTCACGATCCTCTCCCCCTCCGTGCCGGTCTGCACCGACCTGCTGACGATCGGCTCCGGCACGGTGGTCCGCAAGGACTCCTTCTTCCTCGGTTACCGGGCCCACGCGGGCCGCATCCAGACCGGCCGGATCACGCTCGGGCGCGATGTGTTCGTCGGCGAGAAGACGGTCCTGGACATCGACACCTCGATGGGCGACGGCGCCCAGCTCGGCCACGCCTCCGCCCTGCACCGCGGCCAGGCGGTCCCGGCCGGCGAGCACTGGCACGGATCGCCGGCGGAGCCCACCCGGGTCGACTACGTACGGGTCGCGCCGGCCGGGTGCGGCACCGGGCGCCGGGCCTGGTTCGGCTGCGTCACGCTGGCGCAGCTGCTCCTCCTGTACGTGCCTGTGGCCGTCGGCGGGGTGTACATGCTGTTCACCGAGGTGCCGGCGATCGGCAAGCGACTCGACCCGCAGAGGACCTCGTGGACGCTCGCGGAACTGGTCACCGACGCGCTGGTCCTCTCCCTGGTGCTGTTCTTCGGCTTCGTCGTGGTGGGCCTCGCCGCCCTGTACAGCGTCCCGCGGCTGCTGCGTCTGGCCGTCAAGCCGGACCGGGTCTATCCGCTGTACGGATTCCACTACGCGGCCCACCGGGCGACGGCGCGCATGACGAACATCAAGTTCTTCGCCTGGCTCTTCGGGGACAGCTCCTACATCGTCCACTATCTCCGCGGCCTCGGCTACGACGTGTCGCACGTGGAGCAGACCGGATCCAACTTCGGCACCGAGGTGCAGCACGAGACGCCCTTCCTGGTCTCCGTCGGCAGCGGAACGATGGTGGCCGACGGACTCTCCGTGCTCAACGCGGACTACTCCAGCACGTCCTTCCGGCTGAGCCGGGTGTCCATCGGGCCGCACAACTTCCTGGGCAACAACATCGCCTATCCCGCGGGCGGCCGTACAGGTGCCGACTGTCTGCTCGCGACGAAGGTGATGGTTCCCCTCGACGGCGAGGTCCGTGAAGGCGTGGGCCTCCTCGGCTCCCCGTGCTTCGAGATCCCCCGCTCCGTGGACCGTGACGCACGGTTCGACCACCTCAGGACGGGCGACACGCTGCGCCGTCGGCTCGCGGCGAAGAACCGCTACAACCTTCGCTCGATGGCCCTGATGCTGTGCGTGCGCTGGCTGCACACCTTCGCGCTCACCCTGCTCGCCCTGGCCTCCGTCGACCTGTACGGCGTGATCGGGCACGTGGTGATCGCCACGTATCTGGCGCTGACGCTCGCGTTGTCCACCGCGTACTACATCCTGGTGGAGCGCTGCCTGCTGTCCTTCCGCAGGCTCCGCCCCGAGTTGTGCTCCATCTACGACCGGACGTTCTGGTCGGTCGAGCGTCTGTGGAAGGTTCCGGACCACTACCTGAACCTCTTCAACGGAACGCCCTTCAAGAGTCTCGTCTGGCGCATGCTCGGCGTCCGCGTCGGCCGCAGGGTGTTCGACGACGGCTGCTACGTGACCGACAGAACGCTCGCCGCCATCGGCGACGACTGCACCCTCAACGCGGGGAGCAAGCTCCAGTGCCACTCGCAGGAGGACGGCACCTTCAAGTCCGACGTCACCACGCTGGGCGCCGGCTGCACGCTCGGCGTCGGCGCCCATGTGCACTACGGCGTGACCATGGGCGACGGCTCGGTGCTGGCACCCGACTCCTTCCTCATGAAGGGTGAGGAAGTCCCCCCGGACGCACGGTGGGGCGGCAATCCCGCCGTGACCATGCCGGACGAAGGCATCGGGTCCCGCGCCGCCGACCGGACCACGTCAACAGCCAACGCCACTGCGGCGACCGTGAGTTGAGGAAGGCCATTCGATGGGAGCGCGCATGGAAGCGGACCGGGAGTTCTGGAGCCGGGTGCTGACCGCCGGCGGTGTCACCACGGTGCCGCGGTGGGTCCGGGAGCCGGCCGAGGGAGTGGCCGAGCACGAGACACCGGTGCCGGACGACGTGGCGGGCGCGATGCGGGAACTGGTCCGGCACCGGGGCGTGCCGGTCAGTGCGCTGCTGCTCGCCGCCCACGGCAAGGTGCTGGCCGCGCTGTCCGGCGAACCGGAGGTGGTCACGGGGTACACCACCGGTGTGCGCGGTGAGCCGCTGCCCTGCCGGCTGGCCGTTCCCCCGGGGTCCTGGCAGGCCCTGCTCTCGGCCGCCGAGCACGCCGAGGCGGAGGTGCTGGCGCACCGGGAGTTCCCGGTGGAGAAGCTGCGGTGGGAACTGGGGCTGACGGAGCCGCCGTACGAGATCGTGTTCGGTCCCCTGGGAGCCGACGGGGCCCACGCCGACGACGGCGTCCTGCACGTGCGCTGGTCCGACCGGGGCGGACGGCTGACGCTGCGCCTGCGGTACCGCACGGACGTGCTGGACAGCGTGGCCGCGGCTCGTATCGGGGGCTACCACGTGACGGCGCTGCGGCTGATGACGGCAGAGCCGGAGGCCGACCACACGCGCCGGAGCCTGGTGTCGGCCGAGGAGGAACAGGAACAGCTGGAAGGCCTGGCCGGACCCCGCCGGCCGCTGCCGGACGCGCGGGCACACGAGCTGTTCGAGCAGCGGGTACGGGCGCATCCGCGCGCGGTGGCGGCCGTGCACGGCGCGCAGGAGTGGACGTACGACGAACTCAACCGGCGTGCCAACAGGCTGGCGCGCGCGCTGCTGGCGAGGGGCCTGGGCCGGGAAGACGTGGTCGCCGTCGTCACCGAGCGCGATCTCGACTGGCTGGCGGCGGTGCTGGCGGTGTTCAAGGCGGGCGGCGTGTACCTGCCGATCGAGCCGCACTTCCCGGCCGGCCGTGTCGCGGCAACGTTGTCGCGGGCGGGATGCCGGCTGGTCCTGACCGAACCCGGCAGCACCGACACCCTCGACCAGGCGCTGGCCACGCTGCCGGGAGTCGAGAAGCTTCTGGTCGGCACCGCGTACGCGGAACCGCACGCCGACGACGACCCCGGCGTGGAGATCGCCCCCGGCCGGCTGGCCTACATCTACTTCACGTCCGGCTCCACCGGCGAGCCGAAGGGCGCGATGTGCGAGCACGCGGGCATGCTCAACCACCTCCACGCCAAGATCGACGACCTGGCGATCGGTGAGGGGTGCGTGGTGGCGCAGACGGCCCCGCAGTGCTTCGACATCTCCCTGTGGCAGCTGCTGGCCCCGCTGCTGGTCGGCGGGCGGACCCTGCTGGTCGAGCAGGACGTGATCACGGACGTGGAACGGTTCGTCGACACGCTGGAGCGCGGCCGGGTCGGCGTGGCGCAGGTCGTGCCCTCCTACCTGGAGGTCGTGGTCTCCTATCTCGAACAGCACCCGCGCACGCTGCCTGACCTGCGGTGTGTGTCGGTGACCGGCGAGGCGCTGAAACGGGAGCTGGTCCAGCGCTGGTTCGCGGTCCAGCCGGACATCGGGCTGCTCAACGCCTACGGGCTGACGGAGACCTCGGACGACACCAATCACGAGGTCCTTCAGGAGGTGCCCGACCGGGTGCTGCTGGGGCGGGCGGTCAACAACGTGCGCGTCTACGTCGTCGACGAGCACCTGTCGCTGGTACCGCTGGGCGCCCCGGGGCTGATCGCGTTCGCCGGTGTCTGCGTGGGCCGGGGGTACGTGAACGATCCCGAGCGGACCCGTGAGGCGTACCGGACGGACCCGTACCGGCCCGGTGAACGGCTCTATCTGGGCGGCGACTGGGGGCGCTGGCACCCCGACGGCAAGCTGGAGTTCCTCGGCCGCCGCGACAACCAGGTCAAGATCCGTGGCTTCCGGATCGAGATCGGCGAGATCGAGAACTGTCTGCTGCGGGTGGAGGGGGTGCGGGACGGTGCGGTGGTCGTCGCCGAGCGGGCCGACGGCAGCAGGCATCTGATCGCCTTCTACACCGGCACGGCCCGGCCGCCGGAGGTGCTGCGCGAGGCACTCGGCGCGGCGCTGCCCGCTTACATGGTCCCCTCGGCCTTCCACCGGCAGGACGGTCTCCCGCTGACGGCCAACGGCAAGATCGACCGAAAGGCCCTGACCAGGCTGGCCGAGGAGTCGGCGCCGGAAGGGGAGGCCGGGGACGCTTCCGGCTCGCTGAGCCCGAGCGAGCGGAGGCTGGCGGCGGCCTGGGCCGAACTGCTGGGGGTGCCCGAGCGGCGGATCGGTCGCACGGACCACTTCTTCGACCTCGGCGGCACCTCCCTGACCGCGGTCAGACTCACCGTCGCGCTCGACCGCGCGGTGTCCCTGAAGGACGTCACCCGGCACCCGGTGCTCGCCGACCTGGCCGCCGTCCTCGACGGCGCGGCCGGGCAGCGCCCGGAGCTGCTGGTGCCCCTGTCGGACGGGGGCGGTGCGCCGGAGTGCGCCCTGGTGTGCTTCCCCTACGCGGGCGGCAACGCGGTCAACTACCAGCCACTGGCGAGCGCGCTGGCGGGCACCGGCCCGGCGGTCCTCGCCGTGGACCTGCCCGGTCACCAGCCGGCCGCGCACCCGGAGCCGTTCGCGTCGATCGAGCAGGTCGCCGAGCAGGTCGCCGCCGAGATCACGGCGCGTGGTCTGTCCCGGGTCATGCTCTGGGGTCATTCCTCGGGCGCCGCGCCGGCCGTCGAGACGGCCAGGAGGCTCCAGCGGCGGGGGGTGCGCGTGGAGCGGGTGTTCCTCGGCGCGCACCTGCTCGGCACGGCCGTCGAGCGGCGCACCGCCATCGATGAGCTGACGAGCCGGAGCGACGCCGAGATCGCGGCGCGGCTGACCGCGGACGGCGGCTACGCGGAACTCGCGGAACTGAACGCGCGGCACGCCGAACGCATCGGTGCGGCCTACCGGCACGACTGTGTCGGCGCGCACCGCTACTTCCGCGCGGCCCTGGAGAACCCGCCACCGGTGAAGCTGTCCGCGCCGGTCTCGGTGGTCGTCGCCGCCGACGACCCGCACACCGATGGTCACGCCCACCGCCACCGGGACTGGCTGCTCCTGGCCGAGCACGTCGATCTCCACGAACTCGCCGACGGGGGCCACCACTTCCTGCGCACCCGTCCGGCCGAGGCGGCGCAGGCCGTGCTGAGCGCCGTCACACCACTTGCCTCCTCCTGAGCCCCGACGAACCGCGGGCGGCCGACCCGAAAGGAACCCGAGATGCCGTTCTCATCCCTGGCATCACCGCTCGATGTGGAGCTGCGGCCGGACAAGCCGGCGCTGCTGTGCGTCGATCCCCCGGAAGACGCCCCGAGTTGGGCGGCCGAGTACCGCGAGGCGCTGCGCGCGCAGGTCACCGAGCACGGGGCGCTGGTCGTCCGCGGGCTCGGGCTGCGGGACACCGACCAGGTCGGTGCCGTCTTCGCGCGGCTGGCCGGCAGTCTCCTGACGGAGCGGGAGACCTTCGCCCCCCGTCAGGCCCTCGGCCCCGGGCTCTACTCCTCCACGACCTGGCCGGCCAACCAGCCGATGTGCATGCACCACGAGCTGAGTTACCCGCTTCAGGTGCCCGGCCTCATGCTGTTCGCCTGCCTGACCGCGCCGGAGCAGGGCGGGGCGACGGCGGTGGCCGACGCCGAACAGGTCCTGCGGGCACTGCCCACCGGGCTCACCGAACGGTTCGAGCGGGAGGGCTGGATCCTGACCCGCACCTACAACGACGAGATCGGGGCGAGCCTGACGGAGTCGTTCGGCACCCACGACCACGCCGAGATCGAGCGCTACTGCCGGGCGAACGCCATCGACTTCACCTGGCAGCCCGACGGGACGCTGCGCACCGAGCAGCGCCGCGGTGCCGTCGTCCGGCACCCCGTCACGGGCCGGAGCTGCTGGTTCAACCAGATCGCCTTCCTCAACGAGTGGACGCTCGCCCCGGAGGTGCGCGAGTACCTGGTGGACGTCTACGGCGAGGACGGGCTGCCGTTCAACACCCTCTACGGCGACGGCAGTCCGATCGGCGAGGACGTCGTCCAGCTGATCAACAGCGTCTACGAGGCACACACCCGGCGCGACCCCTGGCACGCCGGTGACCTGCTGCTCGTGGACAACATCTCCACCGCGCACAGCCGGGAGGCGTTCACCGGGGAGCGGCAGGTACTGGTCGGCATGGGCGAGCCCCTCCGTCCGGCCGGCCACGGCCCGGCCCGGGAGGCGAGCGAGCGATGACCGACGTACTGTCGACCGACCCCCGGCCGGGCGTGCCCGAGCGGTCTTCCGCGCCGACGTTCGCGGTGATCAGCGGTGAGCAGGTGCGGCAAGCGCTGGGCGGGCGCGAGAGACAGCTCATGGAACTGGTCGAGGCCGCCTACCGGCTGCACGGCGCGGGAGACTCGGTCAACCCGCCGTCGTACTTCCTGCGCTTCCCGGACCGGCCCACGGCGCGGATCATCGCGCTGCCGGCCTCCATCGGCGGACCGGACCGCGTGGACGGCCTGAAGTGGATCTCCAGCTTTCCGGCGAACGTGAGCGCCGGGCTGCCACGGGCCTCCGCGGTCCTCATCCTCAACGACCACGACACGGGCTACCCGTTCGCCTGCCTGGAGAGCTCGATCATCAGCGCCACCAGGACCGCGGCGTCCGCGGCGCTGGCGGCCGACTGGCTCAGCCGCGGCCGGACCCGCCCCACCCGCGTCGGATTCTTCGGCACGGGGCTGATCGCCCGTTACATCCACACCTTCCTGCACGGCACGGGCTGGGCGTTCGAGACGGTCGGCGTGCACGACGTGTCCGCCGACAGCGCCGACGGCTTCCGCGGCTACCTGCGGCAGGCCGGCACCACCGCGCGGATCACCGTCCATGACAACGCCGAGGACCTCGTCCGTGCCAGCGACCTCGTGGTCTTCGCCACCATCGCCGGCCGGCCGCACGTCACCGACCCGGCCTGGTTCGGCCACAACCCGCTGGTCCTGCATGTGTCGCTGCGCGATCTGGCCCCCGAGATCCTGCTCGGCTCGGCCAACTTCGTCGACGACGTCGAGCACTGCCTGAAGGCCGACACGTCCCCCCACCTGGTCGAACAGCTCACGGGGAGCCGCGACTTCCTGAACGGAACCCTCGACGACGTCATGTCCGGACGGGTCGCACCGCCCACCGACCGGCCGGTGATCTTCTCGCCCTTCGGACTCGGTGTTCTCGACCTCGTCGTCGGCAAGTACGTCTACGACGAGGTGTCCCGGACGGGCGATCTCCGTCTCATCGATGACTTCTTCCACGAGCTGCGCCGGTACGGCTGAGGCTGTCGTCCGCGGCCTGGCAACAGGAGGCCCGCCTTGCCTGTCATTACCGCTCCCTACGCCTTCAACGAGGGTGACCTCTTCGTCGACCTGGAGTCGATCTGCGGAGGCCCGCTCTATCTGAAGTGCGAGGCCTTCAACTTCGCCGGATCCATCAAGTTGAAGGCCGCGAACGAGATGGTGGAGAGCGCCGAGCGGGACGGAGTCCTGAGGCCTGACTCCGTCCTGGTCGAGTCCTCGTCCGGGAACCTGGGCGTCGCGCTCAGCATGATCGCCGCCAGCAAGGGTTACCGGTTTCTGTGTGTGACGGACTCCCGCTGCAACCTGTCGAGCAGACTCCTGATGGAGGCGCTCGGCAGCGAGGTGCACGTGGTGGCCGACCAGGACTCCAACGGCGGTTTCCTGGGCACACGGATCGAGTACGTCCGTACGCTGTGCGCCTCCGACGACCGGTACGTCTGGCTCAGCCAGTACACCAACGAGGGCAACTGGCTGGCGCACTACCGCACGACGGCTCCGGAGATCGTCCGCCAGTTCCCGGACGTGGACGTCGTCTTCGTCGGGGCGGGCACCACCGGCACCCTGATGGGCTGTGCACGCTACTTCCGCCAGTGGCACCGCCCGGTGCGGGTCGTCGCCGTGGACGCCGTGGGCTCGGTGACGTTCGGCGGCGAGCCGGGCCGCCGGATGATCCCGGGCCTCGGGATGAGCATGCGACCGCCGCTGCTCGACGAGTCCTTCGTCGACGAGGTGATCCGCGTGGAGGAGCCCGACACCATCCGTATGTGCCACCGCATGGCCAGACGCGGCTTCCTGTTCGGCGGCTCCACCGGGACGGTGGTCAGCGGTGCGGCGGCCTGGCTGGCCCGGCACGGAACGCGCGGCGTCACCGCGGTGGCCATCGCGCCCGACCTCGGCGAGCGCTACCTCGACACCGTCTACCAGACCAACTGGCTCCAGGACCTGTACGGCGACCGGGTCCTCGACACCGTGAACACACGGCAGGTGAGCACCGTGTCCCCGGAGACCGAGCCCGCGTCACACAACTCGTCATCGGCGCTCCCCGCACCCGGCGCTCCCCTACACCCGGCGGAGTAGTCACGATGGCTCCCCCCGCAGGATGACCCCGGGTGTGCCATGGGCGATGCTGTGGGCTGTGACAGCTGATCTTCGCCGAGATGGAGCCGAACCCGGGGTCGGAGACGGAGACGGGGGCGCCCGTCCGGCATCCGCTCCGCCGTCGCTCCCTGCCGAGCGCGCGCACCGGCCGCCCCGCTCCCGGCTGCGGCGGTGGCTGCGGCGCGGCGCGCTGGGCTGTGCCGCCCTGCTGGTGGCCGGCACGGCGGCCTCGTTCGTCTACAACGCCGTCACCGCCGGGCGCGCCACGCCGCCGCGCGGGCTCAGGTACGTGCAGGCCGCCGACATCCGCACGCGCTACCAGACCTGGGGTACGGCGGGTCCACCGGTCGTCCTGGTGCACGGCGCCTTCGAATCCGTCGACACCTGGTCACGCCTTGCCCCGCTGCTCGCCCGCGACCACCGGGTGTACGCGCTCGACCTGACGGGCGACGGATACAGCGAGCGCCACGGCCCGTACACCGTCGACCATTTCACCCGGCAGCTCCTGGGCTTCCTGGACGCCATGCACCTCGGCGGTCCGGGCGAGCGGCCACTGCTGGTGGGGCACTCCAGCGGAGCCGCTACGGTCAGCGAGACGGCGCTGCGGGCTCCTGGCCGGCTGGGGGGTGTGATGCTCCTCGACGGCGACGCCCTCGACACCGGTGCCGGGCCGCCGCCGGCCCTCACGTACGTGTTGATCGACCCGTACCGCACCACCCTGCTGCGGCTCGGGCTCGGCATCGACGCGGTGATCCGCAGCGTGTACGACGCACAGTGCGGGCCCGCTTGTCCGCGCCTGGACGCCGCCGGTCTGGATCAGTGGCGACGCCCGCTCCGGGTGCCGGGTGCGGAGAGCGCGCTCTGGAGCATGCTGGCCGCGGGTGTGCCGGGTCTGCCCGCGGACCAGGTGGCTCGGCTCGCCGGGGTGCGCCTGCCCAAGTCGGTGGTGTTCGGAGCCCAGGACGACGTGTTCACCCGGCGGACTCCGCAGGAGACCGCCCGGCGCATCGGCGCACCGCCCGCGACGCTCATCCCGGGCGCCCGGCACCTGACGATGATCTCCAGCCCCGAGGCGGTCGCGACGGCCGTGGACAGGCTCACGGCGGCATCGATCGCGGCATCCCGGTGACTCCGCCGTATCACCCCTCGTCGCGCAGCCGGGCCGCCAGGGAGGTCAGCGGCTCGGTCTCCTCGGTGTGGCCCAGGGCGGTGAGGCGGGAGACCGCCGCGTCGAGGCGGGTGAGGGCGGGGGCGGGGCGTTCCAGGTAGATGCCCTCCACGGCAGCCGCGAGACGGACGCACTCGGCCCACTCGCCGGCACGGTCCTCGTCGGGTCCCGGTTCGCCGAGCAGGGCGAGGGCCTTCTCCAGGGCGGCCAGGGCGGTCTCGTACTCACGGGCGTAGGCGTTGACCCGTCCGTGTTCGTAGGCCAGGGCACTGTCCAGGGAGCGGCCGCGGGCCTCGTACCCCGCGGCGCGGGCCGCGTCGGCGATCCTGCCCGCGTCGGCGAGAAGGGCGAGGGCGTCGGCCAGGCCCTCGGAACCCTGCTGCTGGGCCTGGAGGCGGGCGAGTTCACGCAGGCAGTTGCTGAGCTGCTCGTAGCGCGGGGCCCGGGCGTGGGCGGCGAGGGCCTGGTCCGCGGCCTCGCGGGCCCGGCCGAACTCGCCGGACTCGGCGAGGAGTACGGCGGTCTCCGCGGCGATCATGGCGTGGCTGCCGGGGTCGTCGTCCCAGCCGGCCGACTCGGCCGCGAGGGCGGCGAACTCCGCCGTGGCGGCCTTGAGGTCCTCACCCGCGTTCAGCGCGCGGGCGCGGGTCAGGCGCAGCTGGGCGACGAGCCGGTCGTCCAGCTCTCCGGCGGCGACGTCCGGTTCGGCCAGGAGGGAGTCGAGCAGGGCGATGCAGTCCTCGACGCGGCCCAGGTCGAGGGTGAGCCGGGCCGCGTTGCTGTAGGTGCAGAACGCGTCCGTCCGGCTGCCGTGGCGCAGTTCCAGCTCCGCGGAGCGCGTCAGGTGCCGCAGTGCCTCGTCGGGGCGGCCCAGGTGCATGCAGGCCTCGGCCAGATCACCGTGGAGGCGGGCGGTGTCCACCCTGTCGGCCGGCCAGTCGGCGGCCAGTCGCAGGCTCTCGGTCAGGTCCGCGTGCGCGGCCTGCGCGTCCTTCAGGCCGAACTGGATCCGGCCGCGCAGTCCGAGCGTGCGGGGCAGGTGCCAGGCGGGGCCGTGCGCCTTCAGCCGGTCGAGGAGGGCGTCGACCTCCGTGACCGCGGCGGGCAGATCGCCGGAGAGGGCGTACGTACTGGCCCGCAGCATGAGGGCGCCGGAGACCTGTCCAGCGATGTCGTGCCGGGTGGCGAAGTCGAGCAGCAGGTCCACCTCGGCGAAGACCGGCGCGACGTGCTCCTCGTTCCTCGACGTCTGCAGACGCAGGCCGAGCGCGGTCGCCCGCAGCCGTAGCAGCCGGGCCTCCTGGTACGGGGCGAGGCCGGGCGTCTCCTCGTGCAGCCGGACGAGTGCCGCGTGGGCGGCGGTCAGCGCGGCGGCCTGCGCCTCGGCTCCGTCGGCACGCTCCGCGGGGATCTCGCCTGTGGGGAGCAGGGCGCAGGCGCGGGCGAGCGCCGCGTGACCCGGTGCTCCGGCCTCGTCGTACCGGCTCGCGGCCTCCTCGTACCGGGCGGCGGCTTCGTCGAACCCGTCCTTCTCGCCCGCCCGGCTCGCCTCGTCGGCCAGCAGGTCCGCGCGCAGCCGTACGAGCGGTCCCACGGCCGGGTCGTCGGGGTGGGTGTAGTCGGGGGCGGCGACGAGCGTGCGCAGCCGTGCCCAGCAGGCCGCCGCGTCCGGATGCCCCTGCTCGTCCAACTCCCGTGCCCGGACGATGAGTTCGGGCAGGGACTCGGGGACGGCGGCGGCCGTGCGGGGGGCGGGCGCGGCAGCCGGGGCGACCGGGGCCACGTCGTCGAGGCCGCGGGTGCGCAGGGTCAGTTCCAGTGCGTCCAGCAGGGGGGCACGGTCGAGGCGGGCCCTGCGCAGGTCGGTGTGGGCCGTGGTTCCGTTGCGGGCGTCGAAGCGGGCGGCGAGGTCGTCGGCGCGGCCGCGCACCTCGGCGCGCAGGCCGGCCACCGTCCAGGTGCGGCCCGCGTACCCGGCGGCGGGCAGTTCGCCGTGGCCGAGGAGTTCGACGCGCTGCAGGAGGACCTCCACGCCGGTGAGGAAGCTGAGCAGGTCCAGCGGCGAGTCGACGTCGTCGAACAGGCTCCGGTTCTCTGCAAGGAGTTCCAGGCCGCGTGCCTCGTTGCCGGTCAGCGCGCAGAACTCCAGGTGCCGGCCGACCTCCCCGGACATCGAGGGGTTGCGGCGGCAGCCGCGGTAACCGGCCAGGTGCAGCTCGCGGGCGCGGTCGGTGCGGCCGGTGCGCAGCAGGGGGAGCAGCGCGTACGAGATGGAGCGGGCGGGTTCCTCCTGGCAGGATTCCTTCCCGGCCAGGACGGGCTCCCAGGTGCGCAGCGCCCGCTCGTCGTCGCCCGCCGCGAGGTGGTACCGGGCGCGCTCGCAGATCTCACAGGCCTCGCAGTCGCTGAGCCGGGTGCGGGTACGGCCCGCCCACAGCTCGTAGGCGAGGGCGGTGTCCTCGCCGACGTGGGCGGCGAGCTGGTACGCCTGTCCGTAGTAGGGCTGGAGGCCGAGGCCGGCCTTCTCGTACCGGTCGCGCATCTCCGTCGACCACTGGCGCAGGCTGGCCAGCGGTATCTCGGGAAGCTGGCGCAGGGCGTGGCCCACCCACTTGAACCGCCAGAACAGCATGTGCCGCAGGCGCTCGTCGAAGACGTCGGGCTGCTCGTCGAAGAGGGTGAGCAGGCGGGCGAAGACGACGGGCGACTTCCGGGGTTCGGAGCCGTAGGTGTACGCCTCCTGGAGTTCGAGGAGCGCGTGGACGAGCGGGACGGGCTCCGCGAACTGCTCGGCGGCGTCGACCAGTTCCTCGGCCGTGACGGTGCGGGTACGGCCGTAGGGGCGCCGGTCGTTCTCCTGGAGCGCCTGGTACAGCTCGGCTGTGCTCTGGGGATGGGGTGCGGTAGGCATCGTCAGCTGTCCTTGCGGAGGGCGTGGGCGAGCAGGTCGAGGAAGGAGCGGTTGATGAGGCTCGACTCGGCGGGTTTGAGCGGGCGCCGGGACAGCATCGCGGCCTGCCCGTAGAGGGCTTCGGCGCTGGTGCGGGCCAGTTCGGGCTCGTCGATGGTGACGGCCGTACGGACCAGCGGATTGAGCTGGTTGAGGATCAGCTGGGCCCGCGGAGCCTCCTGACGCAGGTGGCCGAGGATGTCGCCCCACAGGCCGCCCTGCTGCTCGCGGGCGAGCTGGGAACGGGTGCGCTCGTGCCGGGCCTCGCGGCTGTCGAGGAGGAGGGCGGGGGCGGAGGCGGGCTGGAAGGTGCGCAGCGCGACGTCGCAGTCGAAGAGGGCGAGGGCGTCGCGGGCCAGGGCGAGGTAGGCCGCGGCGGCCAGTTCCGTCTCCCGGTCGACGGGGTCGAGGTGGGCGGTGAGCGTGGCCGGGTCGAGGTCGGCGACGCTGACCTCCGGCCGGATCTCCGGCAGCCGGTGGACCAGTTCACGGTCGTAGGTGTAGCCGCCGTTGACGACGCCGAGCCCGGCGGCCGAGGCGATCGCCGCGACCTGCCGGAACTCCTCCACGCTGGAGGTCACGAGCACGGTGCGGTGGGTGCGCGCGAACTCGTCCAGCGTGGCGTGTCCGTCGGTGGTCTCGAACGGCAGCCACGGCAGCAGCATCCGCAGGATCTCGTCGTCGTGCACCGCCAGCGACTTCACGGCCAGGTGGTGGGCCTGGAGAAAGCGGTTGAGGAGGTCCGGGTCGCCGGCGGCGGTCCGGGCGATCCACGCGCGCAGCCGTTCGGTGAGGGCGTCGCGGACCGCGGCGAGGGTGTCGTCCTCGTACAAGGACTCGCGGGACGCCGTCGGGCGCAGGCTTTCGGCGTCGACGACGCAGCGGACGAAGAACGCCCACTCGGGCAGGATCTCCCCGGCCTGCTCGGACAGCAGCATGCCCTTGACGTGCACGCGGTGGCCGTGGCGGCGGCCGGCCGGCACCGCCTCGGGCAGCACGCACGCGATGCCCTTCAGGCCCACGGCCGGCAGGTCCAGTTCGATGGTGTCCAGCGGCGTGAACCCGAAGACCTCCTCGCCGTACGCGGCCAGCGCCCGGGAACGGGATCCAGGCGTGGGGTAGGTACGCGACCAGGGCGCGGGCTCGGGGTTGACGGGTACGCCCGGGCCGCCCGTGCCGTCGTCGAAGGTCACCGGGTGGCGCAGCAGCGAGCCGAAGTGCCGGGCCAGCGCGTGCACGTGAACCGGGCGGGTCCACTCGCCCGCGTCGGCTCGCGGCGTCAGTGTGACGGTGGTGCCGGGCCGGGGGCGGGCCGAGGCGGGCAGGGTGCGGACGGTGTAGCTGCCGTCGCCGCGTCCCCGCCACTCCACGACGGGCGCGTCGGGGGTGCGGGCGGACCGGCTCAGGACATGGATCTCGTCCGCGACCAGGAAGCAGGACAGCAGGCCGATGCCGAACTGGCCGATGAAGTCGGCGCGTTGCTCGGCGATCTGCTCGGCGCGCTTGCTGCTGCGGCCGATGGTGGCGAGGAAGGTGTGCACGTCGGCCTCGGTGAGACCGACGCCGTCGTCCTCGACACGGACCACCGAACCGTCGGCGTACAGGCGGATGCCGAAGGCGTCGGCGGGGGCGACCGGTTCCAGGCCGTGCCGCGCGGTCAGCGCGTCCACCGCGTTCTGCAGGAGTTCGCGCAGGTAGACGCGGGGGCTGGAGTAGAGGTGGTGGGAGAGGAGGTCGACGAGGCCGCGCAGATCCACCTGGAAGGTGCGGTCGGCGCCGACCGGGATCGAAGGGGTGTCGGGCAGAGTCATCGGGCAGTCCGGGGTGAGGTGAGCGACGTGCGGCGGGTGGGGTGGCGGGTTCAGGCGTTGCGCCGGGCCCGGGCGTACATCTCTTCCGGCTTCGCCATGTACCTCCAGGGCCACGAGGTGTAGGCGCCGCCCAGCTCGCGGAAGACGCGCGGCAACACGAGCCTCTCGGAGGCCAGGGACAAGGCCATGGCGAACATGTTGAAGTCGTGCTGCCAGCCCGGACGGCGCACATAGGCGGGGTGGAGGATGCTGCGCTCGGCCGATTCCAGCAACTCGTCCTGGATCTCGGGCGCGATGAGGCAGTTCTTACGGTCGGACTCGACCCAGTCCTCGATGTACGCCATGGCGATCACACAGCCGAGGCGATGGCCATCGGGCGCCCCGGTGAACGCCGCACGGGCGAACGCCAGGGCCTCGCCGGGCTCGCCGCCCCAGCGGGGCTGCAACTGCGACACCCACTCGACGTGGGTCTCCAGGTCCAGCGGGTCGCGGCGCAGGGCGGCGTCGAGCCGGGTCTCGTTGACGGCGGGGCCCAGCGACATGCCGCGGCCGGAGGTGAGCAGGCGGCGCCACGGCGTGACCCATTCCGGCCGCGACTCGGCGGCCTCCAACAGCTGTTCCTCGGCGATGTGGAGCCGCTCGTGGAAGACCCGCCACTGCTCCTGCGTGACGTCCACGGCACGCGCGCGGGTGCGCGCCTCCCAGCCCCAGCTGATGTGGCGCGCCCCGGATATCAGCAGGGCCGTCGCCCGGTGCTCCTTGTCCTCCTCGGCGGCCCGGCCGATCCAGTCCTGCACACCGTCCAGGTCGGCCAGCTCACCGAGGACCAGATGGTCGCGGCCGAGATCGAAGGGGGCCAGCGCCGCCTTGACCGCCGCCCAGTCACCCGCCCCGGCCGCCTCCACCAGCGCGAGCACCCGCGCGTCGCCGAGCGCGCGCAGCGTGTACATCCCGTTCTTCTGCCGGCGCGGGACGGGAAGGGCGTGCGGATCCGCCGCCGGTCTCTCCGCACCCCTGCCGAACAGCTTGCCGAACATGCCGCGCCCTCCCCAGGTTCCGCGTGATCGTCCGGTGCAGCATAAGCGGCCCCACCGACACCGCTCCCCAGGGTTTCCACCGGTGTGTACGACAACGCGACAAGGACCCCGACCGTCAGGTCGAGGCCCTGGGACTGTCATGGTTTTGACCGCAGGCCCGCCGGGGCGGGCCTGCGGCGGGAGGTCACTTGCTCAGGAAGGCGAGGAGTGCCGCGCTGACCTCCTGCGCGTGGGTCCACAGCAGGCCGTGGGGGGCGCCCTCGATCTCGACGTAGTCGGCGGACGGGAGCGCCTTGTGGAACGGGCGCGCGGTCCCCTCGACGGGCAGGATCCGGTCGCCCGTACCGTGCAGGATCAGGGCCGGCACGTCGATGGCCGGGATGTCGGCGCGGAAGTCGGTGTACCAGGTCGACGGCGCGGCGGCCGCCGCGAAGAAGCCGCCGCCCGCGGCGACGTTCCAGCTGTTGCGTACGGCCTCCTCGCTGATCCTGGTGCCGAGGTTCTCGTCCAGGTTGTAGAAGTCCTTGTAGAAGTCGGTGTAGTACGCGTAGCGGTCCGCCTTGACGGCCGCGACGACGCCGTCGAAGAACTCCTTCGGGGCGACCCCGTCGGGGTTGTCGTCGGTCTTGAGCAGGCAGGGCTCCAGCGAGGCCAGGAAGGCGACCTTGGAGACCCGGGCGGAACCGTAGGTGGACACGTACCGGGCGACCTCTCCGGTGCCCATGGAGAAGCCGACCAGGACGGCGTCTCGCAGGTCGAGGGTCTCCAGCACGGTGTTCAGGTCGGCCGCGAAGGTGTCGTAGTCGTACCCGGTGGTCGGCTGGCCGGACTGTCCGAAGCCGCGGCGGTCGTAGGTGATCACGCGGTAGCCGGCGTCGAGCAGCACGGCGCTCTGCCGCTCCCAGGAGTGGCCGTCGAGCGGGAAGCCGTGGATGAGGACGACCGGCTGCCCGGTGCCGTGGTCCTCGTAGTAGAGGTCGATGGTGGTGGAGTTCTCCTGGCCCACGGTGATGTACGGCAAGGTGTCGTTCCTTCTTCCGGAGTGACTGGCGTGTTCGCGGCATGCGCGGCACGGGATGTCGTCACGCTAGGGCGGACGTCTCGCCGCCTGTTGTCCTTCAGCGCATCGCTGCTTGCCTGGAAGTGCCAGGAAGAGCGGGAAGAGGGAAGAGGACGAGCACCCCTCACAGGCGCGGATGGACCACAGACGGTGCACCGGCAGACAAGGCGCCCTCGTCGGCGGCCCCTAGTGTGCTGTTCGAGCCCGCGGCCCGCATCAGCCGATCACCACGACCGGCATCCACAGGGAGTTGCGCCTTGTCCCGTTCCGACAGCCCGACCGTCGTGCTGGTCCACGGCGCCTTCGCCGACGCGTCCAGCTTCGCCCGCGTCATCCCCGAACTGATCGCCCGCGGCCTGGACGTCGTGGCCCCGGCGGTGCCCAACCGCAGTCTGCTCGGCGACTCCGCCTACATCGCCTCGATCGTCCGCGGGATACCCGGACCGGTCGTCCTGGTCGGGCACTCCTACGGCGGCGCCGTCATCACCGTCGCCGGTGCGGAGGACAACGTCACAGCGCTGGTCTACCTGGCCGGCTACGCCCTGGAGGAGGGCGAAAGCCTGGGCGAGCTGCAGGGCGGCTTCCCCGATTCCGACCTCGCCACCGCCCTCGTCTCCACGCCGTTCCCGATCGAGGGCTCCAGCACTCCCGGCACCGATGTGTCGGTCGAGATCGACACGTTCCCGTCCATCTTCGCCGCCGATGTCGATCCCGACCTCGCGGCCGTCCTCGCCGTCTCCCAGCGTCCCCTGGCCGCACAGGCCTTCGCGGAGAAGGCGCCGAAGGCGGCGTGGAAGACCAAGCCCTCCTGGGGTCTGGTCGCCACGGCCGACCGCACCATCAACCCCGAGGTGGAGCGTTACGGCTACCGGCGTGCCGGCATGACCACGGTCGAGGTCGACTCCTCGCACCTGGTGATGCTCGCCCACCCGGAGCGCGTCATCGAGTTGATCGAGGAGGCCGTCCGGGCCACCGCGGTAGGCCCAGCCGTTGATCTGTGACACACGGAGGTCGATCAGTTCTACCAGGCCGCGATCAGGCATGATTGTTGAATATGAAATCACATTCGGATGCGAGAGGGCCTTCGATGAGCAACGTCGAAACGGATCCCGTCGCGCTGCGCCGCGGTGCCGCCGACCACGGTGAGCCCGCGCCACGGGTCGACGTGCTGACCCCGCGGGACGTCCCGTTGGGCGGCCCACGAGCCATGACGGTGCGGCGCACGCTGCCGCAGCGGGCGCGGACGCTGATCGGCGCCTGGTGTTTCATCGATCACTACGGCCCGGACGACGTCGCCGTCACGGGCGGCATGGACGTCCCTCCCCATCCGCACACCGGTCTGCAGACCGTGAGCTGGCTGTTCAGCGGGGAGATCGAGCACTGTGACAGCCTGGGCAGCCACGCGTTCGTACGGCCCGGCGAGCTGAACCTCATGACGGGCGGGTACGGCATCAGCCACTCGGAGGTCTCCACCGCCGGCACCACGATCCTGCACGGCGTCCAACTGTGGGTGGCTCTGCCGGAAGAACACCGGAACACGCACCGGGACTTCCGGCACTACGTGCCGAACCCGGTTCGGGTGGGCGGGGCAGACCTCAGGGTGTTCCTGGGATCCCTCGCCGGTGACACTTCCCCCGTCCGGACGTTCACGCCCTTGCTCGGCGCCGAACTCGTCCTCGACCCGCGCTCGACGACCGCACTCCCGGTGGATGTCGCCTTCGAGCACGGCCTGCTCGTCGACGAAGGGGAGGTCCGCATGGGCGGAACGCTCTTGACCCCGGCGGAACTCGGCTATCTCGGCACGGGAAACGACACCCTGACGCTGACGAACGAGTCGGACACCCCCGCCCGGGCGGTGCTGCTGGGCGGGACGCCGTTCGAGGAGCAGATCGTCATGTGGTGGAACTTCATCGGCCGTAGCCACGACGACATCGTCGACGCCAGGGAAGCCTGGGAGAACGCGTCCGACCGCTTCGGCAGCGTCGAAGGCTACGACGGCCACCGCCTTCCCGCGCCCGCCCTTCCGCATGCCACCATCGCGCCACGCACGAACCCGACGCGCCCCTGAAAGGCTCACGATGACACCTCCCGCCGCCGCTCCGACCGTCCAGCGTGTGGATGCCAGGCACCGGTACGAAATCCTGGTCGACGGCAGGACCGCAGGCCTCACCGCGTACCGCGACCACGCTGACCAGCGCGTCTTCTACCACACCGAGATCGACGACGCCTTCGCCGGGCAGGGCCTGGCTTCGGTCCTCGTCCAGCAGGCCCTGGCCGACGCACGTGCCGCCGGGAAACGCATCGTGCCGGTTTGCCCTTACGTGGCGAAGTTCCTCAGGAGGCACGAGGAGTTCTCCGACATCGCCGACCCCGTGACCCCCGAAGTCCTGCGCTGGCTCGAGACCGAGCTGGCGCGCTGACCCGAGGCATCGACGGTACGGACTCTGCGAGCTCACTCATCTCTGATGGAGATGACTGACATCCCGAACCATCGCCACAGACGGGGAAACATCCAGGGCGGACCGGCGCTTACGCCTGCGTGACGGCATCGAAGAAGCTGCCGGCCACTCCACGGCACCACCGCCCGCGCCGGTCTCCCGGCTCGCCCCGCCAAGAAGGTGCACATGTCCGCATCATCCGACCTCAGGACCTCGCGTCGGCCCGTGACCGCAACGGCCCCGCACGGCGCGCCAGGGTGGCTGGTCGCGCTCCTGGCCGTCGCCTCCGGCATGACGGTCGCCAACCTCTACTACGCCCAGCCCCTCCTGTCCTCGCTGAGCGGTGTCTTCCACACCAGCACGGCCACCGCCGGGGCACTGATCACGCTCACCCAGGTCGGCTACGTGATCGGCATGCTCTTCCTGGTCCCGCTCGGCGACCGGCTGGAGAAGCGCAATCTCGTCACCGTCCTGCTGGCGGTCACCACCCTCGCCCTCGTGGCGGCGGGAGTCGCCACCAGCTTCCCCATGCTGCTGATCGCCTCGCTGGTCAGCGGCGCCACCTCGGTCGTCGCCCAGATCCTCGTGCCGTTCGCCGCCGGCCTCGCTCCTGACCACGCCCGCGGCCGCATCGTCGGCCGGGTGATGAGCGGCCTGCTCACCGGCATCCTGCTCTCCCGCACACTGAGCAGCCTGGTCTCGGACCTCGCCGGCTGGCGCGTCGTCTTCCTCGGCTCCGCTGCCCTGATGGCCGTGCTGGCCGTGGCCCTGCGCGCGGCCCTGCCGCAGCACGCGCCGACCACGACCATCCCGTATCACCACGTACTGCGCTCCACCGTCAGGCTGGTGCGCACGCACCCTGCGCTGCTGCGCCGCGGTCTCTACCAGGCGGCGATGTTCGGCGCCTTCAGTGCCTTCTGGACCACCGTCTCCTTCGTCCTGACCGGCCCCCGCTTCCACTACTCCCCCGTCGGGGTCGGCGTGTTCGCCCTCGTCGGCGCGGCCGGAGCGGCCATCGCCCCGTTCGCCGGGCACTGGGCCGACCGTGGGCTCGTCCGCCCCATGACCGGCATCGCCTTCGTGGTCGCCGCCCTGGCCTTCGCACTCGCCGGATTCGGCGGACACAGCGTCGCGCTGATCGCCCTGGCAGCGATCCTCGTCGACATGGCCGTACAGACGACCCTGATCCTCGGCCAGCACACCGTCTACCAGCTCGACCCCGCCGCCCGCGCCCGCCTCAACAGCGCCTTCATCGCCATGTTCTTCGTGGGCGGCGCGGCCGGATCGCAGCTCGGATCCGTCGTCTACCACGCCGGAGGCTGGACCGGCCTCACCGCACTCGGTGCCGCCCTCCCCCTCATCGCCCTCCTCTACTGGACCACCGAACGTCGGAGGGGGGCAGGAAAGCCGAGCACGGCAAGCCTGTAACCCCCGGGGCCGCGCAGGCCGGGTTCAGCTCGCGGTCAGCTTGTCCCTCAGCTGGCCGCGAGAGGTGATCCCGAGCTTCGGGAAGATGCGGTACAGGTGCGCGCCGATCGTTCGCGGTGACAGATACAGTTGCTGGCCTATCTCCTTGTTGGAGAGGCCTTCCGCCGCGAGCTGGGCGATCTGCAGCTCCTGAGGTGTGAGCAGGTCCCAGTCGGTACGGCCTTGACGCTTGCTGCCCTCGCCCGCCGAGCGGAGTTCCTGGCGTGCCCGTTCGCACCATGGCTCCACACCGAGGGCCGCGAAGGACTCCCGGGCGATCCGGAGCGGAGTGCGGGCTTCCATCACGCGGCGGCGCCGTCGGAGCCAGGCTCCATGAGCGAGCATCAGCCGGGCGCGGGCAAAGGGCGCATGGGACATGTCCAGATCGAGTGCCGATCGGAAGTACTCTTCCGCATCCTCGTCGTCGGCGAGCACCGCATGGGCGAATCCCACGTTGATCCGGACCAGTTGGGCCTCGCTCGATCCGGCGGACGCGTCGAGCTGGTGCAACGCGGCTCTCGCCATGGCTCGTTGGTCATCGCCCGTTGCGGCTTCGGCCAACTCCGCGATGGCAATGGTCTGCAGGAACGGGTGGTAAGCCGGGTCGGCCGGGTCGAACACCCGCCAGACGCAGTGGAACGCCTCCGCCTGGTTGCCGGCGGCGAGGCCGATGAGGCCACGCGTGATCTGGATGAACGCGAGATTGGAGGGGTTGGCCACGGACAGCCCTTGCCGCTCCGCCTCACCGATGACGTCGAGCGCCGTGTCGAGATCCCCGTGCAATGCGGCGAACTGCGCCTTCGCGATCCGCGCAGCGGCCAGCCAGCGCGGCTGGGCGTTCTCCTCGGCCAGACGCATCGCCTCGGCCACGGCCGGGAGTCCGGTCTCCCAGTCGACGGTGTGCACGGTGCTGAACGCGAGGGACACCAGAGTCTGAGCCAGCAGCCCCAGACGGCCCTGGCCACGCAGGCCGGCCGCGGCGTGCCGGAGAAACCCGGTGGCGTGGTCGTACGCGTTCGCCATCGTGGCCGCAGTGCCCAGGGTGGCGGCGGCCAGAGTGTCGTAGCCGCCCTGGCGTTCGAGGCGCTCCAGGCGTTCGAGCACCGTGGCCGCCCGTTCCACCGGGGTGGCTGCGGCCAGTGTGTACACCAGGTCCGGGTGGAGTTCCGGAACGGGTAGCCGCTCGGCCGCAGCCACCACACGCTCCCGCAGTTCCCGCCCCGGATCCGACCACCAGCACCGTCGCGCTGCCGTGCGCAACAGGCGCAGGGCCAGTCCGGGATCGCCGGCCTCGCAGGCCCGCTCCGCAGTGGTGATCAGTAGATGCAGCCGGGGCGTGCTCGTCGCGACATCCACTTCGAGCCCCTCGCGTAGCAGGAGCAGCCGTGCCCGCTCCAGCACGCCGAGTTCCAGCTGCTCGGCCTGCTGCAACAGGCCCGACACACGATCCGTCCGGCCGAGTTCGAGGCCCAGTTCCGCGGCGCCCAGGAGGCGTGCCGCTCTTCCGGACGGGACTTCGCTCAGTGTGGTGGCGCGTTCCCACGCCGTCATGGCCACCGCGGCGGCGCCACGCCCTCTCGCTCTGAGAGCCACCTGGTCCAGTTGCCGCGCCACCGCTTCGTCGGGACGGCCGATGGCCGCAGCCCGGTGCCATGCCTGCCGGTCGGGCTGTGCGTGAAAGACATCGGCGAGGGCGCCGTGGGCGGCAAGACGGTCCGCGAGCGTTGCCGCGCCCAGGACGGCGGAGCGCACCAACGGGTGGGTGAAGCCGATGCGGAACCCGTCGGCGCACACCAGACCGGCGGCAATGGCCGGCTCCAGGGAGCGTACGGACATCTCCGTGCCGGTGAGGACGGATGCGGCGGCGAGCACCTCGGTCAGCGCACCGTCGTCGGCGGCGGCGGTGACGAGCAGCGCATGGCGTGTGTCGGAAGGAAGATCGGCCAGCCGCGAGGCGAAGGCGCGCTCGAGTTTGGCGGTCAGCGGGAGCGCCGCCGATGCCATGGACTCGGAGGGCGCCCCGTTCGCGCCGAGGGTGACCGGGAGCTCGCTCAGCGCCAGGGGGTTGCCGGCGGACATCTCCACCACGCGGCGGCGTACGCCTGGGTCGAGACCGGGATGACGAGCGTCCAGCAGAGCGTCGGCCGCGGTCGGCTCCAGAGGCTTCAGGTGCAGTTCGTGGATGTCGGGGGCGCCCAGCGACGCCATGCGGCCTTCGCGGTGGGCAAGGAGCAGGCCGAGGGGTTCGGCGCCCAAGCGGCGTGCGATGAATCCGAGAACGTCCAGGGTCGGTGTGTCGAGCCACTGGGCGTCGTCCACGACCAGCAGCACCGGAGCTTCGGCGGCGGCCTCGCCGAGGAGGCTGAGTGTGGCCAGGGCGATCATGAAGAACTGGGGCACGGAGGCGCCGGGGGAAGGCTCCGTCATGCCGAAGGCGCCCAGCAGCGCATCCGCCTGGGTGGGGGGAAGGCGCGAGACGCGGTCCGCCATGGTGTGGGTCAGCTGGTGCAGCCCTGCGAACGGCAGGTGGGTCTCGGCCTGTACACCCGATGCCCTGAGGACGGTGAATCCTGAGTTCCGGGCCCGGGTGGCGGCGTGGTCCAGGAGGCAGGACTTGCCGATCCCGGGGGCTCCTTGAATCAGCAGCGCGCTGCCGCACTCGGGCAGTCGATCGACCAATTCGTCGACGGTCCCCAGTTCCTCGTCCCGACCGAACAGTATGGTGCCCGACATTCGATGTTCCCCCGCGCCGGTGTTCTGACCTGGACAGCTGCAGTCTATGTGCGCGCAGAGAACACCTGGGTGCACTGAGAGTCAAAGGTCCGTCCGCGCATCGCCTCGTCACAGTCGCTTCGCAGTCATCATGCCTACGGCGTACGTCATGCCGTGTTCCAGACTGGACGCTGTGCCGGGGCGACCGCTTGCGCGGTGGGGGGTCGGGTTCCGGCACGCGATCGGCTGAGGAGCGCCCATGACACCGGTGATCGACACAACCGGATTCCCGGACGGCGGGAACAGTGTTCGCCGCTGGAACCGGGCTGTCTCCAAGGCCACTGTGCCGGTGACTGTCGCTTCGTACGGGGCACCGCCCACGGAAGGCCGGACGACGACCCGGCCGCTGGGGCACCTGCTCTTCGTCGCGACGGACGCGGATCCGCAGTGCTTCACTCGCAGCCGACGACGGATCGCCCGTGATGCCGGCCGGACCGAGGCTTTCGTGGTGGTCGCCGTCGTGGGAGACACCGGAGCCGTGCTGCAACAGGGCGGAAGGACGGCCGAGCTCACCGCCGGAACGCTTGCCCTGTGGGACACGGAGCGCCCGCATGTGGTCGACTTCCCGCGCGGTGTGGACATAAAGGCCTGCCTCGTCCCCCGCCGTGCTCTCGGCGTACGGGACGACGAGTTGGAACGGGTCACGGCCACCGTGATCGAGGCGGACGGTCCGGTGGCTGCCCTTCTCGGACCGCTTCTCGTGACCCTGGCCGGCACAGCCGTGGACTGCCCCGAGCACGTGGCCGACCGACTGGCCCGCAACTTCACCGACCTGGTGGCCACCCTCATCACCGAGCGGGCCGCCGGGGACGTGGCGGACACGGCCGGGTCCCGATACGCCCAGACCCGGGAAGTCCGCGCCTACGTGGACCGGCGCCTCGGGGATCCGGAGCTCGGTCCGGAGACCATCGCGGCTGCGCACAGCATGTCCGTCCGGTCCCTCCACAAGCTCTTCGAGGGGGAGGGAACCACGGTCAGCCGCCTGATCCAGCGCCGTCGGCTGGAGGAGTGTGCCAGGGATCTCGCCCGCGGCGACAGCGGTGAAAGGACGATCTCCGGCGTGGCCCGCCGTTGGGGCTTCAGCAGCCCGGCCCACTTCAGCCGGCTCTTCCGCACCGCGTACGGCATGTCGCCGAGCCGGTGGCGCGACACTCGCGGCGGCGCTGCGCCGTCCGACGCGTCAGCCGTGGTGGACGGGCCTGCCCCAGCGGAGAACGATCGCATGACACCGGGTGCTCTCCGTTGTCGCGAGAAGCGCGACCGGGGGCCCTCAGTGGCGAAGCGCTCGAAAACGGGGGGCTTGACCTGCAGCGATGAGGCGACGCACGGTGGGCTCGTGGGGTGCCGCGACCTGCGGGACTCCGCGGACGCTCTCCCGGGTCTCCACGCCGACGGAGAACTCGAGCCCACCGTTGATCTGCCGTCCGACGTGCTCGCCGATGAGGCCTTCCTGCACGTGCAGGCGACGCCGATGGGCGCGGCCACCGGGCGGCGTGGGCCGAGCCGGGCTCCGGCGGGCGAGTGCGGACAGGAAGGGGCATAGGTGTCGGGGTCGAACGGCTCACTGTCCCGTAGCGGTCTGCGAGGCCGTGAGGTCGAGCTCGAAGAGCTTCAGGCACTGATCGCCTCGGTGGCCCGCACCGGAAGCGGCGCCTTGGCCGTGCTCCAAGGGGAACCCGGCATCGGCAAGACCACGCTGCTCACCGAGGCCGTCTCCCGGGCCGGAGCAGCGGGATTCTCGGTCGGCCTCGGCAAGGCCGACGAGCTGCATCACATCGTGCCGCTGTCGTCGTTGGCGGCCAGCGTCCTGCACGGCGACCAGCCACTGCTGTCCGGCGTCGCCTTCGCCGATCTCGCGCGGAATCAGGATCAGCGGATCTGGCTGGTGGAGCGCCTCGCGGAGGCGATCGAAGCCAGAGCCGACCGTGCGCCCGTGCTGATCGCCCTGGACGATGTGCAGTGGGCCGACCCGCTGAGCCGGTTCGCCCTGAAGCAGCTTCCGGCACGCCTGCGCACCTCGCCGGTGCTGTGGCTGCTGGCCGGGCGACCGGATCCCACGGGACCGACGGAGGAGATCGTCACAGCCGCGGCCGGCACGCTCCCGACGGTCGCTGTGTCCTTGGGGCCGCTGTCCGGCACGGCCATCCGCCAACTGGCCGACGACACCCTGGGGGCAGCCGTCGACGAGCGGGTACGGGACCTGCTCGACGGGGCTGGAGGGAACCCGTTTCTCGCGGTCGAGATGCTCACGGGGCTGGGTACCGCCGAGGCCTCGCGTGATCTGGTGCCCTCCACGCTTGTGGTGGGGGTGCGCGGCAGACTCAGATCCCTGCAGCCCAGCACCCTGCGCTTCCTCCAGATGGGAGCCGTGCTGGGGCGCAGGTTCGGCTTCCATGACGCAGCCGCGCTGTACGGCCAACCGCCCGCCACGCTGATCCCTGCGCTCGAGGAGGCGATCCGCGCCGGACTGCTGGACGACGACGGCGACGATCTGGTCTTCCGGCATGATCTTCTGCGCCAGGCCGTCTACGTCGACATCCCGCCGTCGGCCCGGAAGGCTCTGCACCGCGAGGCCGCCGGCCACCTCGTCTCCGCGGGCAGCCGGCCGATCGACGCGGTGCCGCACATCCTCAGGGGCGCCCTGCCCGGAGACGAGGAGTGCGTGGCGCTGCTGCGGCGAGCCGCGGAGGACGTGCTGCCGGTCACGCCCGGCCTCGCGGCCGACCTCATGACGCGCGCCCTGGAACTGGTGCCATCCGCAGGGCCGCTGAGGTTCGAGGCGGGTGAGCAGGCGATCCTCTTGCTGACCCGGGCCGGCAGGAGCCGGGAGGCGTTGTCCATCGGCGACCGGCTGCTGGCCTGCCGACCGTCGCTGGAGGTGTTCAGCCGGTTGCAGGCCGCCCTCGGCGGGGCGCTGTGGAACCTGGATCTCGCCGAGGAACTGCGTCGCCGGACCGCATCCGCCCTCGGGATCGGGGGCGCGTCCCCGGAGATCGCGGCGAGGTTGGCCGCCCTGCGGGCGCTGGCTCTGTCCCGAGGGCGTGATCTTGTCGCGGCGCGTGAGGCCGGTGAGACCGCGCTGCGGGCCGCCACCGCGACCGGTGACCGGGAGGCGCACGTCCTCGCCCTGTCCGGGCTCGGTGAAATCGCTCAGAACGCGGGTGACAACGGGGTCGCGCTGGAGCACTTTGCCGCGCTCAGCGCCATCGATTCCGCTTTCCTTCCCGAAGAGATCGTCGCGCACCTGCACGTGGACGACTTCGCGTCCGGTGAACGACTCCTCCTGCAGGCAGCGGACAACACCGGGCCGATGCGCCAGGCGATGATGCTGTGGGCGCAGGGCCAGTACGACCTGGGGCTCGGCCGGCTCGATGACGCCGACGCCGACTTCGCGACCATGGAGCGCCTGGAAGACGACGTACAAACACCCGTCCAGCAGGTGAACGGTCGCGTGATCCGCTCCCGGATCGCCCTGCTGCGCGGCGACCGGGAAGCGGCGCACGAGCACCTGGTCGCGGCGCGGGAAAGACTGGTGGTCAAACCGAACCCGGGCAACACGGCCGCAGTGCGCTTCCTGGAGGCGGTCCACGCAGAGGCCGACGGGGACGTCGGGCTTGCCGTCGACAAGATCCGGCAGGTACAGCAGGAAGGCTTCTTCATGCGTTGGCGGCTGCTGCGCGACTGGGTCGACTGCGCGATACGCATGGCCCTGCGCGGCGCCGAGCACGAGCTCGCCGAGGACCTGGCAGCGCAGGCCGAGGCCCACGCCGCGCGCAATCCCGCCGTGCCGACCGCCACGGGCATAGCGGCACAGGCCCTCGGGCTCGTGAAAAACGATCTCGCCATGCTCGAACACTCCGTGGAACTCCTCAAGGCAAGCCCTCGCCCGTTGGTCCGGGCCGCCGCCTGCGCCGATCTCGGACGGGCGCTCCTGGCGGCGGGCCGCAGACCTCAGGCGGTGGCCGCCCTGACGCACGCCCAGGGCACGTTCACCGAGTCGGGCGCCCACGCAGCAGCGGCACGCATACAGCGCGATCTGGACGGTGCCGGGGCCGGCAGCCGCAGGGCAGCGACCGCGCAGCGCCCCGTCCAGGGTTGGGGAGCCCTCACGGCCTCGGAGAAGAAGGTCGCACGCCTGATCGCCGAGGGCCACACCAACCGGTCGGCCGCCGACGCCCTGGTCGTCTCCCCGCACACGGTGAACACTCACCTGACCTCCGTCTTCCGCAAGCTGTCGGTGAACTCCCGGGTTCAGCTCGCCAACCTGGTCATGGCCATGCCCGACAACTGAGAGGGCCTGTGGGTGATTGGTACGTTCGCGCGATGCCCTGCCGCACCTGAACCCACTTGGCTGGGAGACCGAACTCGATCGGAGGGCACCGCCATGCCATCTGTCCCCCCACCGCCCACCATCGTGCTGGTGCACGGGGCGTTCACCGATGCCTCGTCCTGGGCGGGGGTCATCAGCCTCCTTCACACCGCCGGACTGACCGTGCGCGCCCCGGCGAACCCGCTGCGCGGCCTGGCGCAGGACGCCGCCTACATCAGGAGCATGGTGCGGGGCATCGAGGTCCCCGTCGTGCTGGTCGGCCACGACTACGGCGGCGCGGTCATCACGCACGCCGCCACCGACGCCGACAACGTCGTGGCGCTGTGCTACGTCGCCGGGTTCGGCCTCGACGCCGGCGAGAGCGTCCTGGACATCACGCGCCGCTTCGCCCCCGCGCCGGTGGCCGACGCGACCATCACCGCCGCCCTCCCCACCCAGGTACCCGGCGGCCCGGACAGCGAGCTCTACATCCGCAGGGAACGGTTCCCGCAGGTGTACGGCGCCGACCTTCCGTCACGCGTGAAGGATGCGATGTCCGTGGCGCAACGCCCGATCGCCCAGCGCGCGCTGACCTCCAGATCGGGCCCGCCGGCATGGGCCTCCAAGCCGTCCTGGTACGCCATCGCCACCGCCGACCGGATGCTCAACCCCACCGCTCAGCGCTTCATGGCACAGCGCATGGCGGCCACCGAATACATGCTGGACGGCTCGCACGCCGTGGTGCTGTCGCAGCCCGCCGCCGTCGCGGCGATGATCCGGGAAGCCGCCGAGCGGAGCCGTGGTCGCGGCGACGGCGACGTGCTCCGACAGGCCTTCTGAGCAGGTGAAACCCTATAGGATGCATTCGAACGGAAGATGCCGGTATGGACCATCTTGACGGCACCCCTGCTGTTCGCCCACCCTCGCGACACCGACTCCGCCCACAGACATCACGTCACTCGGCAAAGGCACCAGCATGATCTCACCGGCAAGACCGCCGGCGCGGCGGATCGCCGCCCTCTTGACGGGAACCATCGCCCTGGCACTCGCCGCCACCGGTTGCGGCGGCGGAACCGGTGCCGGGTCCGCCCCGGGCAAGGTCACCTCCATCACCGCGCTCGACTACTACACCGACGAACCCGAACACTCCCAATGGGGCGAGATACTCACCTCCTGCGGCAAGAGCGCCGGTGTGCGGGTCGAGCAGACAAGCGTTCCGGGCGCGTCGCTCATCCCCAAGGTCCTTCAGCGGGCGTCGTCCCGGACCCTTCCCGACCTGCTGATGCTGGACAACCCCGACCTCCAGCAGATCGCGCAGACCGGCGCGCTCACCCCGCTGGGCCAGTACGGCATCAATTCCGGCGGCTACGCCAAAGGCATCCTGTCGGCGGGCACCTACAACGGGAAGGTGTACGGACTGGCCCCCTACGTCAGCACGATCGCCCTCTTCTACAACAAGGACATGCTCGCCAAGGCCGGTGTCGCCGTACCGAGGACCTGGGACGAGCTGAAGACGGCGGCGGCCAGGCTGACCCGTCCCGGACGCTACGGCATGGCGGTCGACGCGAACGCCACCTTCGAGGGCACCTGGCAGTTCCTGCCCTTCCTGTGGTCCAACGGCGGGGACGAGAAGCATCTGGACACGCCGCAGGCAGCGCAGGCACTTCAGCTGTGGGTCGACCTGGTGAAGAGCGGGTCCATGTCGAAGTCGGTGCTGAACTGGACACAGGCCGACGTGCACGATCAGTTCGTCGCCGGCAGGACGGCCATGATGATCAACGGCCCCTGGCGGATCCCCGCCCTGGACAAGGACAGGAACCTGCACTGGGGAGTGGCCCCCATCCCCGTCCCCCGGACGGGGCAGACCCCTGTCACACCGCTCGGCGGTGAGGTGTGGACCGTCCCACAGAGCGCTTCCAGGGCCCGGCAGGAGAAGGCCGCCCGGGTACTCGCCTGCCTGAACAGCTCCTCGACCATGCTCGCCCTGGCCGAACAGCACTTCACCGTGCCCTCCCGCCCGGCGGTGGCCGCACAGTACGCCGGGCAGGTCCCGTCGATGGCCGCCTTCGCCAAGAGCGTGGAAGCGGCACGGTCCCGTACCGGCGAACTCGGCGTCAGGTGGCCCAAGGCGGCGACCGGCATGTACACCGCGATCCAGTCCGCGCTGACGGGCGAGCAGACACCGGAGGAAGCCCTCAGGCATGCGCAGCGGATCGCGACCAGCAACTGACCGGCGCCTGTGGGAGCGGCTGGCCCAGTGGATGTTCCTCGTGCCGGCCGCGGCGTACCTGCTGCTGTTCTTCGGCTACCCGATCGTCAAGAACGTCGTGATGAGCTTCCAGCAGTACACGACCACGACGTTCTACACGGGCGCCGCGCCGTTCGTGGGACTGCAGAACTATGCGAAGATCCTGGCCTCGGACCTGTTCGCCAAGTCCCTGCTGACGACGCTCCTGTTCACCGCCGGCTCGATATGCGGGCAGTTCGTCCTCGGTCTGGGCTTCGCCCTGTTCTTCCAGCGCCGCTTCCCGCTCGGCGGCGTTCTGCGCTCGCTCCTGTTGCTGCCGTGGCTGCTGCCGCTGGTCGTCTCCGGAGCGACGTGGAGATGGATGCTCGACCCCGACACGGGAGTCGTCAACGCGGTGCTGCGCGCCCTCCACCTCTCGTCGTCCGGCATCCCCTGGCTCACCGGCACCTCACAGGCACTGGTGTCGGTGATCCTGATCAACATCTGGATCGGGATCCCCTTCAACACCGCGATCCTCTACGGCGGTCTCCAGGACATTCCCACGCACCTGTACGAGGCGGCGAAGCTGGACGGCGCCGGACCGGTGACGTCGTTCCGCCATGTCACCTGGCCACTGCTGCGGCCCGTGGTGAGCGTCGTGCTGGTGCTGGGCGTGGTCTACACCCTCAAAGTGCTGGACATCATCCTCGTGGTGACGGGCGGCGGACCGGCGAACGCCACCGAGACCCTCGCCACCCAGTCCTACGAACTGTCCTTCCAGCAGTTCGAGTTCGGGCGCGGTGCCGCGATGAGCAACGTACTCATCGTCATCTCGCTCGCCTTCGCCCTCGTCTACCTGCGCGCCAACCGTCGCGCCCGGAACGTCGAAGAGGCGATCACTTGAAGCGCGCACCGAGCCGTGGCCGGCCGTCCACCATCGTCGGGGTCGTCCTGCTCGCGCTGATGCTGTTTCCCGTCTACTGGATGGTGAACGCCTCCCTCCAGCCGACCGGCAACACACTGCGGGGAGACTGGCTCCCCTTCCACCCGGACTTCAGCGGTTACGCCACCGCCCTGCGCGATCAGGGACGCAACCTCGTCACCAGCCTCGTCGTAGCCCTCGGCAGCGTCGCTCTCAGTCTCGGGCTCGCCGCGCCGGCGGCCTACGCGCTGGCCCAGTTCCGCATCCGCGGAACCAACCTCGTGCTCCTCTGCATCCTGGTCACACAGACGGTGCCGGGCATCGTCGTGGCCAACGCGCTCTACAGCGCCTACAGCGACCTGGGGCTCCTGAACTCCTACGTCGGGCTGATCCTCGCCGACTCCACCGCAGGGGTCCCCTTCGCGATCATCATCCTGCGTGCGTTCATGCGGAACATTCCCAGGGAGATCATCGAGGCCGCCTACCTGGACGGTGCCGGGAGGCTGCGCGTCTTCCGCTCCGTGGTGCTCCCGGTGAGCAGGAACGCGTTGATCACCGCTGCCGTCTTCACCTTCCTCTTCACCTGGAGCGACTTCCTCTTCGCCCTCACGCTGACCACCACGGAGACCGTTCGGCCGATCACCCTGGGCATCTACCAGTACATCGGTGCCCACACCAACCAGTGGAACGCCATCATGGCCACCACGGTCATGGCGTCCGTCCCCGCCGCCGTACTGCTCGTCGTCGCTCAGCGCTACGTCGCCGCCGGTGCCACCGGCGGAGTCATCAAGTGAGGGGCGTCTCAGTCCGGCACCCCTGAACTAGCGGATTCACGCGATGTGCCGGCCCAGGCCAGGCTGGCACGGTGTTCTGGAAGGCACACCAGGTCTTCGCCTGTCGATCACGATGCGAAGGGGGCCAGATGTCCGTCGTCCTTTCCACCGCGGCGCTGTCCGCAGCCGACCGGATAGAGCTCTGGCATGAAGCGGTGTCCCAGACGTTCGTACCGCTCGATGTCAATATCCTGGAGGAAGATCCTTCGCCAGGAAGAATCTTCACCCACCAATTGGGTGCCACACAGGTGTCGGACGTCCGGGCCGGATCTCAAGAGGTGACGCGCAGCAAGCGCCTGATAGCCCGGGACGGGAAGGAATACCTCATCCTCACGCTTCAGTGCAGAGGCAGCGCCGTCAAGGAACAGGACGGGAGAGAGTGCCTGATAGAGCCGGGGGATTTCTCCATTTCTGATTCGTCTCGCGTGTTCAGAAAGAAAGTGGAGGGCGAGTTCTGCTTCACCTCCTTTCAGTTCCCCCGGAAAGAGCTTCGCGTGCGGGACGAGGACCTGCAGGCGTCGACTGCGAGAGCGTTCTCGGGTCGTGACGGAAGTGCCGCACTGGTGGCGACCTATTTCGCGCGCATGGCGCGCGAAGCAGCGGGCTTCGACGACTTCGTCGGCCGTCAGTTTCTCGCCACCGGGCTCGACCTGCTGGCACTGTTCATCAACGAGCGGTGCGGCCGCTTCAGGCCTCAGGCTCCTGAAACCGCCGCGGCCATGATGGTGCGGGTGAAGGAGCACATCCTGCAGAACCTCTCCGACCCGGACCTGTCACCCACCGCGATCGCCGCCGCTCACTTCATTTCGGTGCGCTACCTGCACAAGTTGTTCCAGCTGGAGGGAACCACCGTCGGGGAGTGGATCCGGACGGAGCGGCTGGAGCGGTGCCGTCGGGATCTTCTGCGGTCCCCGGCTCTGGGACTCGGGGTGGCGACCGTCGCCCGACGCTGGGGCTTCGTGAGTCCCAGCCATTTCAGCCGTGTCTTCCGTGCCGCTTATGGCATAGCTCCTCGCGACTGGCAGATTCACGGCCTGTCCGGTGAACAGCGCACGGCTGGGTAACGTGCCCGGGACAGAGTTCTTTCTCGTGCCATATTCCGTGCATTCCGAGACAAAGATGGCCCAACTCCAGGATTTAGGGTTATTCAAAGGAAATCCGCTCCTGCAGCCCTTGTTGGGGAATGAAATGATCCAGCCTGAAGCCTCGGTCATGTGCATGGTGACCGTGCTCGTGAGTGTCCCGGACGAGCTGCCCGCCCCGCTGCCTGCGGAGCTGCACTACGACATGTCCGACCCCTACGCCGTTCGACTCTCGCTCGGCGCGCCCGCGGCCAGACCCGTGGACTGGGTGTTCGCCCGCTCACTGCTCACGGAGGGCCTGCGCCGGCCTACCGGTGCCGGGGACGTGCTGGTGATTCCCCGTCACCGTTGCCATCCGAACTCCGTGCGCGTCGTCCTGCGGTCCGCCGCCGGCGCGGCCCTGATCGACATCGCGGAGTCAGCGGTCGCCGCGTTCGTGCAGCGGACGGTCTCGCTCGTACCTCCGGGCACGGAGAGCCTTCACGTCGACATCGACCGTGCCCTCGCCGAGCTCACCGACAGGCGGGACTGAACCGGCCTGGGCCGAGACGCCGGAGACGACGAGGCCAAGGACGAGTGGACGTGGCACGGCCCCCAGCACCGGTGCGGCGGGGCGTCCGGCGCGGTCGTACCCGTCAGGCCCGGTCATCCAGCCGACGTCACCCCGCCGTGTTCATCGCGTCGGCCGTCTCCTCCGTCTCCGGCACCACAGGACCCGCCGCGGCGTCGAATGCGTGGGTCACCTCCGGTGCCGTGCCCTTCACCAGCAGGCGGCGGGCCCGCTCCTCGTATCGGCGGTCGGTGGCCGTGAGCCGGCTGTGGTGCTGGGCGAGATGTTCCGACCATGAGGCGACCAGGTAGTTCTCGATGAACCGCTCCGGGTCGTTGCCGTCCTGGTAGAGCCCCCAGGTGAGGGCTCCCGTGCGCCGCCGTGAACGGGCCACGTGATCCATGCAGTCGCTGAAGGCGGCCCGGTTTCCGGGGGCCACGCGGTAGACGACGGAGACCAGCACGGGGCCGTCGGCCGGGCCGGGCTCGAACACGAGGGGCGCAGCGGGCCAGTGGTCGGACGGGGTCGGGTCGACGGCGTCCGCGTCGTGCAGCGGCCAGCGGCGCACGCTCACCGCACCGGCCAGGAGCAGCCCGCTGCCGGCCAGGAGGGAGACGGCCAGTCCGAGTCCATCGGCCAGCGCACCCCACACAGGTGCCGCCAGGGCCTGCCCACCCTGGAAGACCAGCAGGTACACGGCGAGTCCCCGGGCCCTGACCCAGCCGGGCAGCCTCGTCTGGAGGGCCGCGTTGAGGGTGGACAGCACGGCGATCCAGGCCAGCCCGGCGGGCAGCAGCACGACCACCGTGAGCCAGGGGAGGCGGACCGTGGCGAGCACTGCCAGCACTCCGGCGAAGACGACGGCGCCCGCGGCGAGCGTGCCGTTGGCGCCGAGAGCCCGGCGGACGGCGGGCAACACGAAGGCCCCGCCGACGGCACCGACACCGACCGCGGCGAGCAGCAGCCCGTACCCTCCCGAACCCAGGCCCAGGGAACGGCTCGCGACCAGGGGAAGCAGCGACCACAGCGCGCCGCCACCGGGTACGAACAGCACCGTACGCAACAGGACTCGACGGACGCCGGGCGCGTACCACACGTAGCGGCGGCCGGCGTGGAGGGCCGTCAGGAGCTTCTCGTTCTGGGCTGCGGGCGCCTGGGGCGGCGGTCGCCGCCAGACCGTGAGGACGGCGGCGATGCCGAGGTAGGACGCGGCGTTGAAGGCGAAGACCCAGCCCGCGCCCGCCGCCGCGACCACCGCTCCGCCGAGCGCGGGGCCAAGGGCTCGGGCCAGGTTCATGTTCACGGCGCCGAGCGCGGCCGCCTGTCCCAACTGGCTGCGCTCCACGAGCTCGGGCTGGATCGCCTGCCAGGCGGGGCCCATCAGAGCGGTGCCGCATCCCAGCAGGAAGGTGAGGCCGAGCAGCAGCCCCGGAGTGAGTTCGTCCGCGAACGCGAGCACCGTCAGCCCGGTGGAGACGCCGAGCATGGCGAACTGCGCGGCCAGCAGCACCCCGCGACGGTCGTAGCGGTCGGCCAGCACGCCCGAGGGCAGGGCCAGCAGTACGACGGGGAGGCTGGAGGCGGTCTGGACAAGCGTCACCAGCGCGGCGTTGTGCCCGACCAGCAGCCACTGTGCGCCGACGGTCTGCATCCAGCTGCCGATGTTGGAGACGAGTTGCGCGATCCACAGCGCGCGGAAGACACGCGCCGCGAACGGGGCCCAGGCCGAATAGGGTCGTGGGCGGTCTTTCGGTGACGGTGCAGCGCTCATGCTGGTCCCTGCCGGAGCCGTGCGGGCATAAACGATGGGAACCATAGGAGTCATCGGTGAAATCCGGTTGACCGAGAGCGCACCGCCTGTGGCCCCTGAGCGCATTGCGCTGCGGGAACACGTGCCATGCGCCGAGAGACAAGGGACGCCCGCCCACCGGTCCTACGGTGCCCTCAGGACTCGTTCGACCAAGGGGAAACACCATGGCATCGCCCGCAGTGGTGGAGATCTCACGATGGCAGTTCGCCATCACCGCCGTCTTCCACATGAGCTTTCCCGCACTGACCGTCGGACTCTCCGTCTTCCTGGCCGTGATGTACACGGTCCACCTCAGGACCGGGAATCCGCTGTACCTTCAGATCTTCCGTTTCTGGAAGAAGATATTCGCGGTCGGGTTCGGTCTCGGTGTGGTCGCCGGTACCGTGATGACTTTCGAGTTCGGCCTCAACTGGGGACGATACGCGCACGCGGTCGGTCCGATCCTCGGTGTCACGATCGGAATGGAGGTCATCACGGCCTTCTTCCTGGAGGCCGGGTTCATAGGAATCATGCTGTACGGCGACGGCCGGGTACGCCCACGGACCATGGCGTTGGCCTGCTGGATGCTCGTCGTCGGCACCCTGCTGTCCACGACGTGGATCCTGTCCGCCAACAGCTGGATGCAGGACCCCGCCGGCTTCACCGAGGTCGACGGCCAGTTCCGGGCGAGCAACTGGTGGCACGTGCTGTTCAACCCGGCGTTCGCCTACCGGTACCCGCACATCCTGCTCGCGGTACTCATCAGCGCCAGTTGGTTCATCGGCGGGATCGCCGCCTGGTACCTCGTCAAGCAGCGAGCACTGCCCTTCGCACGCCGCACCCTGTCCATCGCCCTGGGAGTACTGGCCGTCCTGATGCCGGTACAGCTGTACGTGGGCGACGCCACCGCCGCGTTCATGGGTGTCCACCAGCCCGCGAAACTCCAGGCCTTCGAAGGCAACTGGAAAACCGACAACAACGGCTACAACCTGCTCGTGGTGCCCGACACGGACAAGGGCGAGAACACGTTCCACGTCGAGATCCCTCACCTGGGCGCCGTCATCGGCAAGGACCTGTCCGGAAGGGCACACGTCCCCGGACTGCTGCAAACACCCGCGAACGACCGCCCCAACATGTGGTCCGCCTTCTACGGCTTCCGGGCGATGTACTTCACCGCCCTGGCGATGTTCGGCATGACCTTCGCCGGATTGGTGCTGCGGCTGCGCGGAAGGCTGTACACCGCTCGGCGGTTCCACCGGCTGATGGTCTGGATGGCTCCCGCCGGTGTCGTGGCCATCAGCGGCGGCTGGATCACAGCGGAGACCGGCCGGCAGCCCTGGGTGGTCTACGGCCTGATCCGCACCAGCGACGCCGTCTCCCACCTCTCCCCCGGCGCGGCGGTCGCCGGCCTCATCGGGTTCGTCGCCGTCTACGCGCTGTTGCTCGGGCTGTGGATCCGCTACATCGTCCGCACGGTGCGGACCGGCCCCGAGCACCTGGTCGCCGACACCGGCACCGCCGTCCACCCCTCGGAGACCAGCCATGCTTGAGTACGCGTCATACGCCTTGGTCCTGCTCGCACTCGGCGCCTACGTCCTGCTCGACGGCTACGACCTGGGCATCGGCATCCTGAGCCTGTTCGACCGCGACGACCGGCGGCGCAAGGAGTACAACGAGCTGATCGCGACCGCCTGGGACGCCAACGAGAGCTGGATCATCCTGGCGGGTGTGGTGCTGTGGGCGGGCCTGCCCGGTGTCTACGCCACCGTGCTGCCCGGCCTCTACCTGCCGCTCATCCTCATGCTGCTCGCCATCGTGCTGCGCGGCACGGCCATCGAGCTGCAGAGCGCCGCCTCCGGCTACCGGCGCGGCTGGGGCCTCGTCTTCGGGCTCGCATCGCTGGTGGCCACGTTGTGCCAGGGCCTCGTGATCGGGGCCGTACTGTCCGGACTGCCCCACCGCGGTGGGGTGTTCTCCGGGGGCACCTGGGACTGGCTGACGCCCTACAGCGTGCTGTGCGCCCTGGGGCTGGTGGCCGTGTATCTGCTGGCGGGTGCCGCATGGCTGCAGGACAAGACCACGGGGACCGCCCACGAGCGAGCGGGCCGGCTGGGGCGACCGCTGATCCTGGCGGTCGCGGTGGCCGGTCTGGTCCTGGGATTCGGGCTCCCGCTCGCCGACCCGCAGCACCTGCGCTTCGACGAGCCGCTCCGCGCGACCCTGTTCGGCCTCGCGGTGGCGGTGGCCGTGGTCTGCGCGGCGATCGCCTGGTACGGCTTCGGCCGCCGGCCCGACTGGCGTCCGTTCGCCGCCGTGGCCGGTACGGAGGCCGCGGGCCTGCTCGCGCTCGTCGCCGCCACGGCACCCGTCGTCGTCCCGCCCGACCTGACCGTGCACGCGGCCGCCAGCCCGCACGGGTCGCAGCTGTTCCTGCTCATCGGGGTGGGCGGGTGCATGCCGGTCGTCCTGACCTACAACATCTACGCGTGGTGGGTCTTCCGCGGAAAGTTCGCCCAGCCACCGGCCACCACCGGCGCGGCCGACCACCCGTCCGACACCGCGGCTGCCACAGGGCAGCCCGCGGCGGTGGTCCCGGTCGCAGGCGACGGTCCGTGGGCGGTCGTTGTCGCCCGGCGCGTACTCCTGACCCTTCTGGCCGTTGCGGTGGCCGCCGTCTCGCAGGACGCCTTCGGTGGCGTGCGGGTGTGGATCGGCCCGGTCGGTGTCGTTGTGTTCGCGTTGACCGCGCTGGCCGTGTGGATCCGGTCCGACCGCCGCTCGGCGGCCGTCGGCGAGTTCGACCTCCAGGCAGCCGAACAGTGACAGTGACCGACATCCCCGACCGTCTCGACCGCCTCGGCCGGGACGACGAAGGGCAGCAGCGGGCGGCGGAACTGCTCACCGCATGGGCGGCGGTCGGCGAACCCGCGTTCCGGCGAGCCGGCACCCTGCGCGGGCTGGCGGCCGCGGGTCATGTGCTGTGGGCGGCGGGGCTGGGCTGGACGGCGCAGGCCGCGCTGCGGGCCCCGCACGGGGGCGTGGCCCTGGCTCCGGTGCTCTCCGGTGCGGCTCTGGTCGCCGTCGGGCTGCTGCTGCGCGCGGTTCTGCTCGCGGCGGCCGACCGGGTCGCCGAGGACGGGGCGGCCGCCGTTCAGGATCACCTGCGCGCTCGCCTTCTCCTGGCCGCACTCCCGTCCACGGGTACGCCCGCCGCGGAGGTGTCCGACGCCGCTCTCGGTGAGGCGCTGGACAGCGAGGTGGGTCGGCTGAGCCCATGGCTGACGACGTACGTCCCGGCTCGGCGGGCGATGCTGCTGGGCAGCGGCGTCATCCTGGCCGCTGTCCTGGTGGGCAGTTGGGCCGTCGCGCTGATGCTGGTGCTGGCCACCCCTCTGTTGCCGTTCAACCTGAAGGTGATCGGCATGGGCACCCGTGCCGCCGTGCACGCCCAGCTCAGCGCGACCCGGAGGCTGAGCACCCATCTGCTGGACCAGTTGCGCGGACTGCCCACGCTCGTCGGCCTCGGAGCCGGTGCGGAAGCGGTACGCGCGACCGAGGCAGCCGACAGGGAACTGGCCAGGCGCACCAACGCCGTACTGCGGGTCGCCTTCCTCTCGACCGCCTGGATCGAGCTCCTCATCACCGTGGCCATGGCTGTCGTCGCCACGTACTGCGGGCTCGCCCTGCTGGGCTACCTCGACCTGCCGGTGGTCCCGTCCACCATGAGCCTGGGCACCGCGCTGTTCGTCCTCGTCCTGACCCCGGCGTACTTCGCCCCCGCCCGGGAACTGGCCCGCGGCTATCACGCCCGTGCCGAGGCCTCCGCGGCGGCCGAGCTGATCGCGGACATCATCGACCGGACCGCCGTCACACCGGCCGGCGGCCCGCCGACCCGCGTGCACGCCGTGCGCCCGCCGAGCCCGGCCGGTGTGCTCCTGGACGAGGTGACGGTCCGGTACCCGGATCGCGACGACGCGGCCCTGACCGACGTCACCCTGTCCGTGCGGCCGGGTTCCATCGTGGCCGTCAACGGGCCCAGCGGCGCCGGAAAGACCACGCTGCTCTCCGTGGCGGCAGGTCTGCGCGAACCGGACCGCGGGCGGTGCCTGCACACCATCGGTTCCGCGACCCTGCCCGCCTCACCGGCCATGACGGCATGGGCCGGACAGCCCTCCTACCTCCTCCCGGGCACATTGCGCGACAACCTGCTGCTGGCGCGGCGCGGCGCCGACGACGAGCACCTGACCGCGGCGTTCGCGGCACTGGGCTTCGAGGACCTGCTGGCCGCGCTCCCCCAGGGGTTGGCGACCCCGATCGGTGAACGCGGCTGGGGGCTGTCCTCCGGACAGATGCAGCAACTGGTGCTGGTCCGGGCACTGCTCCACGACACACCACTGCTGTGCCTGGACGAACCCACCGCCCATCTGGACCCGGACGGGGAGGCCCGGATCATCGCCGCCATCCGGACACTCGCGCGCACCCGCACCGTGCTGCTGACGACACACAGCCCGGCACTCCTCGACATCGCCGACGACATCGTGCGGTTGAGCCAGGGACGGGTGTCCCGGATCGGGGAGACGCTGTGACCGCGTTCAGGCTGCTGTGGACTGCGGCGGACCACCGGGCACGCCGCGACCTGCTGTTCGCGGCGGTGCTCGCCGGGACCGCCGAACTGTGTGCCGCCGGTCTGCTGGGGGTTTCCGGCTGGTTCCTGACCTCCTGCGCGGTGGTCACCGCACAGGCGAACACCACTTGGTCCTGGATGTATCCCTCGGGGACCGTCCGCGCTCTGGCCCTGGGCCGCACCGGTCTGCGCTACTCGGAGCGCCTGGTCAGCCATGGCGCTCTGCTCGGTGCGACCGTCTCGCTGCGCTCACGGCTGGTCCGCGCCGCGACCACCGTGCCGGCACGCGAACTGCGCAAACACCGTGACGGCGCCCTGATGGCCCGACTCACCAGCGACGTCGGCGCGGTGGGCGGGATGGCCGGCCAGGTCGCCCCGCCGCTGGCCGGGATCGGCCTGACCGCCACCGTCGTCGTCACTCTGCTGACGGTGGCGAGTCCGCCGTCAGGTGCGAGCGAACTGCTGCTGCTCGCGCTCTCCGCAGCCACGGCAGTGACCGCCGAGCGGCGGACCCGCGGCCATCAGCGGACGGCCGCAGAAGCCTGGGCCGCTGCACGCACCGCGCTGCTCAGCGCGCGCTCGGCTCTTCCGGAACTGCGCTGCCTGGAGGCGGTCGACCTGGTCCGCGATCAGGTCGCGCACGCGGTCGGCCGAGCCCGGCGGGCCGAGACCGCGGCGGAGTCGCTGATGCGCCGGTCCAAGCTGCTGCTGCGGTTGTCGGCCGTGGCCGGCCAGACGGCGGTCCTGGTCCTGGCTCTGTCCGGTCCTGTCTTCACGCAACCGGCTGCCGACGCCATCGGCGAGGTGCTGCTGGTCGCGGCCGCTTACGAGTTGGTGGAGACACTCCCTCAGGTGCTCCGCGACCACGGTCTGGCCACCGACGCCGCCCTGCGGCTCACAGGCCTGGCGAACCGCGCACTCCCGGACGAGCCGTCGACCACGTCCCCGTCGAAGTCGCCGCTCGCGGGCGCGGCAGGAGCGCCCCTGGTGGCCCGCCACCTGCCCGTGGGTGTCGGCGACGACCGCACCCGGTGGTCCGCGGTGATCGAGCCCGGCAGCGTCGTCATGGTCACCGGACCCAACGGCAGCGGCAAAAGCACCCTGTTGGAGACTCTGGCGGGGCGCATCTCCCCCGCCGCTCCCCGGTCGGTGCTGCTCGACGGCGTCCCCGTCGAGTCCCTGCCCGCCCATGCGATCGCCGATTCCCTCACCCTCGTGGAAGCGGAGGACTGGATCGCCGACGCGACCGTCGCCGAGATCCTCCGGCAGGCCGCCCCGGACGCGGACGACGACACGCTTCGGGCCGCCCTGGCGGCCGCGGCCTTGGAGCGGTTGCCTCTCGACACCCCGACGGGCCCCCTGGGCCATGCGCTCTCACAGGGCCAGCGACGCCGCCTGGTGATCGCGAGAGCGGTCCTGCGGACACCGGCGGTCCTCCTGCTCGACGAGCCGACGGCCGGCCTCGACGCGCCTACGGCGGTGCGGATGCTGACCGGCGTGCGTCGCGCCCTGCCGGACAGCGCCCTGGTGATCGCCCTACCGGACCGGCACGACGACCTGATGCCCTTCGCCGCCACCCAGGTCCTGCGGCTGAAGCCCCCTTGCCGAACGGGCAGGGGACCGGTGCCGCGAAACGAACGACAAAGGGGATCATCGAACGGAGGTTTTCGTGAAGATACGGACCAAACCCATTCTTGACATATGGAAGTGGCAAGCCGACGCCGCGTGCCGCGGCATGGACAGTTCCGTTTTCTTCTCGCCCCACGGTGAGCGGGGCCCTGCACGCCGGCGGCGCGAAGCGGCGGCACGTGCGATCTGCCGGACCTGCCCGGTCAGCTCTCCCTGTGCTCTCTTCGCCCAGGCCTCTCGCGAGCCTTACGGCGTATGGGGCGGTTACACGGAGGCGGAACGCCACAGTCACCATGCGACCGAACCGCCGAGCTCAACGGAATCAAGCGGCACTGCGGCATAGATCTCGGCAATGACGTTCCCGGTGTCGTGGGCGCCTGGTCGGCCGCGGATCTGCCGGACCTCCCTGCGGCTCCGTACACCCTGCCGGCCCGGCTCTCCACGGAGGAAGCCGTCGCGGGCCGGGAGTGGCCGGCGCTCGCGCAGGACGGGGCGCACTACCCGGGAGAGGCGCTGCGGTCGTCCTCGGGGAGGACCGCTACCGGGCCGAGGACGGGGCCGCCGAGGTCACCGCGACCATCGGTCCACTGCCCGCGGTGGTGACTCCGTCCGCGGCGCTGGACGACTCGGTCCGACTGTGCGACGGGCTGAGCAACATCGCGTTGCGGGGCGAGGCCGCAGAGCCCATCGACCCGTCGGTCCGGCAGGACACCGCAGCCGTCGTCGAGACGGGCCCGTTCACCCGACAGCGGGGGCGGATCGTGCCGGCCACATCGTGGCCAGGGATCGGTGCACTGCCTGAACGGACCATGTGCACGGACGGACAACCGCGGCTCTGCCGTCTCGCTAACGTGATCCGCGTGCGAAGCGGGCCCGCTGAGCCCTCGCGCGGCGGCGCCCACGGCAAAACCGGAATCCGAGGAGCGCCATGGCCAAGCAGACCATTGCCGAACAGTACGTCGACCTCATGGCCCGTGCCGGTGTACGCCGCATGTACGGCGTGGTCGGGGACAGCCTGAACCCGGTCGTCGACGCGGTCAGACGGCACGACGCGGTGGAGTGGGTCCAGGTCCGCCACGAGGAGGTCGCGGCGTTCGCCGCCGGCGCGGAGGCCCAGCTCACCGGTCGGCTCGCGGCCTGCGCGGGCTCCTGCGGACCGGGCAACCTCCACCTGATCAACGGCCTGTACGACGCCCACCGCTCGATGGCGCCCGTACTCGCGCTGGCCGCCCACATACCCAGCGGCGAGATCGGCACCGGCTACTTCCAGGAGACCCACCCCGACCGGCTGTTCGCCGAGTGCAGCCACTACTCGGAGCTGATCTCCTCACCCCGCCAGATGCCGCGCGTGGTGCAGACGGCGATCCAGCACGCCGTCGGCCGACGCGGCGTCTCGGTCGTGGCGCTCTCCGGCGACACCGCCGCCGAGGACTCCCCGGACTCGGCACCCGAACTCGCCATGCCCCTGGACGTGCCCGCCATCCGCCCGAGCGATCAGGAGATCGCCCGGCTCACGGAAATCGTGGACGGCGCCGAGCGCGTCATGGTGTTCTGCGGCCGGGGCGTCGCCGGCGCCCACGCCGAGGTGATGGCCTTCGCCGAGAAGGTCAAGGCACCGGTCGGGCATGCGCTGCGCGGCAAGGAGCACATCCAGTACGACAACCCGTACGACGTCGGCATGTCCGGCCTGCTCGGCTACGGCGCCGCGTACGAGGCCATGCACGAGTGCGACCTGCTGCTGCTCCTCGGCACGGACTTCCCGTACACCGACTTCCTGCCCCGCCACGTGCGGACCGTGCAGGTCGACGTCCAGCCGGAACGGCTGGGTCGGCGCACCCGACTCGACTTCGCCGTCTGGGGAGACGTACGCGAGACCCTGCGGTGCCTGACCCCAGCGGTGCAGGAGAAGACCTCGCGACGCTTCCTCGACCGCATGCTGGAGCGGCACGCGCACGCCCTCGAGGGCGCCGTGCACGCCTACACCCGCAACGTCGAGAAGCACACGCCGATCCACCCCGAGTACGTGGCCGCGGTCCTCGATGAAGAGGCCGCCGACGACGCGGTGTTCACCGTGGACACCGGGATGTGCTGTGTGTGGGCGGCCCGTTACCTGACACCGAACGGCCGCCGCCGGATCCTCGGTTCGTTCGTGCACGGGTCGATGGCCAACGCACTGCCCCAGGCCATCGGCGCCCAGTTCCTCGACCGCGGCCGACAGGTCGTCTCCCTCTCCGGCGACGGCGGGTTCTCCATGCTGATGGGCGACTTCCTGACCCTCGTCCAGTACGGCCTGCCGGTGAAGGTGGTCGTCTTCAACAACTCCTCGTTGGGCATGGTCGATCTGGAGATGATGGTCGACGGCCTGCCGCCGCACGCCACGACCTACCCGCACACCGACTACGCGGCCATCGCCACGGCGGCCGGGGCGCGCGGCATCCGGGTGGAGAAGCCCGGCGACGTGCGCGACGCCTTGCGCGAGGCCTTCACCCACGAGGGGCCCGCGCTGGTCGACGTCGTCACCGATCCCGCCGCGCTGGCCGTCCCCCCGAAGATCACCACCGAGCAGATCAGTGGCTTCGCGCTGTCGGCGAGCCGGACGGTGCTGAGCGGGGGCGTCGGCCGCATGGTCCACCTGGCCCGGGCCAACCTGCGCAACATTCCGCGTCCCTGAGAGGGGACACGGATACGCCTGAGCCCCCCTGGATCAGGGGGGCTCAGGCGTATCCGGTGCATTCCCGTGGGGCAGGCGGTCCCTGCTCTCAGGACGGTGGCCTCGTCCAGGCCGGGTCGCCGGCCGAAAGGCGGTGGGTGGTCACCGAGGTGACCGCCAGGAGCAGCAGGGCCAGGCCGAGGGTGAGCACGAGGTGGCCGTGCAGGACCAGTTGGGCTCCGACGAAGGCGCCGAGGAGCATCGCCAGCACGGACAGGATCCGGCGGCCGGGCCGTGGCGCCGCACCGCCGGCGGGGGTGGAGTCCGCGGCCAGCCCGGTCAGGGTCAGGGTGAGTACGGTCGTGGTGAGGTCCGGGACGCCGAGGCGTCGGGCGACCGCGTTCTGCAGCCCCATGGCGATCCCGAGGAACACGATCAGGGTGTACTGGACCCCGGTGGTGACCCGCCCGTCGGTGACCGCGGCGGCGGCCACGGTGACGGCGACCAGGACCGTCTGCACGGTGGTGGCCGTCTTCAGCAGGTTTCCGCGGTGCGTCGCGAACCGGGTGCCGAGCCTGCCTCCGGCGAGCGCGCCGACGAGGAACGCCGCCAGCGCGACGACGGAGGCGAGCGCGGAGAGGTTCGCGGCGCCTACCAGCGCGAACCCCAGGAACACCACGTTGCCGGTCATGTTGGCGACGAAGACGTGCCCGAGCGCCAGATAGCTCACCGCGTCGACCAGACCGGTGACCACCGTCAGCGTCAGCATCAGGGGAGGCAGCGGGCCGTGGCGGTCCTGTCGGGGTGGTACGAGTGTGCTGACCGCGTCACTCAGCAGCCTGCGCATACTGCTTCCTTTCCGATTCGTCGGACGGGCGGTGCAGCATCACGCGGGTGAGCAGTCCGCTCACCGGGCCGGCCACGATCGCGGGGAGGACGACCCAGAGCGGCCAGGGCGTGACGCCCAGCGCCCGGTCGAGCGACCACCCGCCGGGCCCGGTGAGGGCCAGTGCCGCGGAGACGACGACGAGGACCATCGGGTATTCGTAGCCGTCGTTCTGCACCCACAGGCCCTTGGGCCATTTGACGGTGCCCGCGACCGTCATCACACCCATGGCCGCCATCGCGGCCAGAGGCGTGAGCAGTCCGGCGGTCAGGAACAGGCCGGCCCCGATCTGACTGGCTCCCGCGACGATCGCGGTCAGCCGGCCGCCGCGGAACCCGTCGTGGCGGAACTCCTCGGTTCCGCCCGCCAGGCCATGGCCCCCGAGCCGGAAACTCACCTTCTGAACTCCGTGGCCGGCGATGAGAAGTCCCGCCACCAGCCGGAGGACCAACAGTCCAGCGTTCATCTCTTCCTGCCTGTTCCTGACTCCGTCCTTGACTGCTCTGCGAAGGACCGGGAATCAGCCGGCGGCGTGGGCCCCGATGACGGCCTGCGCGTAGACCATCCCGAGGCCGTAGGCGCCGCCGTGCTCCTTGACCACGTCGCCCACGGCGGCGTACGTCTCGGTGCGGGCCCAGTCACGCTGCAGCTCCAGCAGCACCTGCACCCAGGTCACCGGCACCGCGCCCGCCTGGACCATGCGCTGGATGGCGTGCTCGTGGGCCTGCGGGCTGACGCCGCCGGACGCGTCGGTGACGACGTAGACCTCGTAGCCCTGGGCAATGGCGGAGAGCACCGGCAGGACGATGCAGACCTCGGTCCACAGGCCGGCGAAGACCAGCTTCTTACGACCGGTGGCCTTGACCGCCTCGACGAAGTCGACGTCCTCCCAGGCGTTCATCGTGGAGCGGTCGATGATCTTCTGGTCGGGGAAGACCTCGGCGAGCTGCGGCAGGATCGGGCCGGAGAAGGACTCGGCGGCCACAGTGGTCAGCACGACCGGCACGTCGAACACCCTGGCGGACTTCGCCAGGCCGACGGTCGAGTTGATGATCGCGGTGCGGTCGCCGCTGCCGGTGCCGAAGAACATCTGCGGCTGGTGGTCGATGAAGAGCACCGCGCAGTTGTCCGGGGTGAGCAGGTCGGGGCTGGGGGCCGCGGTGACCTCGGAGATGTTGACCATGACAGGGCCTTTCCAGGTGTGTGGTGATCGCGGACGGGTGTCCGCTGTCGAGCGCAACCGCGCGGTGGCGGCGCGAGGTGGGGTGGTGTCCCGGGAGGGGCGGCTCGTGACCGGGCCCCTCCCGGGAGATCAGAGGGAGAAGCAGGGGTCGAAGAACGTGCTCGCTGTCTCCGGGGCCAGGCCGCGTCGGGCGCGCCACTGGCGGTGCTGCTCCGACTCGGTGACGGCCTGGCCGAGCAGTTCGGCCTGTCGGGCGCCCGACAGACCCGTACCGGGCGTGGCCTGGTAGCCGCCGAAGTGTGCCACCGGGCTCCAGTCGGGGCTGACCGGCGGCAGCTCCTCGTCCAGGCCCTCGTACTCTTCGGCGGCGTAGACGATCCGGCCACCGACGACCGTCAGCAGGGCCTCGATGTGCGCGATGTCCGGCTCGGGCACGGTGAAGTAGTCCTCGGACAGGACTGCCAGGTCACCGAGGAAGCCCGGGCGCAGGACGCCCTTGACGCCCTCCTCCCCGGTCAGCGCGGCACCCGCCTCGGTGAACATGGCCAGCGCGGTGCGGCGGTCGACCCGGTTGTGCGGCGGGCGGACGACCAGGTCACCCACGGTGCGGCCGGTGATGAGCCAGTGCAGGGCGACCCACGGGTTGTAGGTGGAGACCCGGGTCGCGTCGGTGCCGGCGCCGACGGTCAGTCCGCGTTCCAGCATGGCCCGGATCGGCGGGGCGTCCGCGGCGGCACCGGGACCGTAGCGGCGTACGAACGCCTCGCCCTGGAAGGACAGCCGGTTCTGCACGGACATGGCGCCGCCGAGGGCGGCGATGCGGTCGAGGCTGTCCGCGGAGACGGTCTCCGCATGGTCGAACAGCCACCGGTTGCCGGCCGGGAACAGCCCTTCCGCGGCGAGCTTCTCGAACACCGCCAGGTCCCGGCGGATCGTCTCGTCATAGGTGGCGTGCAGCCGGAATCCCCAGCCGTGCTCCATGAGAAGACGCACCGCCTTCTCGAACTCCGGCTCGTAGTCGCCGTGTTCGGGGCGCGGCTGGGCGAAGTTCTCGAAATCCGCCGCCGCCCATGTCAGATTCTCGCCCGCACCGTTGAGGCGCAGCCATTCGTCCCCGTCCTCGGGCCGGGCCATTTCGATCCAGCGGGTGAGATCGTCGATCTCCTGACCGGCGGTCTGCGGGAAGAGGTGATAGGCGATGCGCAGCGACAGCTGACCGGCCTTCGCCAGTTCGACGACCGTGCTGTAGTTCTCGGGGAAGTTCTGGAACCCTCCGGCCGCGTCGATCGCCGACGTGAGGCCGAACCTGTTCAGTTCCCGCAGGAAATACCGGGTCGAGGTCTCCCTGTGCTCCTCGTCCAGCACCGGGGCCTTGGCCAGGGTCGAGTAGAGGATGAGGGCGCTGGGGGCGGCCAGCAGCATGCCCGTGGGCTCGCCGTCCCTGCCCCGTACGATCTGGCCGCCCTTGGGGTCGGGCGTGTCCCGGGTGAATCCGGCGGCCTTGAGAGCCGCCCGGTTGAGCACCGCCGCCTGGTACAGGTGCAGGACGAACACCGGGGTGTCCGGCGCGGCGGCGTTCAGCTCGGCGACGGTCGGCAGCCGCCGTTCGGCGAACTGCTCGGCCGACCATCCGCCCACCACCCGCACCCACTGCCCCTTGGGCGTGCGTGCCGCCTGCTCGCGCAGCATCGCCAGGCCCTGACGCAGGGTGGGGACGCCGTCCCAGCGCAGCTCCAGTACGTAGTTGAGACCGCCCCGGATGACATGCAGATGCGCGTCGTTGAGGCCGGGGACCATCCGGCGGCCGAGTGCGTCGACCACCTTCGTGTCCGGGCCGACGTGGGGTGCGACGTCGTTGTCGTCGCCGACGACCGTGATGACACCGTCGCGGATGGCGATCGCCTCGGCCTGCGGGCGGACCGGGTCTCCGGTGTGGATCTTCGCGTTGCGGACGACCAGGTCCGCGGCATTGTCGGTGGCGCGGGGAACCAGCCCACCGACCGGCATCGTGGACACCTTTCGACAACCTCCTGCGGGATGAACGACGTCGAATGCATCTGCATCGACTTCCATGTGCGTCGACAGCGACGGGTTCGCATTCCGGGGCGGGCTACCGTGCACTGCACAGGCCCTGACCCGGCACCTCGGCTGCTGCACCGCCAGGCTATTTCGAGCCAAAGCGTCCCTTTGTCCCGGCAGTGCACTGGATGCGTTCCGACAGCGCACTGCCTGTCCGTGCACTCTGAGGACAACTCCGGTGCGCTCGTGGACAATCGCCGTCACGTCAGCGGCCTGGCGTGGCGATCGACGACTCGTCAGATCCCCGGGTCTGATGCCACCGCCAACCCGCCCTACCTCTTCGACCTGCCCCGGCGGAGGGCCGCGAGGCGGTCGACGAGGTGCAGATCGACGAGGAGTGGATCACCGCCTGGTGCGCGAACTCGCCGTAGGCGCGAACGCCGCCGTGGTGTTCCCCGAGTACGACCTGTCCCCCGAGGTCCGCTACCCGGTCGCCATCGAGCAGAACTGCACGGTCGCGACCTGGGTCGTCGAGCAGGGCGCTGCCAAGGGCCTGGACGGCTCCCGGCCGGCGGTGGCCGGCGACTCCGTCGGCGGCGACATGACCGCCGGCCTACGCCAACAAGCTGCGCGAGGCCGGTTCCCGGTCACCGCCGTGCGCTTCCAGGGCATCATCCACGACTTCGTGATGCTCAACGCCCTGCGCGAGACCCACGCCGCGTGACCACCGCGACCAGGCTCGCCAGAACCACACCGGCGACGAGCGCGGGTGCCGGGGACCAGGCGGCCGCCAGGACACCGGCCGCGGCGAGGGGAAACAGAATGCGTTCGGCCACGCGCCGTTGGTGTGGCCGCAGGTGCACCATCCAGACCGTGATCAGGAAGACGGCCGCCGGTCCGGTGACCGCGGCGCCGGCCGCAGTGGGTGAGGTCCCGGTGTGTCGTGTGACGTGATCGGCGTACGCGGCGAGGCCGGCGCCCTCGGCGGTCGCCGAGGCGAAGATCAGGTAGTGGCCATAGGCCCAGGGGAATCTCCTGCGGTGGGCCTGGTGCGTCGTGGCGAGCAGCGTGTGCGCGGGCCGGGCGAAGTACAGCCACCACATGGCGTAGGCCATGAGCAGTCCGCCGGCCGCCAGCACATACAGCGAACCGGTGCCGTGATGCCGGTCGAAAGCGCTGCGTACGGCGACGGTGGCGGCCGCGACGGACTCGCCGAGGACGATGAGGGTGAACAGTTCGTAGCGCTCGGCGATGTGATGCGGATGCCAGGGCGTCATCCCGGCGGACTGCGCCCACACGGGGACGGCCACCTCGGCCAGGATCATCACCACGATGCCGGGCAGCCGCGCCGGCACGGGAACGAGGAGCAGGCCCACCCAGCCGAGCTGGCAGACCGATACCCCGACGGCGAAGCGCAGCGTGGTGCTCCGCCGAACGGGATCGGACAGCGCGGCACGCAACCACAGCGCGGCCAGCGCCGTCCGCAGCACGACGTACCCGAGCGTGATGACGTACAGATCCCCGTCCTCGAACGCGCGGCGCACGCCGGCGGCGAGGACGAGCGATCCCGTGATCTGTACCAGCACCGTCAGCCGGTACGGGACGTCGTCCGGGTCGTAGGCGGAGGCGAACCAGGTGAAGTTCATCCACGCCCACCAGATGGTGAAGAAGACCAGCGAGAAGCGCAGGGCACCGCCGGCGTAGTCCCCTTCCGTCAGAGCCCCGCGCAGGCTCGTGGACGCCTGCGCCACCGCGACCACGAAGCACAGGTCGAAGAACAGCTCCAGCGAGGTGGCGGACCGGTGCGGCTCGCCGGGGTTGCGGCCCACCATGGTGCGCCGCCGCTTGGCGCCCGGGTCCGCCCGCAGGGTCGGGACGCGGTTCAGCGGAGGGCTCCCGGGGCCGCCTCGATCGTCCGGTGGAAGGTGGGACAGGTGCAGATCATGTGCCGAAGCCGGTCGACGGGTACCTCCGCATGGACGGCCACGTTCAGCCCGTACGACACCTCCCCGCCCGCGTACTCGCCGCCCGGCCCCAGCCCGACGACCACCACGTCCGCCTGCTCGTCCGTACTCATGCCTCTCCTTGTTCCGCCGGCACTCCGGCCTTGGGCCGTCCCACCGACGCTAGAGCTGCCGGAGAACCGCCCGAGTCCGCCGGCGCACGGAGGCTTGTCCGAGAGTGAACACCCGTCACGAGCACCGGACTCAGTGCGCCGGCAGGCACCACCACATGCACTGCGGGTCAAGCCATGCCTCGACCAGGCACCTAGCGTCACCGGAGTACGAACAACAGAGCACCGCAGGAGGCGGACCATGACCACCAACCCCCCATCCGCCCACAGCAGCCAGCCCTGGCTGCACCAGAAGGGCGAGGTCATCCAGGAGTTCGGGACCGTCAAGCAGTTCCCGGTCGCCCTGTCCTACGAGGCGCGGATGTACTCCTGCCAGCGCCTGAACAAGGTCCTCGCGGACACGCAGATCCTCTACGGCCTCTACAAGAAGCACCACTGGCTGATGCGCGGCGCCACCTTCTACCAGCTGCACCTGGTCCTGGACAAGCACGCAGGCGAACAGCTGGAGATCATCGACACCATCGCCGAACGCGTCCAGTCGCTGGGCGGCGTGGCGGTGGGAGATCCGCGGCACGTCGCCGAGATCACGTCGATCCCGCGGCCCCCGGACGGGGTGGAGGAGGTGCCGGCCATGCTGTCCCGGCTGCTGGAGGCCCACGAGACCATTCTCATCGACGCCCACGACGCCACCGCACGGACCGCCGAGTGCGGTGACGACGGCACCATCGACCTGCTGGTCTCCCAGGTGATCCGGACCGGCGAACGGCAGGCGTGGTTCCTGGCCGAGCATCTGGTCGACACACCGCTGGTGCGTGCCTGACCGACGGCCTACGACCACTGTCCCCGCCCATGTGAGCCCTGCCGTCCGCATACGATGCAGCGAAGATCGAAGCCGGCGCTGCTTGACCGGGAGCGGATGATGGATCTGCGGCAGATGGAGGTCGTCGTCGCGGTGGCCGACGCGGGCGGTTTCACGGCGGCGGCACGGCGGCTGCACGTGGTCCAGTCCGCCGTGTCCAGCACGGTCCGCGCCCTCGAACGCGAGCTGGGCACCCCGTTGTTCGACCGCACCACACACCGCGTCGCCCTCACCCCGGCCGGCGAGGCGTTCGTCCCCGCCGCACGCGCGACACTCCGGGCCGCCGAGCTGGCACGGGAGGCCGTCGATGCCGTACGGGGGCAGCTGCGCGGGCGGGTGACGGTCGGCACGATGCAGGGGGTGTGGGCGGGACTCCACCACGCCCTGGCCGCGCTGCGTGCGGAACATCCGGGCGTGGTCGTGCACCTGCGACAGGCGGCCGTCGCCGACATCCGGCAGGCACTGCGCGACGGCACGGTGGACCTGGCCGTGGTCGCGCTGGACCGCCAGCAGCAGCGCGGGCTCGCGACCCGGCTGCTGTCCCGCGAGGACATGGTGCTGCTGGCGGCGCCCCGGCGGGTGCTCGCCGGGGCCACACCGAACGGCGAGGTCCGGCTCGCCGACATCGCCCGGTTGCCCCTGGTGGACTTCACACCCGGCTGGGCCATCCGCTACGCGGTCGACCGGGCCTTCCGGGCCGCGGGCGTCGACCGTGGCACGACGTTCGAGGTGAACGACATCGGCGCGGCGGCCGAACTGGTCCGGGGCGACCTGGGCGTCTGCATCATGCCCAAGTCGATCGCGGACCGCTTCCCCGATCTGCCCCAGTACCGGTTCGACCGGCACGCACCGACCTGGAAGATCATGGTGGTACGGCCTCCCGGCGAGGCACCCCCGGCGGTCGCCGCGCTGCTGCGCCACATCACCTGACGGCTCGGGACTCAGCGTCTCCTCCCCGATGACCAGGGCACCCCGGGAAGAACGCTGTGGGACCACTTCCCGTGCGCGCACGGTCATACCGGCCACACCGTGAACTCCTACCGTTCGAGAACCACTCAATCACCCGATAACCGGAGGAACCTTGCAGTTCGGGATCTTCAGCGTCGGCGACGTCACACCGGACCCCACCACGGGACGGACCCCGACCGAGCACGAGCGCATCAAGGCCATGGTCGCCATCGCCCAGAAGGCCGAGGAGGTCGGCCTGGACGTCTTCGCGACCGGCGAGCACCACAACCCGCCGTTCGTACCGTCCTCGCCGACCACGATGCTCGGCTACATCGCGGCGAAGACGGACAAGCTGGTCCTCTCCACCGCCACCACCCTCATCACCACCAACGACCCGGTGAAGATCGCCGAGGACTACGCGATGCTCCAGCACCTGGCCGACGGGCGCGTCGACCTGATGATGGGCCGCGGCAACACCGGCCCGGTCTACCCCTGGTTCGGGCAGGACATCCGCCAGGGCATCAACCTCGCCATCGAGAACTACAGCCTGCTGCACCGCCTGTGGCGCGAGGACGTTGTCGACTGGGAGGGCAAGTTCCGCACCCCGCTCCAGAGCTTCACCGCCACGCCACGGCCGCTGGACGGCGTACCGCCGTTCGTCTGGCACGGCTCGATCCGCTCACCGGAGATCGCCGAGCTGGCCGCCTTCTACGGCGACGGCTTCTTCCACAACAACATCTTCTGGCCCGCCGACCACACCAAGCGCATGGTCGAGCTGTACCGGACCCGCTTCGCCCACTACGGCCACGGCACACCCGAGCAGGCGATCGTCGGGCTCGGCGGCCAGGTGTTCATGCGGCGCAACTCGCAGGACGCGGTGCGGGAGTTCCGGCCGTACTTCGACAACGCGCCGGTCTACGGCCACGGGCCCTCGCTGGAGGACTTCACCGACCAGACCCCACTGACCGTCGGCTCCCCGCAGCAGGTCATCGAGAAGACGCTCACCTTCCGCGAGTACGCCGGCGACTACCAGCGCCAGCTGTTCCTCATGGACCACGCCGGGCTGCCGCTGAAGACCGTCCTGGAGCAGCTCGACATGCTCGGCGAGGAGGTCGTACCAGTACTGCGCAAGGAGTTCACCGTCGGCCGCCCCGCGGACGCGCCGGAGGCGCCGACCCACCAGTCCCTGCTCGCAGCGACTGCGGAAGCCACTCCGGTAGCCGCTTCGGAAGCCGCTTCGGGAGGGATGACCGCCGCATGAAGCTCGTCGCCGTATCCGCGGGTCTGAGCACCCCCTCCTCCACCCGCCTGCTGGCGGACCGTCTCACCGACACGGTCCGCGACGAGCTCGCCGATCAAGGCCACAAGGCGGACGTGGATGTCATCGAGTTGCGTCCCCTGGCTGTCGCCATCGCCAACAACCTCGTCACCGGATTCCCCCCACCGCAACTGGCCGGCGCGATCGAAGCGGTGACGAGCGCCGACGGCCTGGTCACCGTGACACCGGTGTTCAGCGCCTCGTACAGCGGGCTGTTCAAGTCCTTCTTCGATCTGATCGATCCGGGTGCCCTCACGGGCAAGCCGGTCCTGATCGGAGCGACGGGTGGCACTCCCCGTCACTCTCTCGTCCTGGAACACGCGCTGCGCCCGCTCTTCACCTACCTGCGGACCGTGGTCCTCCCGACCGGCGTGTACGCGGCGTCGGAGGACTGGGGTTCAGGCAGCGACGCGCACACCGAGGGCCTGCCCGCGCGCATACGCCGGGCGGGCCGGGAGATGGCCTCGATCCTGGTCGCCAGAGCAACCGATCCCCTGCCCGAGGACGACCTCACCTTGTCCAAGAAGCAGCTCTCCGATCTGCGCTTCGACTGAGCACGCCTGCGCACCTGCGGCCTGCGCTCAGCCGTTCGTCCAGGTCCGTGTTCCCGCTGAATCCAGAGGCGTCGGTGATCCTCAACCGGGCCCGGGGATGGGGTCGTTCCTTGCGGACGATCAGCCACATGCCCTGTGGCCGGCCGCTGAGCAGGTCCCCGGTGAGTTCGGCAACGCCGGCAGCGGATGCGGACACTCCGGGTTGACCACCGCCAACGCATCGGCGGTGGCGCCGAGGCCGGACTCCCGCCGGACCTGTTCTCCCAGTGCCTCGGACAGGCGCTTCTCCATCTGCTGCCGCGGGCGGCGGACGCCCCGCGGACAAGGCGACCTGTCATGGTGCCGATGCGAAGGTGCTCTCGGCCCAGTCGGCGAACGACGTCCAGTGCAGATCGGGATGGGCGGCGTGCAGCGCCGGCACGTCGACGCGGTAGCCGTGGCCACGCAGGAACGCCCACATCGCGCGCATGTCGTCGTTGCCGATCTCGTCGAGCTGCACTTCGTTGTGGCGAACGGTCCGACCGAGCGCCGTGCTCAACGTGGCAGCCATGTCACCGGGCGTGGGGGCGTCGCCGGCGAGCTCGATGCGCTGTCCGATGAACGTGTCAGGTGCGGCGAAGACGGCGGCGGTGAACTCGCCCAGGTCGGGGCGTGCCAGTTGTTGCAGCGGGCGGTCCGGGGGCAGCGGCAGATCGAGCACCCCCTGGAGGATCCGATCCACGTCGCCGAGGGCGTTGTCGAAGAAATAGGTGGGACCCAAGATCGTGTAGGGCACCCCTCCTGCGGCCAGTTCCCGTTCGATCACTGCCTTGGTCTCGAAGTGCGGCACGCCAGTGTCCTGGTCGGCACCTGCGACGGAGCTGAAGACCAAATGCGGCACACGGGCCTCATGGGCTGCGGTGAGAATGGCCCGGCCCTGTGCGATCTCGGCGGCCGGCCCTGACTCGAAGGGCGTGGTCATCGCAAACACGCCGGCTACTCCCCGCATGGCTGAGACCAGGGACTCCCGGTCCCCGAGATCTCCGCCAACAACCTCGACGTCGCGGGCGGCCAGGCGCCGGGCCGAAGCGGATTGAAGGTTGCGGACCATGCCACGGACGGCCACACCGCGGGACAGCATCGCGCTGACGACGGCACTGCCCTGCCCCCCGGTGGATCCGAGTACCAGCACCGGCTGGTCGACATTCATGATGAAGCCTCCTTCCGAATCGGCCCTACAGGAATCGTCGCCTCTGGTGAGGCTGGGCCGTTGGATCACTGTCCTGGCGAGGCGGGCACAGCGGCTGCTCGTGGAGCATGCCGAGCGTTCCGGTCCGATGGCCGGTGAGGCGCCCGGTTGCCTGATTCTTCGGCTGAGGGCAGCGTGGTCGGTATCGGTCAGCTGTCCTGGGAGGAGTGTGCTGTGGCCATTGTCTCCCATGGGGCGTCGCGGACGATGTGGCCGCGGCTGCGGGTCGCCGACTGGACCGAGACCCGGGAAACACTGCACATGTGGGCCCAGATCGTCGGCAAGATCCGGCTGGCCCACGCGCCCCTGGTCAACCACTGGTGGCAGGTCACCATGTACGTCAGCCCGCGCGGCCTGACCACGTCGGTGATTCCCTACGGCTCAGGGGGCTTCGACATCGAGTTCGACTTCCACGACCATCAGCTGTGTGTCCGCAGCAGCGACGGCGCCAGCCGCAACGTGGGCCTGGAGCCGAGACCGGTGGCTGACTTCTACCGCGCGACGATGCACGCCCTGGGTGACCTGGGAATCGAGACAAAGATCCAGGCGTCTCCGAATGAGGTGGACCCGGCGATTCCCTTCGATGAGGACTACCAGCACGCTTCCTACGACCCGAGCGCCGCACAGCTCTTCTGGCAGCAGTTGCTGCAGGCAAACCGGGTGCTGGGGGAGTTCCGCTCGTGCTTCGTCGGCAAGGTCAGCCCAGTGCACTTCTTCTGGGGTGCCATGGACCTGGCCTGCACGAGGTTCTCAGGACGGGCCGCCCCGCCGCATCCTGGCGGCGCCCCGAACTGCGGTGACTGGGTGATGGTGGAAAGCTACTCCCGCGAGTTGAGCAGCTGTGGTTTCTGGCCCGGCGGCGGTGAAGAGGGGGCCTTTTACTCGTACGCCTATCCCGAGCCGGATGGCTTCGCCGCGCAGCCGGTCACCCCGGCCGACGCGTTCTACAGCCCTGACCACGGTCAGTTCCTTCTCCCGTACGAGGCGGTGCGTACTGCAGCCGACCCGGACCGGGTACTGGCTGGTTTCCTGCACACGACCTACGAGGCTGCTGCGGAACGCGGCGGCTGGGACCGGGCGGCCCTGGAAGAGGACCCGAACCGGTGGCGACAGCACCGCAGATCATCACCCACGGTGAGCGTGCATGACGATCGGCAATGACCTGGCGGCAGCGGTGGACCGGCCCGAGGTGGGGGCCGTCCCGTGGCACCCCTGAGTCCCGGGACGTAAGCGCTACGTTCGTGGGCCACACGCGGCGACTGCGAGCAAAATGCCTGGGTCGTGCTTGCGCAGGGGACTTCGGCCTGCCGCATGCCGGACTGGAGGACCTGTCCCATCTGGTCCTGCCGGCCGGCGGCATGGCGCTGGTCGCGTTCTGCGACACGATGGCCAACGCCCGCAGCTACGCCGCCGCAGGCGGCTATGGGGTCAGCGGGGAGCGGGAGCTGGCGGCCCTGGGAGCTGCGGATGTCGTGGCGGGCCTGTCGCAGGGCTTTCTCGTGTCCAGCAGCGGTTCGCGGACCGCTGTCGGCGAAGAAGCCGGCGGCCGCTCACAGCTGGTGGGGTTGAGTGTGGCCGTGCTGGTCGCGGTGTTCGCGGCGGTCGGCACACCGCTGATCCAGCCGCTGCCCACGGCCGTGCTCAGCGCGGTCGTGGCGGCCGCGGCGATGAACCAGCTGAGCGTGCGCCGCATCAGAGGGCTGCGCATGGTGCATGACAGCGAGGCCGCGTTGGCCGTGGCGGCGATGGTCGGCGTGATCGCGCTCGGGGTCCTGAACGGGCTGGGCGTGGCGGTGTTGCTGTCGATCGGGCTGTTCGTCCACCGGTCGGTGCGGCCGCACGACGCAGTGCTGGGGAAGACGCCGGACCTGGACCGTTTCCACGACATCGAGGTGCACGAGCAGGTGGAGACCGTGCCAGGCCTGATCGTCTACCGGTTCGATGCGCCGCTGTTCTTCCCGAACGCCCCGCTCCTTCCGGCAGCGGGTCCGGACCGTGGTGGCCGCCGCGGAACACCGGCCGACGCCGTCACCCCGGTCATGCAGCCCGGCTCGCCGATAGTCACCGGCGAGGTGATCAAGCGGCTGCGTCACGCCGAGGGGCAGCTCCACGGCGTGATCGCCATGCTGGAGTCCCGTCGGGACCGTGTCGACGCCCCCACCCTGCTCGCCGCAGCCGCCCGGTTCGTCGGCTCGCCGGTCTGGGCGCTCCATGCCGGTCCAACAGGAAGTGCCTTCCGTGTCCGGCTGCCGGGCCGCGGCCCGGCAGCCGTAGCCTGAGTTTCTGATGCGTCTTCGCCGTCCGGTGTCCTCCAGGATCGTTCTGCCGTCAGTGGTGGCGGTGCTGGTCCTGGTGAACCTTGCTGAGAACGGGCGCCTGCCCTCTCTGGGCCTGGCCAACGCCGTCATCGCGATCCTGCTGCTCAGCCTGATGGTGTGGTGGGCCGGCGGGACCCGGGACGACGTGGGTCTGGGGAGGGGGACGCTGTGGCGCGGCGCGCAGTGGGCGTCGGCTCTCGTCGGCATCGTGGCAGCGGTGTACCTCATCGGAGCCTTGCTGCCGTTCACGCGGGAACTCTTCTCCGACTCGCGTACCAGGCACCTGGCCGGAGGCGAGGTGGCTCTGCGCATGTTCGTGAAGGTCCCGCTGGGTACCGTGCTGCTGGAGGAGTACGCCTTCCGGGGGGTGCTGTACGGGCTCATCCGGCGCTCCCGCGGCGTTCTGGCCTCGACTGCGGTCTCGTCCGTACTGTTCGGCCTGTGGCACGTCCTGCCCTCCCTGTCTCTGGCCACGGAGAAGCCCGCACTTACCGCGGTCTTCGGCCACGCTCCGACCGGGGCTGTCGTGGCCGACATCGGTGCGGTGCTCTTCACCGCTGCTGCCGGTGTGCTCTTCTGCGAGCTGCGCCGCCGCAGTGACAGCCTGCTGGCACCGATCGGACTCCACTGGGCCACCAACGCCCTGGGCTATCTCGCCGCATTCGTGCTGGCACGGACGCGGTAGCCAGCGAGCTGGGAACGGCTGGCACCGCGCCGACCCTCGGGCGACGATGGAAGAGCCCGGTTCCGCAGGGCCGCTGACGTCCCGTCCGGACGAACCGGACGGGTGCGTGGGCCGCACCCCCCGACTGATGGATCGCCGCTGTGAACACGATCGACGAGTCCCCGGACCCGGGCGACGGGCCCGACAAGACGGTGACGGCACGGTCGCGGTCGTCGAAGAAGCACCGGAAGCTCGGGTCCTTGACTCTTCCCGGCTGCTGGGGGGCGCTGGTGGCCTCCTGTCTGTCCTTCACGCCGTCGCTGCTGCCCCGGGGCGGTGTCATCCAGGGCGTGGTGTGGGGCATCAGTGCCGCTATCGGTTACGCGGTCGGGGTGCTGTTGGCGTCGATCTGGCGGGCCTTCGCCGACCGGGATCCGCGCCCGCCCCGGGCCTGGTCCTGGCGTGCGCTGCTGATCTGCGCGGCCGTGCTGTTGACCGTGTTCTTCGGGCTCGGACAGTACTGGCAGTACCTGATCCGTCACATGATGGGCGTGACCGAGTACACCATGTGGCTGGTCGTCCTGTCGCCCTTCGTCGCGGTGGCGGTGTTCTGGCTGATCCTGCTGATCGGGCGGGGTATCCGGGGTGGATTCCGCTGGACGGCGGACCGGCTCGGACGCTGGATCGGGCGCAGCGCGGCAAGGACGGTCGGCTGGCTCCTGGTAGCCGGCGTGACGTACCTGGTCATCACGGGCCTGCTGCTGCAGGGTTCCGTGGCTCTCGCCAATCAGGTGTTCTCGGTGCGTGACAGCGCCACCCCCGAGGGGGCGCACCAACCCACCAGCTCACTTCGATCGGGCGGGCCGGGGTCGCTCGTGCCGTGGGATTCGCTGGGGCGGCAGGGGCGCGGGTTCGTCGGGGCCGGGCCGTCGCAGGCAGACATCGTACGGCTCACCCACCGTCCGGCCATGGAGCCGATCCGCGCCTACGCCGGGCTGGGGTCCGCGGGCGACACGGAGGCCCGCGCCGAGCTCGCGGTCGCGGACCTGGACCGAGCTGGCGCGTTCCGGCGGAAGAACCTGCTGGTGGTGACCACGACCGGGAGCGGCTGGGTGGACCCGGCGTCGGTCGACTCGTTCGAGTATCTGTCGGGCGGAGACGCCGCGACGGTGGCGATCCAGTACTCCTACCTCCCCTCGTGGATCTCGTACCTGGTGGACCAGTCCAAGGCCAGGGAGGCCGGCCGGGACCTGTTCGACGCGGTCTACGGTGTCTGGTCGCGCCTGCCCCAGACGAGCCGGCCGAGGCTCTTCGTCGCAGGTGAGAGCCTGGGCTCCTTCGGCGCTGAGACGGCGTTCAGCGGAGAGAACGACCTTGCCAACCGTACGGCGGGCACGCTGTTCGTCGGCCCACCCAACTTCAACGCGCTGTTCCGCGAGTTCACCGACCACCGGGACCCCGGCAGCCCCGAGATCCAGCCGGTCTACAAGCACGGGCGGACAGTCCGTTTCACGAGCGACCCGAGCGCGGCGATCCCACCCTCAGGCCAGCCCTGGGACAGGGCATGGTCTGGATCCCGTTCGTGACCTTCTGGCAGGTGAGCGCTGATCTGCCGTTCTCCACCGGTGTGCCGGCCGGCCACGGTCACACGTACGCGGCCCAGTACGTGGACGGTTGGAACACGGTCCTGCGGCCGTCCGGCTTGTCCGCCCAGGACCTGGACAATCTCAAGAAGATCATCGCCCGCGAGTGACGCCCCGAGGCAGGGGTGGGGGGCGCTGATCGCCTTCGTTTTCGCCGTCCCTGAACCTGGCGGGGGCTCGACGGTGTCTGCGGGTGTGGTGGACAGGGGTTTGTGCCTAAGGTGACGTAACGGGTGAGCCCGTTGTCGTGTGGCCCTCGTTGCCCTCGCCGGAAGTGCTGGACCTCCCGGGGGCATCCCCTCAGGGGCGTCAGAACTCAGCGGCGTAACACGCAGAGAGGACGACGCCGCATGGGTAGCGCGATCGGTCAGCTGCTCAGCGCTGCCGTCGGCGTGGCCATCAGCCCACTGCCGATGATCGCGCTGGTCGTGATGCTCGCCACGCCGCACGGTCGGGCCAACGGGATCGCCTTCGTCACCAGCTGGATGGCTACGCTGGCCACTGTCGGCGTGATCATGCTGGTGATCGGTCGTGGCGCCCATGCGGGCGGGAAGCCCGCCACGTGGACCCTGTGGCTCACGCTCGCACTGGGGGTGTTGTTCGCGCTGCTTGCCGTCAAGCAGTGGCGAGACCGGCCACGGCCCGGCGAGGCGGCCGAGCCGCCGGCGTGGATGGCCAAGGCCACCCCCAAGACCCTGCGCTACCGCATCCTCCACGTCCCCGCCCGGGTGGTGCGCGGCCAGCGCAAACGCCGCCTCAAGATCCCGACCACCTGGCCCTGGGCAGCGGCGATCGTGCGGGCCTTCGCCCGCATCCTCGCCCTGCCCCGGCCCACCTGACCGACGCGGACCGCCCCCGCGAGCGCCGGGAGGAGGACACCGCACACCCCGGGCCAGTGGAACCCGGCGTCATCCGGCACGACAGCCGACGCGCGCCCCTGACCGGCACCGCCCGCAGACAGGGATCAACGCGACATCACGGGCGCGAGATCAACTTCTGGCACCCGTGAAACAGCGAGGCTCGTCTACGCCTTCCACGGCCGACTGAACCCAAGCAACCGCCGATCACCTCAACAACCAAGATCAGCCGTTAAGTTGGCACTCCCGCACGCGGGGCCGCCGCGGGGACCTGCCGGGTCGGGCATGTGTCAGCGTCCTTTGTCCGCGTCGGTCCCCGTGAGGGAGGCGAGAGCGGCGTCGAGGCGGCGGGTAAGCCTCCTCGGCGACCGGGCGGAGGGCGTCGAGTCCGGTCAGGGCCACCATCGTCTGCGGACCGGGGGCCCTGACGGCGGTGCGGTCGCCGTCGGTGCGGACGACCACGTCGTCGCCTTGAGGGTGGCGGTGACGTCGATCTCGGTGAGGACGCCGAAGCCCTGGCCGGCGAGGGCCTCGCGAACCCGGGTGACGGCGGTAACGAAGTCTGTGTCGAGGTGCACCGTGCGGTCGTAACGCGTGGGGTTGGCCCTTCCTGTTCGCTTGCCCGGCGAGGACGGGTGTCCAGCTGCGGGCCAGGCATCCGTGACCTGCTTCACAGCCATGCCCTTCGGAATACCCCCTGGGGTATCAATGTTACTGTCGACATATACCCCCAGGGGTAATTCTTCACTGGAAGGGAGTACGCCGTGTTCTTCATCGACACCCTTGAGGTCGCCGGGCTCGGCAACCGCAGCTATCTGGCCGGCGGCGAGCGGACGGCGGTGGCGGTCGATCCGCCGCGGGACATCGAGCAGGTGATCGCGGCGGCGGCGCGGCGCGGGGTGCGGATCTCGCATGTCGTCGAGACGCACGTCCACAACGACTACGTCACCGGTGGCCTCGAGCTGGCCCGGGTCACGGGCGCCGCTTACCTCGTCCCCGCCGGGGCTCACGTCTCCTACGAGCGTGTGCCCGTGCACGACGGTGACCGCTGGGAGATCGGGGGAGGGTCCGGCCTGGTGCTGCGGGCGCTGGCCACTCCCGGTCACACTCCGCACCACACCTCCTACGTCCTGGAGGCGGACGGCACGGAGGTCGCGGTGTTCACCGGCGGCTCGCTGCTGATCGGCACCGTCGGCCGGCCCGACCTGGTCGAACCGCGGCTGACCGAGCACCTCGCCCGCGCCCAGCACGCCTCCGCGCACCGGCTGGCCGCCGAGCTGCCCGACGAGACGGCGGTGCTGCCCACCCATGGCTTCGGCAGTTTCTGCTCCTCCTCCCAGGCGGAGGGCGAGTCCACCACTATCGGCAAGGAGAAGGCGGCCAACGAGGCGCTCACCCGGGACGTGGACGCCTTCGTCGCGGACCTGCTGGCCGGCCTGGACGACATCCCCGCCTACTACGCCCACATGGGCCCGGCCAACGCCGACGGACCGGCGCCGGTCGACCTCACTCCGCCCGCGGTCGCCGACGCCGAGGAGATCGCCGACCGACTGGCCGCCGGCGAGTGGGTGGTCGACCTGCGCAACCGTGTCGCCTTCGCCGAGAACCACCTCGCGGGTTCCTTCAATTTCGAGGCCGAGGGGCAGCTCGCCACCTACCTGGCCTGGCTGATCCCGTGGGGCAAGCCGGTGACCCTGCTCGCCGAGTCGCCCGAGCAGCTCGCCGCCGCCCAGCGCGAGCTGGTCCGCGTCGGCATCGACCGCCCGGCCGCCGCGGCCACCGGGGCGCCGACCGGCTGGGTGCGGGACGGCGAGGCCCTCGCCTCCTTCCCGAGGGCCACCTTCGCCGACCTTGCGGCGCGCTCCGGGGACGGCGTCGTCGTCCTGGACGTCCGCCGGGCCTCCGAACGGGCGGCCGGCTTCATCGAAGGCTCTGTGCACATCCCCGTCCATGCCCTGCACTCCCGTATCGGCGAGGTGCCGGCCGGTCAGGTGTGGGTGCACTGTGCGGGCGGTATGCGCGCCGCCATCGCCGCGTCCCTGCTGGATGCGGCCGGCCGGGAGGTGGTGGCCGTGGACGACTCCTTCGCCTCAGCCGAGACGGCCGGGCTCACCGTCGGCGCCCCATGACCAGGCCGGAGAACCGAGGACGAACAGGAGCGAGAACCATGTCGAGCCTCTTTCGACGCAGTGCAAGCAGTCCGGGACGGGTGACCGTGCAGGACGCCGCGATCCGCACCGGTCATGCCGCCGGACGGGGCGGTGACGCCCTGCTGCTCGACGTACGCGAACCCCACGAGTGGCAGGCCGGGCACGCGCCCGGCGCCGTACACCTGCCCCTGACGGCGCTCGCCGCCGGTGCCGGACTGCCCGCCGAAGCACAGAGCCGGCAGCCCGTCGTCGTGATCTGCCGTTCGGGCAACCGCTCGCAGCGGGCGGCCGAACTGCTGCTCGCCACAGGCGTGGAGGCCGTCGACGTGATCGGTGGCATGCGGGACTGGGCCGTTGCCGGACTGCCGGTGGTGGACGCGCACGGCAGGGACGGGACCGTCGCATGAGTGCTGTGATCCTCGCGCTGATCGCCGGGGCCGTCATCGGTCTGGCCCTCGGGGCGCTCGGGGGCGGCGGCAGTGTGCTGGCCGTGCCCGCCCTGATCTACCTGCTGGGTTTCACCCCGGTCGCGGCGACCACCGCGAGCCTGGTCATCGTCACCGTCACCTCCGCCACGGCGCTGTCCGCGCACGCCCGTGACGGCCAGGTCCGCTGGCGTACGGGGCTGCTGTTCGCGGCGGCGGGAATCGGCCCGGCGATGCTGGGCGGGGCGCTCGCCGGTCGCCTGCCGGCTGCCGCGCTGGCCGTGTCCTTCGCCGTGGTCGCGGCCGTCGCCGCGATACGCATGCTGCGGCACCGCCCGGCGCCGGGAACCGCCACACCGGTACGGCCCGTCCGGGCCGCGGCCGCGGGCGCCGGGCTCGGCGCGGTCACCGGCGTGCTCGGCGTGGGCGGCGGCTTCCTCGCCGTACCGGCACTGGTCAATGTCCTGGGCATGCGGATGCGGGCGGCGGTGGGCACCAGTCTGCTGGTCATCACCATCAACTCGCTCGCCGCGCTGGCCATGCGCGCCGGAACGGCGAGCGGCCTGAACTGGGCCGTCATCGGACCGTTCGCCGGCGCGGCGATCCTCGGCGCCTGGGACGGCAAACGCCTGTCGGCCAAGCTGCCCGGGGACACCCTGCAACGCGTGTTCGCCCTCGTCCTGCTCGCGGTGGCCGGCTTCATGCTGGTGGACGCGGTGGCGTAACGGCCGCCCTCACGCCAGTGACAGAAACAGCTTCTCCATCCGCGCGCGCATCGCCTCCGCGTCCTGCCCGTTCCTCCTGCCCGACTCGATGTCCGCCACGCACTGCTGCAGCCCGGTGGCGATGATCGCGAAACCCGCCCGGTCCAGCGCCCGCGAGGCCGCCGCCAGCTGCGTGACGACCTCCTCGCAGTCCCGCCCTTCCTCGATCATCCGGATCACCCCGGAGATCTGCCCCTGCGCCCGGCGCAGCCGGTTCAGCACGGCCTTCAGGGACGTGCCCTCGAGCTCCAGTTCCACGACCACTCCTCTGCCTATACCCCTAGGGGTACTCTACGTCCCGGTTCGGGACGGCGACGACCAGACGACCATCAAGAGACGACAAGGATCACCGCTGTCATGACCAGCCCCCTCGCCCCCATCACGCTCGGCACCGACGAGGCCCGAGAGCGACTCCACGAACTCACCGTCATCGACGTCCGCACCCCCGGCGAATACGCCTCCGGTCATCTCCCGGGCGCCCTCAACATCCCCCTGGACCACGTCCGTCGCGCACTGCCCGAGATCCGGCACGCGGCCGGGCGCGGAGACGTCCTCGTGGTGTGCGCCTCCGGTGCCCGCTCGGAGAACGCCTGCAAGCTCCTGGCCGAACAGGGCATCCCGACCGCCACCCTCGCGGGCGGCACCACCGGCTGGGCCGCGCAGGGGCATGACCTGCACCAGCCCGCCGCGTGCGACACCCGGGCCCGCTGGAGCATGGAACGGCAGGTCGGCTTCACCGCCGGAGCGGTGGTGCTCCTGGGGCTGCTTCTCGGCCTGCTCGTGCACCCGGCCTTCCAACTGCTCTCCGTTGGCATCGCGGGCGGCCTCGTCTTCTCCGCCCTCACCGACACCTGTGGCATGGCGGCCATGCTCGGCAAGTTGCCGCACAACCGGCCCCGCGCAGCCGACCTCGACGCCACGCTCGCCGCGCTGCGCGGCCGCTGAGCCGGAGCGACCGGTCCCGTCCGGAAACCGGAGGATCCGATGGGTTTTACCGACGTCCACCCACCGCCGCTCGTCGGCACTGGGCTGAGCAGCAGGGCCTTCGCTGCCGGCCTCATCGGCGACCCTGGCGACCGTGGGGCCACCGGCAACTGTCTCGCGGAGGACTCATGACCATCGCAGCCGAGGCAAGCTGCATACGGCTCGGGATGCGCGCCAACCTCGCCCAGTTCACCCTGCTCGTCGCCGTCAACGCCCTGGTCGGCGGCATGCTCGGCCAGGAACGCATTGTCCTGCCGCTGCTGGCCCGTGACGTCTTCCACCTGACCGCCTACACCGCCGCGCTGACGTACATCGTGGCCTTCGGCGCCACCAAGGCGATCACGAACTTCTTCGCCGGCACCCTCTCCGACCGCTACGGCCGCAAGCCCGTGCTGGTCGCCGGCTGGCTGGTGGCGCTGCCGGTGCCGGCGCTGCTGATCTTCGGGCCGGCCTGGGGCTGGATCGTCCTGGCCAACGTCCTGCTCGGCGTCAACCAGGGCCTGACCTGGTCGACCACCGTCATCATGAAGATCGACCTGGTCGGACCGCAACGGCGCGGCCTGGCCATGGGCTTCAACGAAGCCTCCGGCTACGTCGCCCTCGCGACCACCGCCATGGCCACCGGTGCCATCGCCGCCCATTGGGGGCTGCGGCCCGGCCCCTTCCTCCTCGGCGCCGCCTACGCCGCCCTCGCCCTGGGCCTGTCCACCCTCGCCGTCCGCGAGACCAGGGGCCACGCCCGCGCCGAGGCCGCCCGCCACCCTGCACCCAAGAACCCCGACCACCACGGCGAGCTGACCACCGGCCAGATCGCCCGGATCACCAGCTTCCATGACAAGGCCCTGTCCGCCGCCAGCCAGGCCGGCATGGTCAACAACCTCAACGACGCCCTCGCCTGGGGCATCTTCCCCCTCCTCTTCGCCGCCCACGGCCTGTCCGTCGCCGCGATCGGCGTCCTTGCCGCCCTCTACCCGGCGGTGTGGGGGCTCGGGCAGCTGTTCACCGGCTGGTGGTCCGACCAGATCGGCCGCAAACACCTGATCACCGCCGGCATGCTGATCCAGGCCGCGGCCATCGCCCTGGTGGCGACCGGCACCAGCTTCCCCGTCTGGGCCACCGCCCAGGCCCTCCTCGGCGTCGGCACCGCCCTGGTCTATCCCACCCTGCTCGCTGCCATCGGCGACGTCGCCCACCCCGCCTGGCGCGCCCGTGCTGTCGGCGTCTACCGCCTCTGGCGCGACGGCGGCTTCGCCGTCGGCGCCCTGCTGGCCGGAGCCCTCGCCGACGCCTACGGGCTGACCACCGCCATCTGGGCCGTCGCCGCCCTCACCGCCGCCTCCGGCCTGATCGTGGCGGTGCGCATGTACGAAACCCACCCTCAGACCTGAGTGCAGGCAACGGTCCGACAGCACGCATCCGGTGAACCGGCGAAAGCTCCGGCAGTTCTGGCTTCGCCCATGAGGAGGAGGTCACTTCCCAGGCCGCCCAGCTCGGTTACCTGCCGAGGCTGCGGATCGCGCACACCTCCGATTCGACCATCGGCCAGATCTACGTCCCCTGGAGCAACGGGCTGCTGATGGTCTCGGTCCTCACCCTGGTCTTCGCCTTCCGCAGCTCCGCGACGCTGCCCTTCGCGTTCGGCATGGCGGTCACCGGGACCATCACCATCGCCTCCCTGCTGTTCTTCTACGTCGCCCGCGCGAAGTGGCGTACGCCCCTGTGGCTGATCGTCGTCGGCGCGACCGTGCTGCTCTTCGTGGGCCTGCTGTTCGTGGCGGCCAACATGACCAAGCTGGTCCACGGCGCGCTGCCGCTGCTCATCGGCCTGACCGTGTTCACCGTCATGCCGATCTAGCAACGCGGCCGCGGGCTCGTCACCGCCGAACGCGCACAACTCGAGGGCCGGCTCCCCGAGTTCATCGACGACCTCCGCTCGGCGGCAAGCAGACCGCGCCCCTGGCCATGCGGGCCAGGACCGGCTCTCCGCCACCCTCCAAGCGCTCACCCACGCGAGCGCCGCAGAGCCCCGAACCCCCGAGCAGACTCAAGCACGCCACGCGATCAAGGAATGTGAGCGGAGGCTCGCCCGCGACCAGGCAGCCCTCGACGCCGGAGCCGACCCCGCCGCAATCCCCGCTCTATGCGCAATAGATCCGGCGAATCACTGAGAGTCTTGGAGACATTGCACAGCGCGTCCAGACCGCTGCCCCCGACAAGAAGGGCCCCCTGTACGAGGCCCTGGGCATCACCATCAGCTACGAACACGCAACGAGGACCGCGACCGTCAGATCGAGGCCCTCGTCACCGTATCGTCAAGCGTTGTGTCCGAGGGGTGAGTTGACGGCTGACGATACGGGCGTCGTGGCTCAAGGCAGACTCGGCCCCTGAGACCTCTTTCAGCGCACGCCGACAAGCGGCTCGGCCACCTCCTCCGTACCCGGAAGCCTGCAGCACTCCGCCCCAACCGCCTCGTCCGGCCTCGGCACCTTCGGCCACGGCAGACGCTCTGCGTCCCCTTCGCCAGAAGCGGGTACGAACCGCACATGCAGCACAACAGCGCACGCCTGAAGGCAGCATGGATCTGCCTACTCATCGTCGGTGCCGGCATCCTCATCTTCGGTGTCGTCGCCGCGGTCGCACCGGGGGCCGACGACGAGCAACTCATGCGGGCCGACGGTGCGGCCGCGACCGGTATGGGCCTGTTCGGTGTACTGATCACCCTCGTACCGTTCCGCTGCGGGGAAAGGTGGGCGTGGTACGCACAGTGGTACTACCCGGCCTTCTGGATCGCCCACTTGGCGGGAGGGCTACCGCCGGGCAAGGACCACGTCCACCAAGTGGTGTTCATCGTTCTGTCGCTCGTAGGGCTGCTACTGCCCGTTCGCGTCTTCTTCCCCCGCGCCATGACCACCGCCTGACCTGGGCACCCGTCAGCGCTCGTGCGTGCCCGAGCCGGTGAACGGGACCGTGGGCGTAGTCGCAGTGTTCCGCCTGTCTGGGCAGTGACCCCAATTCACTCGTTCCGGCAAGCACCGCACCGCTGCACTGACCTCGTGGCCATACGAGTCGGCTGGGCAGACACCGGAGACGAATGCGGCGAAGGCCTGTGGCTGCTGCCTTCGTCCCCATCATGCTGCCGTGTCAGGGGACCGACAACCGGTGGCTCGCCCGCGCCGTACCCAGAAGCGAGGCCCCGACCGACAATGGCCGGGGCCCAGTAGCATCCGGCTAGCCGAGCGTGCCGCCGAACTGGCCTGCGACCGCCAGGCCAAGGGCGGTCTGCCCGCCCTCGACGCCCTACCTGCCGTGGTCGAGGCCGCCGACGGCCTGCCCGTCGTGTTCGACTCCGGCGTCCGCACGGGAGCAGACATCATCAGGGCCTTCGCCCTCGGTGCCACAGCCGCATGCGTCGGCCGACCCTACCGCCTACGGCCTGACCCTCGACGGGACGGACGGCACCGTTCACGTCCTGCGCTCCCTGCTTGCCGAAGCCGACCTCATCGTGGCCGTCGACGATTACCCCGCTCTGGCCGACCGTGCGCCCGACGCCCTCCGCCGCATCCGCTGATGCGAGACGATCCGTACTCCCGGTGACGCCTGGCTCGAAAGACGGACCCTCGGAAAACTCGAGCTCGCCCCGTGTCGTTGCGGTCATCTCCGACTCCACCGTCGCCCGGGCGGAGCCGGCTCTCCGGGGGCAGACCGGCTGGTCACGCCCGCTTCACGTGGCTCGGCAGAGGCGAAAGAGGGCCAACGCGCCTCGACCACCGGCTGCGCGCAGTGAAACGCCCTGACTGCCATCAGCTACCGACATCATGTCGACAACACAGACTCAAAGCCGGTAAATGCCGTACAGCTTCGCCGTTTCGGTGGCGACTTCCTGCCGGTTGGCAGAAGTCCGCCAGCCTGCTCATCTTGTGGCGGCTTTTCCAGGTTGAAAGATTCCCCGCAGCGTGGGCGCTGTTCGGGGGCAGCGCCTTGTCTTTGCTTTCCCCGAGTTCGCTTGCAAGAAGTGGAGTGCCCATGAAACGGCGGAGACGAGCGTTCGCTCGCGGCCTCGCCATAGCCAGTGCGGCCGTGCTGCTCGCCGCACCCGAGCAGTACGCGTCGGCCACCGGAGCGAAGACCTCTGCGGTCGATTCCGGTGCGAAAAGTACGGCTTCGGTGGGCGCGTTGCCCGGCATACCCGGGTCCTCGGCGCTCGGTCCGTGGCGCTCGTTCCAGCAGCCCATGCCCGCACAGTCGGCGAAGAACGGCCCGCACCAGGTCCTTGTGGTGCTCGGCTCGGCCACCCACGTGACCGGCAAGTCGCTGGGCAAGCACCGCAGTCTGCAGATCCGCACCCCGCTGACCTCGGACACCGCGGTCAACTCCGCACTCCACCGGACTCACGCCGTCTCCATGCGGCCGCTGGTGCCGGGTCTCACCGCCGCCCAGGCCCGGCAGCTGCACTCAGCCGCCCAGGCGAAGCTGGGATCCGCGGCGATCGACCTGTCCAAGGTCCAGGTCGTCCAGCTGGCCGGCGGCGACGCCTCGGCTGCCGCCCATACGCTGGCCGCCGCACCCGGGGTCGTCTACGCCGAGCCCGACCGGACCGTCTCCCCCATGAACACCGGCGCCGTGCCGCTGCCCTCCTCAGTGGGCGCCACCGCAGGGAAGGCCGACTCGTCGGCGAGGGAGCAGGACAGCGGTGCGACCGGCACCGACGGTGTGCCCGGCAACGCGGCTCTCGGCACCTCGCTGCAGAGCTTCCTCAACGCCGGCGGCGTCGACGCGACAGGCGCCTACAGCCTGCTGAAGCAGCAGTTCCAGCAACTGCCCGGCGCCGGTGAGACCATCACCAACGTCTCGGTGGGCGACCTCACAGACGCGTCGACTCCGAACCTGGGCCCCGCGGGGCCGACGACCGTCGTCCAGAACGGCCGGCGATACCTGGACATCCCCACGATGCCCTTGATCCCCACCTACACCGCGGACGCGACCGGCACACTCGACCCGACCGGCTCGACCCGGGGGCAGGACTCCGCGCTGGGTGAGGTGCTGCTGGACTTCTCCGTGATGGCGCCGCTTCCCCACGACCTGCAGCGTCCGGGCATGCAGGGCAGCGGGAACTCAGACCTGCTGGGCATCGCCCCGGGGGCCGACTACCGGCTCGTCGTCCCGCAGCAGCCGACGTTCAGTCAGATCGCGGTGGCCCTGCTGGCTGCCGCCCGGCAGCAGCCGCGGCCCGACGTGATCACCGCCAGCCTGGGCTACGGCACCGACGCTTTCGGGTTCGCCGGACGCTACCTGGAGGACGACCCGGTCCAGCAGTCCGTCATCGCGTCGATCGTGCAGCAGTACGGCATCACCATGGTGGTCTCGTCGAACGACGGGACCCGTCTGTTCACCAACGCGGCCGTCGGCCCCGACGGCGGCAGCACCGCGACCGCCGTGACGGGCAAGGCCGCCGACACCACCAGGATCGACGACGACCAGCTGTCAACCACGCCCAGCAAGGTCCTGGACTCCGGCGCGATCGCCGCGGGCGGCACCACGACAGACGACACTCTGGCCGTGCCCCCGCAGAACGGCGCAGCCGCGTCGGGCAACGGGACCTGGGCGACCACCAGGCTCAACGGCTCCGGGATCTTTTCCTCGGGATTCGGCACCCGGATCGACGTCTCGGCGCCCAGTGACGGCATCCCCGCCTTCGAGCACCGAGGCCAGACCGCGCAGTCGGTGACAGAGGTCCTCAGCGGAGGCACTTCGGCCTCCGCACCCGAGATCGCGGCCGCCGCGGCGGTCGTGCTGCAAGCCTCCCGGCTGACCGGGCAGCACCCGTCGCCCCAGGACGTCCGCTCGCTGCTGGAGCGCACCGGCCGGGCCGTACCGACTGCGCCGCAGATCGACCAGCCGCTGCACGTCGGTCCGCAGCTCGACGTCACCGCCGCGGTGCAGGCGGTCCTGGCCAAGGCGCACGGCAGTCATGTGACCACGGGCACGCCCCGGATCGTCCGGCTCTCCGTGGCGCATCGCCAGACCATCGGCGGGCTCGGTGGCTCCTACCTGGAGGCCACCGACCCCGGGTACACCGACCTGGCCGGACCGGGCACGGGCGCCAGCGCCACCGGTGAGGGCCTGGTGGGACCGGTGACCATCGGCGCCGACGTCACCGGCCTGAGCGACCGGGACGGCGTGAGCTACGCGCTGCGCATCAAGAACCATGAGTTCACCTCCGCTGTGCCGGCGATCCGACTCACCCCCACGCAGATGCTCGCCGCCGCCGGACTTCCGGTCGTCTCCGCGACGGACCGTCAGGTCCCACTCACCTTCGAGGTGCGCCACGGCAACGAGGTGCTGGCCTCCACCACTCACCAGCTGACCTTCGGCCCCACCGACGGCGGCTACGCCGAAGCACTCGCCCCGGTGGTCCAGCCCGTGGTCGAGGCGGGGCACTCCGTACAGGTGCGCTACGACCTGACCGGCGTGCGGAACGTCAGCTCGCCCCAACTGGTCGTGTCGCAGGTCGGCCACTGGAACCCCGCGTCGGCGCCCATCTTCTCCGCCGTCCACACCGCCCCGCTGACGGGACTGCGCGGCACCGTCACCGTCCCGGCCGACGCCTTCTCCGCCGCGGCGGCATCTACGGCATCGGTGTCCTCCAAAACCCCGCGGGCGGCGCCAAGCGCGGCCCGGTGTACGGCGAGTTCGCCTCCGTCCGCGTCGACGGCGGTGACCCGTCGCAACGCCCGGCGGCGCCGACCCTGGCTGCGAAGGGATCCCAGGAGTTCGGTCACCTGCTGGAGGTGAACCGGGCTGCGCCGCGATTCTCGGTGCACTACGACGTGTCGCGGGTCAAGGGCGCCACCGGCACGCTGCTGGAGTTCTCCGCACCCGGACCGAACATGTACAACTCCTACAACATGGTCAGCAACCAGAACGGCACCACCCACGACCACAACGGGGTGGACAGCCCGGCCACGCTCGACCGCTCGCTCACGGGCACGCGAGGCACGGCGGACCTCGACGCCCTCGCGCTCAAGCTCCCTTCCTCGATCGCCTACGACCTGCGGGTGTTCGCAGTCGACCAGCACGGCAGGACAGTCGGGCAGGCTTCGCCGACGTCTCTTCTGGCCTACGACGACGGAATGGCCCCCGACGGCACGAACCTGACCGACTTCGCGATCGTCCCCGGCGGCACGTCCGTCGCGGCGGTCGAAAGCCCCACCGGCGAAGGCTCGGTGTACGACTACGACGCCGCCACCGGAACCTATGGCCGCAAGCTGACGAGCGACCCCACGTACGGCTCCATCTACGAGGTGTTCGGCGTCGACTCCGCCCAGCACGCGTTGGTCCTGCACAAGCAGACGACCACCGGCGAGCAGTGGCTCGAGACATACGACACGGGCACCGGCGACGCGGTGGGCAGCCCCGTCCGGGTCGATGACCAGTACGTCGTGACGGGCGGGCGGGTGGACGCCAAACGCCACCGCGCAGCGGTGCTCGCCCACCGTTCGAGCGACCGGGCGGGCTTCGTCCTGCCCGTGGACACGGCAACCGGCGCAATGGGCACCCCGCTCCAGCTCGATCCCACTCCGGACGGGAGAACGTCGTACGGCCTGCTGGACGTGGACGAGTCGACCGGCCTCTTTTCCGCGCAGAAGACCGGCACCACCGTCAACTGCGTGGCATCGATCGGCTCCGGCACGGTGGCAGCGGTCGACCTGGACACCGGGACGGTCACCCAGAGCCAAGGTGGTATCCCCTGCGCCGGGGACCTCGCCGCCGACCAGAAGGGCAACCTCTACGAAACGTGGTACCACTCCTACAGCGTCAACTTCGCCGGCACCGGATACCTCGGGCAGCTCGGCGGCGGTGACCCGGTGAACGTCGGAACGGCTCAGACGCCCCTCGCGCTCGCCGTCGACGGGGAGCACCATTGGGCGTTGCTCGCCTTCCGGTTCCCGGACCTGAAGCCCATGGGCGGCTTCCAGCAGTACGGCTTCACCGACAACAACGCCACCGGACGCATGGCCGTCGTCGACCTGAAGACAGGCAACACGGTGGGTACGGTGACCGGCGTCGAGTACCCCCTGTACGGCTCCTGGAACGGCCGGCTCGAGACACACCGCGAGCGCGTCATGCAGCTCGACCCGGCGACCCGGACGGGCTGGACGTACGCAGGCGACGGAAGCCAGATCCAGCAGTTCTCCTACTGATCCGATCCGCTTGCTCGACACCCGGGTCCGCGGGCGCCACAGCGCCCGCGGACCCGCGGGCCTTACGGGAACCGGCCATGACCCCCGGCCCCCGGACCAGGCCCTCCTTGACGACATGGAAAATGTCGACGGGACAGCTGTGGCGCAGGAACAAAGGTCGCCGACATCCGCCGGCCGGCGGGCAGGCGATATGAAGGCGGAAAAAGGGCATGCCATTCAACGTACTGGGACTGACAGAGGAGACTGAGCGCGTCTACGCCGTGCTGGTCCATACGCCCCAGGCCACGGCTTCGGAGCTCGCCGGCGCCTGTGAACTGTCCGTTCCCTCCACCACGCGGCAGCTGGCCGAACTGGTCAAGGAGGGCCTGGCGACGCGGGCCACCGGCCGACCGCCCCGGTTCACCGCGGTGGCCCCCGACATCGCTGTCACCGCGCTGATCCGCCGCCGTGAGAAGCAACTCGATGAGGCCCGGTCGCAGGTGCACCGGCTGATGGAGGCACACCGGGAGGCGTCCCGGATCAGCAGCCCGGACCTCGCGGTGGAACTCCTCACCGAACGCGCCGACGTCAGTACCGCGGTGCAGTGCATGACCACCCAGGCACAGCGCGAGATACGGGCCTTCGACCGGCCCCCCTACGTCGACCGGCCTGGCAGCAACCTCGACGAGCAGATCAAGCGGCAGCGCCGCGGCGTCGCCCACCGCGTGATCTACGACCGCGCCGCCGTCGCCTGGCCGGGCCGCCTCGCGGACGACATCCTGCCCAGCGTCCGGGCCGGCGAACAGGCGCGTGTCCGTACCGAGCTGCCGCTCAAACTCGTGATCTGCGACAGCCGGGTCGCGATCATCCCCATCAGTTCGGCGCCGGGCGGTCAGTTGGCGGCGTATCTCGTGAAGAGCTCACCGATGCTGGTGGCCCTAGAGGCGCTCTTCGAGGCGGAGTGGGAGCGGGCGGTTCCCCTGCCCCTGACGCACCGCACAGCCGCCGAAGGGAGCCTCGAGAGCGGCACCGGCGAACCCGACCAGGAGACCCGGTCACTGGTGTCGCTGCTCGCGGCAGGGCTCACCGACGCCGCGATCGCCCGCGCCCAGGGCTGGAGCGAACGCACCACCCAACGCCGTATCCACCGGCTGATGAGTCAACTCGGGGTGAACACCCGGTTCCAGGCCGGGCTGACCGCCGCCCAGCGCGGCTGGCTGTGACTTTGCCAGCGAAGCGTGCTGCGGGCAGCCGGGACAGGGGCCAAGATCCGGACCATGTGCGGACCAACTCAGCTCATCATCAGGCGATTCCACCCGTTACCACAGGTCAGAACCGGTTGAGGTGGCGTCGCCACCCACAAGCGCAATCACACGGCAGCCACCATCGATGAACGCGGGCGCGAACTCGGCAGCCCCACCACCGGCACCACCAGCGCCGACCACCTGCGTTTACTCGCTTGGGCACATCGCTTCGACGAGCACCGCGTCCAGAAGCCGGTGCAGGTCATCGATCCTCACCGGGTGGGAGCGGGCGGAAGCTCACCCAGCGCACGCATGAGGGCGATCTGCGCCTGGTCCCGCTGAGTTGCGAGTTCCTCGATGGGTCGGTCGCCGAGGTAGGCCTCGGCCTGCTCGCTCAGGAGTTTGACGGTGGCCTCGTCGAAGGTCGGGCTTCCCAGGAACTTCCAACTCTGTTCCATCGCGGGAGCGAGATGCGAGAGGAAGTGAGCAAATCCGCCGGAACCGCCGCCGAGATGGAAACTCTGGAAGGGCCCGGCAACCGCCCAACGCGGGCCGATCGAAGAAGTGACGAGTTCGTCGAGTTCCTGCTCGGTCACCACTCCCTCGGCCACCAGATGGACGCACTCGCGGAAGAAGGCCGCCTGCAGGCGGTTCGCGACGAAACCCGGAACTTCCTTGTGCAGGACCTGGGGCTTCTTGCCCAGGGCGCTGTAGAAGGCGCGTGCCTGCTCAACGGTCTCCTCCGAGGTGAGCCTGCCCGGAACGATCTCGACAAGAGGCACCAGGTGCGGCGGGTTGAAGGGGTGGCCGACGATCAGGCGCTCGGGCTGCTTGAGGACGGTGGCGATCTCGCTGGCCGGAAGACCCGAGGTCGAGGTGGCGAAGAGCGCATGGGCAGGAGCGTTCTCCTCGATGGTGGCCCACATCCGGTGCTTGATCTCCAGGCGCTCCGGGCCGTTTTCCTGCACCACGTCGGCGTGGGCCACCGCGGCGGCCAGATCGGCCTCGAAACGCAGCCGGGCAGTCAGGTCGTCCGTCCGCATGCCCAGCTCTTCCAGCGTGGGGGCGATGTCTGCCAGACCTGCGCGGACCTGGCTCTCCGTCGTGGGAGCCGGGTCGCTGATGGTGACCTCACAGCCGTGGGCGAGGCACAGGGCTGCCCACGACATGCCGATGACGCCGGCGCCGACGATGGTGACGTTACGGAACGATTCCGCGTTCGCAGTGTTCATGGTGTGCGATTCCTTACGGGTGGTGAGCGTCGCACCGCGACATTGCATGAAGTGTTTGAGGGCTGCCCGCGGGCCTGCCATGCTGACGGAGGGCGTGCCTGATCTCTGTTGCCGAGAAATCGCAGGCAAAGTATGCATGGCGAATTTTCCGAGTTCCACGCCTGCCTCTCTCGCGCTTCTCGGGGGTGTCGGCCCCGTACGGGCCGACACCGCCACGTCACTGCGCCGGTACCTGCATGCGCCGGCTCGCGTCGATCACGGCATCACCATGGTCTTTCTCGACCTCGACATCGAGAACGGTGCAGACCCGTCCGAAGGACCAGTAGAACCCGGTCACCTGCATGATCTCGAGGATCTCGCGTGGAGTGAGGCGCTCCTTCACCGCGGAGAAGATCTCGTCGGAAACGGTCGGGGCGGCGACGACCGCGGCCACGAAGCGGATGATTGCGCGGTCGTCGCCGGGGAGCTCCGGGGCGTTGAAGTCCTTGCGCTTGATCGCGTCCCGTACGGCGTCCGACACACCGACGGACGCTGAGATCGGCACGTGCTGGGTGAACTCGTATGCGCAGTCCGTGGCGCTGGCCGTGGTCAGAATGGTCAGTTCACGGTCTCGCGGGGAGAGCGCCAGCTGGGTGAACTGCGCCTGGCCCTGCCGGAGGAAGATCTCGACGGTGGCCTGCGAGTGCGACAGCATGTCGAATGCCGCGTGCTGCGGCAGCTGGTCGAGGAACTCACGCAGTTCCTTGGGAAAGTCCTGCCGGTCGGGATAGGTAAGACGGGACACAACGGCTCCTTCTGGGAATGCGACGGTGAAGTGCTGCTCTGCTGCGGCAGTGGATGGGCCACTCGGTATGCCGGGCCGTCAGGCCGCATGCCATACCGTCTCCGCGTCTTCGAGGTCCGCACCATTTCGAATGGTTGGCCGCCCTCGCCGGACTGCGGGGCGATTGCCTGCATTTGCCAATCTAGGCTTGCGTGACCGCGACGCACCGAAGCTCGACTACAAATTCTCGTAGTGCTTACGCCAATCGGCATGGAGTCGCATTCCGGTCAGAGTGCTACCGCGACCGGGCGCGGGCGAGGCTGTTCGGCTCGATGGAACATTCGTGCCGACCCGCCGTTGACCCTCGCCGTGATTGTCGTGAGCGTCCCCTGCGGGCATTACCTGCTATCAGGTCGGCACCTATGCGCTCGGTCCGCCCGCATGCCTCGGTCCCCATGCGGCGCACGCCCCACGGCAGACAAGGGTGAAGGAATCCTCCGTCACGTCTGATAGAGACGGAGCGCGACCAGGGACGCGACGAGTCCGTCGCCGCTGCGCGGATCGAATCCGGTGAGTTCGTGCCACCGGCCGAGCCGGTAAGCCAGCGAGTTCGGGTGCAGGTGCAACCCGCGGGCCGCGGCGGCCACCGACAGGCCGTGGTCTGCGAATGCGGCCACGGCCTGGGCCAGGTGGGGGTCCGTGCGCGCCGTGGCCACGGCCTTGGTGAACAGCGGAGCCAAGCGGATGGCCTGCCCGCCGAGGCCGGCGGCGAGCCAGGCGTCGGCGAAGTACACGACACGGCACTGTTCGCCCGTCCGGGACAGCGCCTGGGTCGCGTCGGTGATGCTGTCCGCCGCCCCGGCCAGGCCGGGGCGGGACAGGCCGACGCCGATCGCGGTGGCGTCCCGCCGCGGCGGGATGGCCGCGGCGGCTGCGGCCACGGCGTCCGGGTCGTGCCGCTGCCCCAGGACCAGGAGCCGGGCGCCGGCGGTGGCGCAGTGGAGTTCGCCGGTCAGGGCGGTCAGCCGAAGGCGCAGCTGTTCGGTGCGGTCGTCCTGCCAGTCCTCGGCGGGCAGGCACAGCGCCTGGAACTCGCCGTCGACTCGGTAGCCGAGCGCTTGGGCCAGGGGGGCCGCCGCCTCCACCTGGACGGGGTCGGCGGTGAGCGCGGCGAACAGCCGGTGGGCGAGCGTGACCCGGGTGACCTGAGCGCGCCGGACCTCCTCGCCGTAGGCCTCGGATGCGTTGCCGGTGAGGACCCGGATCCAGGTCCAGATGAGCGTGACCAGATGCGTCAGGTCGCCGACGTGCTCGGGGTGGTCGGCCGTGGCCCGCTGCAGGATCAGGTTCCACGCCTCGCGAAAGGTGACGTGATAGGCCCCGAGCATGAGTTCGATGGGCAGGCCCTGCTCGGCGCGCCGCCGCCCCAGCTCCCGGGCGTGGGCCATCTGCTCCTCCCCCGGCGGCCGCTGCTCGGCGATTCCGGCGAACAGCATGCGGCCCTGGTACAGCACGAAGTCCCGGTGTTCCTCCGTAGGCACGACGGCGTAGTCGGGGATCTCGGCCCGGATTCGCCGGACGATCTCGAGACTGATCACCGGCAGGTCGTCGGTGATGTGCGCGCAGATCTGAGCAACGGCGTTCCGGGCCGCGTCCGAGAGGGGGATCGACAGTGCCGGGTTCTCGGATTCCACGAACTCGACCCTAGCATTTCTGGCTTTTCACCGTAGATCCAGAGCGCTGGGTGGTGAAAATCTCAAATCTCGGACGGAAGATCGGCCGACGGGGGGTGCGGACGCGGGGAACCGTGAGGTCGAAGGGTGAGCGGCGAACCGGTTGGCCCGACAGCGGCCCGGGCTCGTGGATTCCACAAATCCTGGCTCAGCATCTCCAGGTTTTCGCCGTAGTTTTGTCCGTTATGCAGTGAAATGCTCGAACCGTTAGCGAAAAACCAGTGGAACAGGCGCATCTGCCGGAAACCGAGGTCCAGACATGACAGGCGACTACACCGTTGGCGACCACCTTCTTGCCAGGCTCGACGAGATCGGTGTCCAGCACGTGTTCGGCGTGCCGGGCGACTACAACATGGCCTTCCTCGATCGCATCGTCGAGCACGACCGCATCAGCTGGGTCGGCAACGCCAACGAGCTCAACGCCGCCTACGCAGCCGACGGCTACGCCCGCGTCAACGGGGCCGGTGCCCTGCTGACCACCTACGGTGTGGGCGAGCTCAGCGCGATCAACGGGATCGCCGGCGCCTACGCCGAATACGTCCCGGTCATCCACATCGTGGGCGCACCGTCCACGGCGGCGCAACAGGCCGGCGCGCTGCTCCACCACACCCTCGGTGACGGCGACTACCGGCACTTCGCCCGGGCACACGCCGAGGTCACCGTGGCCCAGGCCTACCTGAGCGCGGGCAACGCGATCGCCGAGATCGACCGGGTGCTGGCCACCAGCCAACGGGAACGGCGTCCCGGCTACCTCGTACTGCCCACCGACGTGGCCGCGAGCCCGGCCGAGCCGCCGACGCAGCCGCTTCTCGTACCCGCGCCGGAGGCTTCGGCCCGGGTGCTGGAGGAGTTCACCGACGCCGCACGCACCATGCTGGCCGAGGCCGACACACTGGGTCTTCTCGCCGACTTCCTGGCCGACCGGTTCGGTGTCCGGGCCGAGGTGGCCGAGCTGGTCGCTGCCGGCCGGATCCCGAACGCGACGCTGTCCATGGGCAAAGGCGTGCTCGACGAGAGCGCCCCCTTTTTCACCGGCACCTACTGCGGCGCCGCCAGCGACAAGCGGGTGCTCGCCGCCATCGAGCAGGCCGACGTAGTGCTGTCGGTCGGTGTGCGGTTCAGCGACAGCACCACTGCATTCAGCCACCGTATCGACGCGGAGCGGACCATCGACATGCAGCCCTGCGCCACCCACGTCGGCGACCGGGTGTTCGCTCCCCTGCCGATGCGCGACGCCGTGCGAGCGCTGACCGGGGTGCTGGCCGAGTCGGGCCGGTCGTGGGCGCGCCCGGATCTTCCGCCGGCCTCAGCCGATGACCTGGCCGACGAGACGCCCTCCGACAGCGCGGAAGCCTTGCGTCACGCGACGTTCTGGCCGACGATCCAGAGCTTCCTGAGGCCGGGCGACATAGTGGTCGCCGAGCTGGGCACCTCGCTCTTCGGAGCGCAGGCGATGCGGCTGCCGGCCGGGGCGACTTTCATCGGCCAGCCGTTGTGGGCCTCCATCGGGTACACCCTCCCGGCGACCCTCGGCGCACAGCTCGCGGCGCCCGGGCGGCGCACGATCCTGCTCATCGGGGACGGCTCCGCACAGGTGACCGCTCAGGAGCTCGGCACCCATCTGCGGGAAGGCTGCACGCCGATCGTGCTGCTGATCAACAACGGCCGCTACACCATCGAGAACGTACTCCACGGTGGGGAGCGTCGCTACAACGACATTCCCCGATGGAACTGGAGCCTGCTCCCGGCGGCCATGGGAGGCGAGTCGGCGGCCACCATGCGGGCGAGTACACCGGCCGAGCTGAGCACGGCACTGGCCGGCGCCGCCGATCCGGCCGACCTGGTGCTGCTGGAGGCCGTACTGCCCCCGTCGGACGTTCCGGAGGTGCTCGTGCGGGCCACGGAGCAGTCGCTCGCCGCTGCCCAGGATGCCGACGCGGCCCGCTGAACACCGATGACACCCGGACCGACCATCGAGACACCCCATCGGCGGAACAGCACCATGGATCCTTTTCTCCCTGGCACGCGGCATGGAAGCACGGCGGTAATGCCGCGGGCCTGGACGGCCGCGCTGCGAATGATCAGTGCGGTCCGCGCGAGAGAGAGTGAGTACGTCCTGCGCCATGGCGTGAAGAGCCTGGTCGCAGCGGTGTTCGCGTGGCAGCTCATCGCCTTGTGGCTACCGGGGCAGCAACAGTTCCTCGGCGTCGGCACGGCGTTGGTCATGGCCAATGCGTCCACGGTGTACAGCTCGGTGGTCCATGCCGCGCGCCGGGTGGCGATCCAGGTGTCAGGTGTCTCCCTGGCTGTCGCCGCCGCCTGGTTGCTGGGGGCCACCGCCGGAGCCATCGTGGCCGTCCTGATCGTGGTGCTGCTCACCGGTGGACGTCGTAACGGTGAGGACCGGCTTCAAGTCGCTTCGACTGCGGTGATCAGCCTGACGGCCGCCGCAGCGGCTCCGGTCGGGCATGTGGTCGTCCCCGCGGTCTCCACCCTTGCAGGTGCCACGGTGGGAGTCGCGGTCAATGCCTTGGTCTTCCCACCGACGTATCTCAGCCAGTCCGACGCCGCCGTGCGCGGCCTGGCCCGCTGCACGGGCACGTTGCTGCGGGACATGGGCCGTGACGTGAGGGAAGGACGGTCTGCGAGTCACGCGCACCTCTGGCTGGAGAGGGCACGAGAGCTGGAGCGGCAGGTCTCGGACGCTCGCGACGAGGTGCAGAAGGCTGCTGAGAGCCTGCGCTGGAACGCCCGCGCAGCCGCGCACCGACAGCACATGTCCGCAGTCTACGAATACGCCTTCGAAGTTCTCCACAGGGCGTCGTTCCAGGTGCGAGGCATCGCCAGGACTCTGGCCGACAGCCTCGGCGCGGACAGCACCGACCACGGCCTGAAGCAGGGATTCGCAGTGCGATACGGGGAGGCACTCGAGTTGGCAGGGCAGGTCTTCCTCACATATGCCGCTCTCGGTGTGGCGGCCGACGCACATCAGGGCGATGCCCGGAGGCAGTTGCGCACAGTGATCGATCGCATGCTGACCTGGCATGCAACGGTGACCGATCTGCTCGAGCGCGGCGCACTGACCGATCTGAACGCATGGCAGGTCTACGGGTCGCTCGTCGCCGATGTGGAGCGACTCCTCACTGACCTGGACGGCATCGAGCCACCCGAAGAAGCAGGTGCGGCTGAAGTCGTCAGCGTTCGTGGCGTACTGAGTCGATGATCCGATCGAGCATCTGTCTCGAACGTCTGTCGTGACACACGGAGAGGAGACATGTCACGTGAGCCGAGAGCGAGGCGCGCAATGTCAGCCGCTGGGGCAACCGATGGCGTCGAAGCCTGGTGGTCAGGAGGCGAGTACGTCTCTCTCCGCCTGCGCGGCGTCGAGCATCTGATCTTCGTACGCCGGATGGGCAGCGGGCCCCCGCTCACACTCCTGCACGGATACCCGGCTTCGTCCCACCAGTGGGCCAAGATCGCGCCCGAGCTGGCCCGCAACCACACCCTGGTGATGCCGGACTTCCTCGGCTTCGGCGCGTCCGCCAAGCCGCACGAGCACGATTACTCCCTGATGGAGCAGGCCGATCTGGTGGAGGCACTGTGGGCGCACGACGGCTTGAGTGCCACCCGGGTCGTCGCTCATGACTACGGCAGCTCGGTCGGGCAGGAGCTGCTCGCACGACGTTCGGAGGGCTCGCTGTCTGTGGCCCTGGTCGACATGACTCTGATGAACGGCGGCATCTACCCCGAACTGCACCGGCGTACCGACGCGCAAAGCCTGCTCCTGGACCCCCAGTTCGGCCCCGTGCTGAGCGCGCAGGTCGACCAGGACGGATTCATCACCGACCTCGCCGTCACGTTCGCACCCGCCTACGACGCGCTGACCGACAGCGTGGATATGTGGCGGACGTACAGCCGTGACGACGGACATCTGAACTCCCATCTGCTGCTGCGCTATGTCCGCGATCGGGAGACGTACCGCGATCGCTGGGTCGAGGCGCTCGAGGGGACAGACCTTCCGCTTCAGTTCGTGTGGGGTCTTCAGGACCCGGTCTCCGGCGCGCACATCGCCGAGCGGATCCGCGACAGCGTGCCCGGGGCACGGCTGCTCGAGCTGCCGGACGTGGGCCATTGGCCGTCGCTGGAGGCGCCGGAGCGAGTGATCTCGGCACATGAAGACAAGCGCTATTGATCGCGTATCGCGTTACAGGAGGCGACTGGTCCATGATCAATGAACCGGAGGAATGGACCGACCTCCGACAGGAGATGGCGGTCTGGCGGAACCGGTTCCTGCGGCTGCTCGACCGGTCGCCGGCACCCACTGCGATCAGCCAGCCCGATGGATTGCTGGTGATCACCAATCCCGCATTTTCTGCCCTGTGGGGCCTGACGCCGGGACATATGCGTGATCTCAACCTGCTCGATCTGCTGGTCTCCCCGGACGAGGAGTCACTGCTCAAGATCTCGGAGGGGCTTCGATTCGGGCGTCGTTTCCGCTACCCGATTCGAGTCGAGTGGGACGCCGTGGGCGTGACGAGAACCGGCCAACTCACCGTGGAACCGGTCAGCGACGAAGTCATCACTCCGACGCTGCTCATGGTGTTCCTGCACGTCGACCCGATGGCGCACGGGGCAGAACCAAATCTGGTGCAGGAGTTGTCACCGAAAGAAGAACGCATCCTGGCGTTGGTCGCGTCCGGAGCCACCTCCGCGTTGATCGCCCGGGCGGTCGGCCTCACGGCGGACGGCGTCAACTACCATCTCTCCCGGATGTGCCGCCTGCTGAAAGTGCCGAACAGGACCGCACTGGTTGCCAAGGCGTATGTCCTCGGAATTCTGAGCCCCACGTCCTGGCCCCCCGGCTCCGAAGAAGGCGAGTGACGTCGGGCGAGCCCCGCCCACTCTGACCGGGCGAAACGGCGGAGGCGCCGGACCACCGCTCGTCATGCCGGAACCGCCCCGCTCAGTCCGCTCAGTACGACGTCGTGGCATCGCGACCTGTCGCCGATCTGAACGATGGCGGCGTGGGGCTGGTGGTCGTACGCCGTGGCAAGAAGGAGGCAGGCTCCGGATGCCGGCGCATCAATTTCGTAAGAGCCATCGGATTGCGTGCCGATCCGGCCCAGTTGGCTCCCATTCAGCGAGAGAAGGGTGATGGCGGCCAGGGACACGACGTCTCCGTAAGAGTTCCGTACCCGGCCGAAGACGCGGGGTGCTGCCTGCGAGGGAGGGGTTGGCTCGGTGGCGTTGCGCCGGTCGGGCGCCGCAGTTCGGGGAGCAGGCCTTCCACCGGATTCGTGCTGCGTACCGCCGGCTGGGGCCGCGAGGGAGACCGTGGAGCGGAAGTGTGCATGTGCGGCAGTGATCTGATGGCTCGTGAGCCGCTGGTGACCGCCGTGATCACGGATCCACGCGACGATCAGTCCCAGGGCCAGGCCGACGAAACACCCCAAGGCGATCATGATCCAGCCACGCGTCAGGCCGGCATCGCCCCGGGCGTCGAAGTAGAGGATTGCGCGAACGCCGTCGTCGATCTGCCGCATGGGTTCGAACTGGGCGAGCCACCGGTAGGGGCTGGGAACGGTCTGGAGGGGGAAGCTCCCCCCGGACGAGGGCACCGCCAAAGCGACGAAGAAGAGCATGCCCACCAGCGACCCGAGTCCTCCGACCAGCGAAATGATGGTTTGAGTGGTCACCCCGACGGCGATCGAGGCGCATACGGAGTAGATCCATAGCTGACCGAAGTGGGGTGTATCCATGTGAAGGGCGAATTTACACGTGAGCCAAATTGCTGTCGCGGTGACCGGTGACAGGACGACCGACATGACGGTCTTGGCCACCAGTGTTTGGGTGCGGGTGATCGGGACCGGCAGATTGCTGGACCAGCGACGTCCGCGCTCGGCTGACTGATATCCCAGAGCGAAATCGACCGAGCTGCTGACGACACCCGCACCCAGATAGGCGCCAAGAGTGAGGACGAGGCTGACGTAAAAAGCGCTGAGGCCGAATCCGGAATGGTTGCCGAGAGGGCGATGCTCGCTCGTGTGCAACGTGACGGGGTCGGCCAGCAATATCTTCTCGGCGGTCGGGATCGCCCGGCGGCTCGTGTGGTGCGCGGGCTCCATGTGCGCAGCCAGCGTCGCGGCGATACGACTCGATACGGTGTGAGTCGTTCGCTCTCCGACGGCTTGAACCGAGGAGGTGGCCACACTGCCGGAACGGGGGTTGGTGAGCAGGTGGACACTCGGCTGCCGCGGAGCCGTCCCATGGGGCGCGACCGGGCCGGTCAAGGACAGGACGCCGCTGCTGAAATCCGCCGGAATGATCAAGGCGCCGTAGACTGCGTCTTTGTCCATCTCGGCTTCTGCCCCGCGCAGACTCAGGGTCCGCCATTCCACGCGTTGACGGGAATCCGCCGCGGTCGTGATGCCCCGGACGATCTGCGGACCGAGGTGCACCTTCCACCGTGCCGAGAAGGCCGGGTTCAAGGGCATCGTGGTCACTCTGGACACCTGGATCACCGGCTGGCGCCCCCGCGACCTGGCCGTCAGCAATTTCCCTCAGCTGCGCGGAAATTGCCTGGCCAATTACACCAGCGACCCGGTCTTCCGCGCCCGGTTCGCCCGCAGCCCGGAGGACGACCCGCAGGCCGCGGTCGCCGAGTGGGTGCGGATCTTCGGCAACCCCCTCACCTGGGACGACCTGCCCTGGCTGCGCTCGATCACCGACCTGCCGCTGATCCTCAAGGGCATCTGCCACCCCGATGACGCCCGCCGCGCCAGGGACGCGGGTGTGGACGGCATCTACTGCTCCAACCACGGCGGACGCCAGGCCAACGGCGGCCTGCCGGCCCTCGACGCCCTGCCGGAGGTGGTCGCGGCCGTCGACGACATGCCCGTTCTGTTCGACTCGGGCATCCGCACGGGAGCCGACGTCGTCAAGGCCATCGCCCTGGGCGCCACAGCCGTAGGCGTCGGCCGGCCCTACGCGTACGGCCTGGCCCTGGACGGCGCGGACGGCATCGTCCACGTGCTGCGCTCCCTGCTTGCCGAAGCCGATCTCGTCATGGCCGTCGACGGCTACCCCACCCTCGCCGACCTCACGCCCGACACACTCCGCCGCATCCGCTGACAGGATTTCCGGGGACGGCCCGCCACGGTCGTGCAGGGCCGCCGGCGGCGGATGACGCCGTCAGCCGTCACGACACCATGACGACATCACGCCCGGGCCAGGGCACACAGCTGGTGGGCCAGGTCGCGTACCGGCTTCGCACCGAGCGCCACCACGAACCGCACCCGACCGGTGCCCCGCGCCAGAACGTCTGCTGTGGCTGTGCACCCGCCTGGTGCAGCGTCGCCACCCCGTAGGCGCGCAGGGCACTGCCTCGCCATAAGCACCACGGAGGGTGGGAGGCGGGCCGTCCCGCGCTGGCTGTGCGTCCGGTGTGCGACCCCAACTCGGCAGTCCGTGTCGAGACCATCCGCCGTCATCTGATCGTGGGCCTTCTGCGGCTGGGTGATGTCGCGCCCGACCGGCAACGCCCCGCCTCCCTTCACTCTGGTGAGCCAGAGCGCTCGACAACAGCGGGCCGAGGCCGCACGGCGGCAGCACGTCCGACAACGCTCGCAATGTGAGGGAGCGCCACACAGACGCCAGGAGCAGGCTGGATGGTGGAGGTGGGTAGCCATGGCGCAAGACGAAGCCATCTCGCCCGTCGAGGGTGCCGCGGTACTGGAAGCACTGTTCCACCAGTCCCCTACAGGGCTGCTGATCCTGGACACGGAGCTGCGAATCCTACGGATCAACCTCACCAGGCCGGTTCTGCACGCCGCGCCCCCTGAACAGATCATGGGCCGACACGTCACCGAGGTGTATGACCTTTCCGCACCCGGTGAGGTGGAGGCGATGCTGCACAGCGTGCTGGAGGGCGGCACACCCGCGCGGGGGCGACTCGTGGGGGTGCGTCCGAAGGGCGGCGCGCCGGGGCCGGAGTACCTGTTCTCCGTCTCGGCATCTCGCCTGGAGGACTCGCAGGGGAGGATCTTGGGGCTGCTGACGGAGATGCTCGACGTCACCGAACGCGAAAAGGTGGACGCCCGCCTGCGTGTCCTCGACTCCGTGCGCGAGCACGTGGGACAGACCCTCGACGTGGTGGCCACTTGTGAGGAACTGGTGCAGGCAGTGGTGCCGGACCTCGCCGACATCGCCGTGGTGGAAGTCGTGGACGCAGTGGTACGTGGCGAGGAACCTCCGCTGAGCCCCCTGGGACCGGAGGTACCCCTGCGCCGTGCCGCCTACGGCCACAGGGGCGGCGGGGAGCAGATTCAGGCGCATCCCGTGGGCGACGTGCGCGCTCTGCCGTTTCCGACGCCTTACGCCCAGACGCTGACCGACCTCAAGCCCCGCCTCGTTGCCCTGTCACCCGACACGCCCTGGCTGGCAGCGGACCCGCCACGCGCCGAGGCGATCCGTGCATCCGGTGCCCGCCTTCTCATCACAGCACCCTTGACGCTGCGGGGAACCGTGCTCGGGCTGCTGAGCCTGTACCGCACCGACCAGGCCGACGTCTACGACGAGGACGATGTCACCCTCGCCCGCGCAGTGGCCGCTCACACCGCGCTGTGCATCGACAACGCCCGCCGCTACACCCGCGAACACGCCATCGCCTCGACCATCCAGCGCCACCTGCTGCCTCCACACCCTGCGCCCCGGACCACCGTTGATACAGCGCACGTGCAAGTGCCCGCCGAGGTGGGAGGAGGCAGCGGGTTCGACACTTTCGCCCTGTCCGGCGCCCGCACCGCACTGGTGGTCGGCGAAGTCGCCGGCCAAGGCATCCACGCGGCCACCACCATGGGACAGATACGGACCGCCACCCACTCCCTGGCCGCACTCGACCTGGAGCCCGACGAACTACTCGCCCGCCTCAACGACACCGCCATCAGCCTGGCCCAGGAACGCGCAGCCCTGCCGCCCGACGACCCCATGCCGCTCACGGGAAGCTGCGCGTACGCGGTCTACGACCCGCTCGCCCAGACCTGCACCATCGCCCTGGCCGGCCATCCTCCACCCGTCATCGCCCATCCCGACGGGACCACCGAGATCCCCGACCTGCCCGCCGGACCTCCTCTGGGCACCGCCGAGGGACCCCCCTTCGCCGCCACCACAATCTCCGTCGCCGACGGCAGCGTCCTCGCCTTCTACACCGAGTCACTGCTGCACACCTCACCGTCTCCGGGCACCCTCCAACGGGTCCTGGCCCACCCTGAGCGGCCACTGCAGGATCTGTGCGATGACGTGCTCTACCGGCTGCGGAACGACTTCCCCCACGGCGACGTCATCCTCCTCCTCGCCCGCACCCACCCGTTCCCCGCCGACCAGGTCGCCACGTGGCATCTCGACCACCACCCCAAAGCCGTCGCCACGGCCCGCACCCACGCCCGCCACCAGCTCATCCTTTGGAGAGTCGATGAGGAAATCGCTTACACCACCGAAATGATCGTCAGCGAACTGGTCACCAACGCCGTCCGCTACGGCACCCCGCCTGTCCGGTTGCAGCTCATCAAGGACCGCACCCTCACCTGCGAAGTCCACGACAGCAATTCCCTCGCGCCACGGCTACGCCACGCGAAGACCATCGACGAAGGCGGGCGCGGCTTGTTCATCATCGCCCAACTCGCACAGAACTGGGGTGTCCGCTACACGCTCGACGGCAAGACCGTCTGGGCCGAGCAGACCCTCCCGCCCGCAACCACGGCCCGCCCCCAACAGCGGGCATAGGTTTGTCACGACACGCATCACTCCGCGCCCGCCCGGAGTTCCCGCCGGACCGCGCCATTGAGATGCCGGGCTACCCGCACCCGCCAAGCCCACCTGCCAACGGCTACTCCAGCCTGGGGCCGGGCCTATTACGAGCTGCGGGGCCTGGCGAACGGCATGTGGCTGAGGAACGACACGAGCAACGGTCCGTTCGGTCCCCCGCACAGTCCCAGATTCATCCACGGCTTGCGCGCAGAGCTTGCCAAGGTCGTCACCGAACTCCTCGACGCCTTCTGAACTACTGGCCTCCGCAGTTTCGCGTCGCTCGAAAGTCAGGTCGGCCTGAGCTGTGCGTTGTCGCGGTGCTGGGGGCCGCGAGGCCCGTAGTCGATGTCCGCGCCGGTGTTGCTGCTGGTCATGACCGCGGCGGGAG
>NZ_JBIRXG010000010.1:232290-325153 GCF_044388685.1 Streptomyces sp. NPDC020192 | reverse complement strand
GCCAGGACATCTTCGTGCCGGAACTCCTCGACACCTGAGTCGCGCGGCAACGGCGTTTCGGGCTCATCGATCCGAGAAGGCGAGACTGGCCGTCGCCACGGCCACCTGCCGATTGGCTATGACCAGCACTTTCGCAACAGGCCCTGCGGTACCCCGATGGCGATGGGCTGACGGCCGAGGAACGGGCCCGGCGAGAGCAAGTCCGGCTCGCAGCCGCCGATCCGATCGAGGCCGGAGCCGGCGACCGGGAGGTGGCCCGACGGTTCAGGCTGACCCGGATGCCGGAAGCGGGAGCCGGGTGCGCGGAACCATGCCTGTCCTCGACACAGCAATCTAGTTTACAATTCAATTTCCGGCGAGGTGCTGCAAGGAGGTCGTACCGTGGCAGAGCTCGGACTCGCGGACACGCTGGGCATCCTGCGGCAGCCCGGCGTAGAGCCACAGCACAGCAGCACAGGGCTCGGCTGGGATCACCTGTACCTCTCCTGCCAGAAGGAACAGCCCTACCGCGCTCACTTCGAACCGGCCCCCACCCACCTGCTGATCCTGCATCTCAGCGGACCGGTGACCGTCCGCAGGGGCCAGGGGCCGAAGGCGCGGTCGCGGGCCGTCCCACGCGGTGGGCTGTTCGTGCAGCCAGCTGGCCAAACGCTGTCCGTGGAACTCGGCGGCCGGCTCGACACCGTGCATGCCTATCTGAGCGACGAGGCGTTGCGCGAGGCCAACGACGGGCGGCCGGTCCAGCTGTCCGAGGACCTGGGTGCCGTCGATCCGTTGGCCGAACAGCTCGTCCTGGCCTTGGCGGGGGTGGCACGGGATTGGCAGCCGTCGGCACGCACCTACGTCGACCACCTCGCCGGCATGCTCGCCGCACAGCTCGTACGGCGGCACGCTGCCGCGCCCGCCGAGCCGCCTCCCGGCCCGTCCGGATTGAGCGACCGGCAGCTCGTGGCGGTCAGGGAGCTCATGGAGGAGCGGCTCGCCGAGGCACTGCCGATCGCGGATCTGGCCGCCGCCGCCTCACTGAGCCGCAGCCAGTTCACCCGGCAGTTCAGGGCGAGCACCGGACAGTCGCCGCACCAGTACCTGCTGGCGCTGCGCCTGGAGCAGGCATGCCGAATGCTGCGCACGGGTTCCGCTCCCATCGGGCAGGTGGCGGTCGAATGCGGTTTCTCGCACCAGGAACACCTGACACGAGCGATGCGCGCCAGGCTGGGGACCACCCCGGCCACCCTGCGCCGCGCGGGCTGAGAATTGGCTCAGAGGTGAAGGGGCCCCTGCCCCCACCGCCCGTGGCGACGGCTTCAGCGTTCCAGGACCAGCGCCAGTGCCTGGCCCACCCCGATGCACAGAGCCGCCAGCCCAGTCCCGGATCCCGCCGCGGCCAACTGGTGCGCGACCGCGCCGGCGATGCGGGCGCCCGAGGCTCCCAGCGGATGGCCGATGGCGATGGCGCCACCGCGCGGGTTGACGACCTCCGGGTCGAGTTCGGGCAGCGCGGCCAGGCAGGCCAGAGCCTGTGCGGCGTACGCCTCGTTGAGTTCGATCGTGTGCAGTTCGTCGGGAGCGACCGACGCCTTCCCGAGCACCCTGCGGATCGCGTCCACCGGGCCGAGCCCGAAGTACTGCGGCTCGATGCCCGTCACCGCCGCCGCCCGCACCCGCGCCAGTGGTTCGCGGCCGGTCGCCGCGAGCCCCTCCTCGTCGGCGAGCAGCAGCGCGGCCGCCCCGTCGTTGAGCGGCGAGGCGTTGCCGGCTGTGATCGTGCCGTCCGCGATGAAGGCCGGCCTGAGCCGGGCGAGGGCCTCCAGGGAGGTGTCGTCCCGGATGCCCTCGTCACGGGGCAGGTCCACCCCCTCGACGGGGACGACCTCTCCCGCATACCTGCCCTCACGCCAGGCGCGGGCGGCGTTGCGGTGGCTGGCCAGGGCGAACGCGTCCTGTGCCTCCCGGGTGACGGCGTACTTGGCGCCGACGAGTTCCGCGCTCTCGCCGAGGGGGATGGTCCACTCCGCCGGCATCCGCGGGTTCACCATCCGCCAGCCGAGTGTCGTCGAGTACAGCTGCTGGTCCTTCGTCGGGAAGGCACGCTCCGGCTTCGGCAACACCCACGGCGCGCGGCTCATGGACTCGACGCCGCCGGCCACCGCAATGGACGCGTCGCCGAGCGCGATGGCGCGGGCCGCCTGGACGACTGCCTCCATGCCGGATCCGCACAGCCGGTTGACCGTGGCGCCCGGCACGGTGACCGGGAGTCCTGCGAGCAGCCCGGCCATCCGGGCCACGTCCCGGTTCTCCTCGCCCGCTCCGTTGGCGTTTCCGAGCAGCACGTCGTCGATGCGCCCCGGGTCCAGGTCGGGACTGCGGTCCAGGAGGGCGCGCAGCGCACCGGCGGCGAGATCGTCGGGGCGTACGCCCGCCAGGGCGCCGCCGTAGCGGCCGAAAGGGGTGCGCACGGCGTCGACGACGTACACGTCACGCGGTCTCTCGATCATCAGTGGCTCCCTGCAGGACTGGGGTGGGAGGTCAGCGGTGTCAGGTCGGCGATCTCGTCGGCCGTCACACCTGGGGCGGTTTCGACGAGCCGGAGTCCGGTCGGCGTGATGTCGAGGACGCACAGGTCGGTGATGATCCGGTCCACGCAGGCCCGGCCCGTCAGCGGCAGGGTGCAGTTTTCGACGATCTTGGGGCTGCCGTCCCTGGCGGTGTGTTCCATCAGTACGACGACCCTGCGGGCGCCGTGGATGAGGTCCATCGCACCGCCCATGCCCTTGATCATCTTTCCGGGAACTGCCCAGTTGGCCAGGTCGCCGCGGACCGAGACCTGCAGCGCGCCCAGGACGGCGGTGTCGATGTGGCCGCCGCGAATCATCCCGAAGGACAGCGAGGAGTCGAAGAAGGAGGCCCCCGGCCGCACGGTCACCGTCTCCTTGCCCGCGTTGATGAGGTCGGCGTCGACCTCGTCGGGTGACGGATACGGTCCGACGCCGAGCAGGCCGTTCTCCGAGTGCAGGACGACGTCGATGTCTGTCGGCAGGTGGTCGGCCACGCGGGTGGGCAGGCCGATGCCGAGGTTGACGTAGTCGCCGTCCCGCAGCTCGCGCGCAGCGCGCGCTGCCATCTCGTCCCTGGTCCAGCTCATCGCTCGTGCACCGTCCTCTTCTCGATTCCCTTGTCGGCCGCCTGCTCGGGGGTCAGCGCCACGACACGCTGGACGAACACCCCGGGCAGATGGATGTCGTGGGGGTCGAGTGCTCCCGGCTCGACCAGTTCCTCCACTTCGGCCACGGTGATGCGCCCGGCCATCGCGGCCAGCGGATTGAAGTTGCGTGCCGCACGGTGGAAGACGAGGTTGCCGTGCCGGTCTCCGCGCGCGGCCCTGACCAGCGCGAAGTCGGTGGTGATGGCGTGTTCCAAGATGTGGTCGACGCCATGGAAGGTCCGTACCTCCTTGGGCGGCGAAGCCATGGCGACGGATCCGTCCGGCGCGTACCGCCACGGCAGCCCGCCCTCCGCGACCTGCGTGCCGACGCCGGCCGGGGTGTAGAAGGCCGGGATTCCGCAGCCGCCCGCCCTGAGCCGCTCTGCGAGCGTGCCCTGTGGCGTCAGTTCGACCTCCAGCTCGCCCGCGAGGTACTGGCGGGCGAACTCCTTGTTCTCGCCGATGTACGAGCCCGTGACCCGGGCAATGCGGCCCGCGACCAGCAGGATGCCGAGGCCACGGCCGTCCACGCCGCAGTTGTTCGACACCACGGTCAGACCGCTCGCCCCGCTCTCGTACAGGGCGCCGATGAGCACCTCGGGGACACCGCTCAGTCCGAAGCCGCCGACGGCGAACGACCGTCCGTCGGTCACGTCCGCCAGGGCCTCTTCGGCCGTGGCCATCACCTTGTCCATACCGCTCTCTCCTACCGGTCCAGCACCCGGCGCAGTGCGCCGAGCAGCTCGTCCTGGGCCGACTGAGCGCTCTCGGATGCGGTGGCGCGGCGCCAGGCGACGTAGCCGTCGGGGCGCACCAGCAGCACGCCGTCCTCGGCGATCTCGCTGACTCGGCTCCATTCGCCGTACGCGTCACGGCAGTTGTCGTGGCCGATGCGCACCACCCGCAGCGGAACGCCGAGCTCTGTCTGGCAGGCGGTCGCGGCGGTGTCCCAGACGCCGCCCGACAGGCCGGTCAGCACGGTGAAGGTGCCGTCACCGATGACGTCCAGCGTGGACAGACGCTCGCCGTGGGCGTCGACGAGCCACGCGTGCGGCAGCTTCGCGCCGGGCCGGGTGGTCGGCTGGGCCACCAACTCGGCGTCCTGCGCCCAGACTTCGGCGGGACCGTCGTCGGAAAGCACCGCCGAGGAGGCGTAGCGCTGGTTCATCTCCACGCCGTGCGCGTTGAACTCGTAGTTCTTGAGCTGGATCGCTTCTTCGAGAAGGCGCCGCTTCTTGCTGGCCTCGGGCGTCTGCGCCCCGAGCGCCGCGAGTCCTTCGGCGATGGCCTGCTCGTCGCTGCCGCCGCCGACGCCCAGCACTTCGAAGATCGGGCCGAACTGGTCACGGCTGAGGTTGGCCCGCTCGACGATCTGCCGCCCGACGGGAGCACGTTCGGCCGTGTAGCTGTCGAGCAGCGCTTCTCCGGCCTCCCCGCGGATCACCATGGCGAGCTTCCAGGCGAGGTTGTAGGAGTCCTGGACGGAGGTGTTGGAGCCGAGCCCGTTGGACGGCGGATGACGGTGCACGGCGTCGCCGGTGCAGAAGACACGCCCGGACGAATACACCGTGGCGTAGCTGTGGTTGACCGTCCACAGCGAGGTCGATGTGATCTCGACCGGCAGGTCGGGGTCACCGACGAGATCACGCACGATCTGCCGCGCCGCCTTCTCGTCCACCTCCGGCGGCGGTTGCTCGATGTCGTAACCCCACACCAGCAGCCACTCGTTCCACGGACGGACCATACGGACCAGGCCCATGCCGATGCCGCCGGTCTCCGCCCCGGGCCGCAGCACCCAGTACAGAACGCTGGGCCGGTGGGCGCAGTAGCGGGTGAGGTCGGCCTTGAAGACGATGTTCATGCTGCCGGCCTTGGCCATGCGCCCGTCGAAGGGCAGGCCGAGCTGCTCGGCGACCGTGCTGCGCCCTCCGTCCGCGCCGATCAGGTAGCGGGCCCGCACGGTGAACTCGTCGCCGCGGACCCGGTCACGCAGGGAGGCGGTGACGCCATCGGCGTCCTGGGTGAAGCCGATGAACTCGGTGTCGAAGCGGACCTTGGCGCCGCGAGACGCCGCGTTGCTCGCCAGGATCGGCTCCAGGTAGGTCTGCGGCAGGTCGATCATCTCGCAGGGGCTCTTCGAGGCGTATTCGGTGGCCGAGGCGGGCCCCGTGCCCCAGCTGCGGATGCGGCCGATCTCCTGCCCGGTCAGCGAGGTGCACAGCACCGTGTCGCCCATGAGGTGGGACGGGCTGCCGAACGTCAGTGCCTCGGATTCGACGCCGAGGTCGCGCAGCACTTCCATGGTGCGTTGGTTGGTGATGTGTGCCCGCGGGGTGTTGGCGAGCCAGCCGTATTTCGTCACCAGCAAGGTGCGGATGCCGTAGGTGGCCAGCGCAAGGGCGGCCGAGCCGCCGGCGGGGCCGCTGCCGACGACGAGGACATCGGTGTCGTAGGTGTGGTGCGCGTCGGTGGATGTCATCGGTGGACGCTCCTCGGTCAGTCGGCCAGGGGGGCGATGCGGAAGGTGTAGTCGAGGCGGCGCCACTGCCCCTCGACCTGGCGGCCGTCGGGGGTGGGGCCAGTCTGCGGCGCGAAGTCGACGACGAGCTCGTCCTTGACGCCGAAGACGGTGTCGCTGTCCAGGTAGGCGCCGCCTGACACGAACAGCTGTGTGACGAGCCGGCGGTGGCCGGGTGCGTCGATCATGAAGTGGAGATGGGGTGCCCGGTAGGGATGACGCTCCACCGCGCCGAGCATGTGCCCGACCGGTCCGTCGTCGGGGATCGGGTACTCCGAGGGCAGGATGGACCAGAACCTGATCCGCCCGTCGGCGTGGGTGCGCAACCGGGCACGGAGTACCGGTCCGTCCAGATCGGGGAGTTGGACGTCGTAGAAGCCCTCTTTGTTGGACTGCCACACGTCCACGACCGCGTCTTTGACGGGCTCGCCGTCGGTGCCGGTGATCCGCACGTCCGCCCAGAGCGGGATGCCGGGCAACCCGCCGGAGATGTCGCTTCCGTGCGCGGCCTCGGGCGGCCCCTCCACGTAGAAGGGGCCGAGCACCGCGGACGGTGTGGTGGTGGGGGTACGGGAGTTGGTGAGCAGATCGACGGCGCTGGAGACACCGAGGGTGTCCGACAGCAGGACGAACTCCTGGCGGGTCGGGCTGCACAGCTGTCCGGTCCGGGTGAGGAAATCGATGGCGTACTGCCATTCGGCATCGGTGACGTCGTTGGTGGCGACGAAGGTGTGCAGGTGCCGGACGAGGTCGCTGAGCAGGGTACGGACCCGGGGCTCGGGGGCCCTCGCGAAGCTGGCCACCACCTGTTCGGTGAGGCGGGCGAGCCCCGCTTCCGTGGACGGAGGGCCTTCGGGGCGGCGCCCGTGCCAGGCGTCGGTCAGCAACTCCGCCATGTCCTCGGCGGTCAGCTTCCGCGGGTTCGGGTAGGGCGTCGAGACGGCCAGTTCGGCCGCGTGGGCGAGGCTCCACTCCGGCAGGCCGAGGTCGCGCAGCGAGGTGGGCCCGCCCAGGGATGCGACCAGGTCGTACACGCCGCTCGGGGCGTCCGGCACACCTAGGGCGTCGGCGATGCGACGCATCACGCCCGGGACGGCGGGCGCGTTGTAGGCCATGGCGTGCGGCAGGACGACGGTGTGCGTCTCGGCGTGCGGCAGATCGAAGCTGCCGCCGAGGGTGTGGCACAGCTTGTGGTGCAGGCCCATACCGACGGTGGCGAGGCAGGTCCCGGCGAGCCAGGCCGCATGCAGGAGATCGGCGCGCGCTTCCGGGTCGGCAGGGTCGGCGGTCAGGCGGGGCAGCGCCCGCGCGATGCGGGAGATCGCGTCGAGGGCCTGCTGGTCGGTGACCGGGTTGGCGTCGGAGGAGTACAGGGCCTCGACGGCGTGCGCGAGTGCGTTGACACCGCTGGTGACCGTCATGGGCAGCGGCAAAGTGAGGGTGAAGTCCACGTCGTAGACGACGGTTTCGGGCAGGATCGACGGGGAGGACTGCGTGACCTTGCGCCCGTCCCGTGTCTCGCCGAGCACGGGGGTCACCTCGGAGCCCGCGTACGTGGTCGGCAGGACCACCTGCGGGAGGTCCGTGCGCAGGGCGAGCGCCTTTGACAGGCCTGTCGTCGAACCGCCCCCGATGGCCACGATGCCGTCGGCGGAGGCCTGCGTGAGCACGTCGAGCGCCTGCTCTGTCACCTCGACCGGGGTGTGCATGGCCGCGCCGTCGAATTCCGCCACCAGCATGTCGCCGAGGGTCCGGCGGACTCGCGCAGAGGCCTCCGGCAGGGCTGGGCTGGACAGCAGCAGCACCCGGGAGCAGCCCAGCCGCTCGGCCTCGTCGCGGACCCGGCGCACCGTGCCGGCACCGAAGACGACCCGCGAGGGACGGGATGTGTACACGAATGTTCGCACTGAGCTCGGCCTCCGCGTCATCGGGGATTGTGTCGGTAGCTCGGGCACCGAGTATGCGAAGGGCGTCCGGGTGAGTTCCTGCACGATCAGCGCGTTGCACTGCACAAAGCACGCATGTGTCGCAGGGTCTCCGGCGGACCTGGGGCGTGCGTCGAAACGCTGATGAGTGCCAGGCGGAGATCGCCGGATCGACCGGGCAGCTGGAAGCTGCGCGGGAGAAAGCACCGCAGCGGAGACCACCAGGGTGGAACCAGACCGATCGCGTCGGAGACCGCTCCCCATACGGCGGCACGGACCGCCATCCCTCCTTGCGGTCGCCGAGGACGCCGTGCTCACCACAGCGGTTGAGATCGCCCAGGGAGAGGTGAACAAGGCCGGTGACACCCTCGGAACCATCAGGGTCCGCACGTACGCCCCGGTCCCGGCCGCCCGGCGCGACAGCATCAGCCCGCTCGGCTGACGTGGGCAGCAGGCGGCGAACATCGGGGTCCTGATGCAAAACAGCGCCCGGGCAGATGAGAGCCGGAACGCCTCGCAGCCGCCGGCATGCTCGGCAGGATGTCGTCCCGCAGGCGCCCCGGCCACGCCACCGCCCGTCGTAGATGACACGATGGCCGACACCGGCGTGCTGCCGCCGACGCTGGGAAGGCGTCCCCTGCCCCTCCGCCCACGACGCCACCCGCAACCCGCACCGCAAGAAGACCGCATGGCAGCAGGGCGCCGTGCGTGCCATCCTCCTCAACCCCCGCTACACCGGCCACGAGGTCTGGAACAAGCAGCGCAAAGAGGAACGCCTCCTCGACGTCGACGACGTCACCCTCGGCCACCGCACCCACATGACCCACAACCCGCCCGAGGAGTGGATCCACTCCATTGAGCCCGCCCACGAAGCGATCATCAGCCCCGATCTCTTCGATGCCGCCCGCACCGTGCGCACGCAGCGCGCCCGCAACCAGGGGCGGCAGGAGCGCGCCGGTAAGCGGGGAGCGCGCCCCTACGCCCTGCGCGGCCGGGTCCGGTGCAGCCTGTGCGGGCGCAAGATGCAGCCCGCCACCATCCGCAGCCGCGTCTACTACCGCTGCGAGTTCAAAGAGGAAGAAGCCGCCCTCTACCCCGACCTCACCCACCCGCGCACCGTCTACCTGCGGGAAGACATCGTGTGCCAGACCCTGGACCGGTGGATCGCCCGGGCCTTCGCCCCGGACCGGCTCTCCGCCACCATCGAAGCGCTCACCCTCGCCAGCGCCGCAGCGAGCGCCGCAGAGCCCCAGCCCCCCGAGCAGGCCCAAGCACGCCAGGCGATCAAGGAGTGCGAGCGGCGGCTCGCCCGCTACCAGGCAGCCCTCGACGCCGGTGCCGACCCCGCCGTCGTCACCCAGTGGATCAACGAGGCCCAGCGGGACAAGGACGCGGCACAGAAGAAACTCGACGCGCACCCCGCCGTCCCCCGGAAGAAGCAATCCCCGCTCGACGCGCGACAGATCCGGCAGATCACTGAGAGTCTTGGAGACATTGCACAGCGCATCCAGACCGCTGCCGCCGACAAGAAGGGCCCCCTGTACGAGGCCCTGGGCATCACTATCAGCTACGAACACGCAACGAGGACCGCGACCTTTAGGTCGAGGCCCTCGTCACCGTATCGTCAATCGTTGTGTCCGAGGGGGGACTTGAACCCCCACGCCCGATAAAGGGCACTAGCACCTCAAGCTAGCGCGTCTGCCATTCCGCCACCCGGACTAGGTGTCTGCCGCCTTTCCGGGGGTGTTCCCCGCGGCGACATGGACAACAATACCAAGGTTTCGGAGTGCCTTTCACCTGCATATCCGTGCCCTGGGCGGCGGCCCGGAGCGACCGGGACGCCGGGATCGCGGGGGTATGCGGAATGCGAGATCCCGTGTGCACCGCGTGAGGGTCAGGGCATGAGCTGGTACTCCGGGAAGTTCCCGGGCGGCCGCTCCCCCGCCGGGCCCCGGGTGACGGCGCGCACCAGGAGGTCGCCGCCGACGAAGGCGCCGCGCCAGGATCCGCCGAAGCCGCCGAACAGCTCGTCGCGGTCCCCTCGGGAACGGGGCACCCCCTGCCCGGTCTTGAAGGCGCGGATCTGCGGGGCGAGCCGGTCGTAGACGGCCCGGTCGTCCGTGGCGAGGGTGGCGACCAGCGCGCCGTTGGAGGCGTTCATGGCGGCCAGCAGCTCGGCCTCGGTGTCGACGAGGACGATCGTGTCGACCGGCCCGAAGGGTTCCGCGTGGTGCAGCGGAGAGGAGGGCGGCGGATTGAGGAGGGTGACCGGGTGGACGTAGGCGGAGGTGTCCTGGCCGGGCAGGAAACGCGCCCCGTCCGCCCGGCCCCGGTAGAGCGGTACGGCGCCCCGGTCGACGGCCTCGGCGACCTGGCCGGTGAGCTCCTTGGCCTTGGCCGCCTGGATCAGGGGGCCGAAGTCGAGGTCGGGGAGCGGGTCGGCGGGGGCCGCGACCGCGAGGGGGTGGCCGACGCGGACAGAACGGACCGCCGGCAGATAGGCGGCCAGGAACGCGTCGAAGAGGGAGCGCTGGACGACGAAACGCGGGTAGGCCGTACAGCGCTGCTTTCCGTAGTCGAAGAGCTTGGGGATCACGGCGGTCAGCCGCTCCCAGCCGGAGAAGTCCCAGATCCCCCAGGTGTTGAGGCCCTCCTGTTCCAGGATGTGCCGTTTGCCGAGGTCGGCGACGGCGGTGGCGACGGCGGCGCCCGTGTCGCGGCCGCCGACGAAGGACACGCAGCCGATCTCCGGTGCCCGCACCAGCGCCTGGTTCAGCTCCCGGCCGCTGCCGCCGACCAGCGTCACGGGCGCCCCCTCGCGGGCGGCCAGCGCCGCGGCGAGAGTGAGGCAGGCCACACCGCCGTCGGTGGGGGTCTTGGCGATCACGGCGTTGCCGGCCAGGGCCTGCACGAGCATGGCGTGCACGAGCACGCTCATCGGGTAGTTCCAGCTGGCGATGTTGGAGACCGGCCCGTCCAGCGGGGCCCGTCCGGCGAGCCTCGCCTCGATGCCGTCGGTGTACCACCGCACGCCGTCGATCGCCCGGTCCACGTCCGCGAGGGCCAGCCGCCAGGGCTTGCCGATCTCCCAGACGAGCAGCAGGGCGAGCAGTTCACGGTGGGCGGCGAGCGCGTCCAGGGTCGCGGCGGTCCGGGCCCGCCGCTCGGGCAGCGGGACGTGCCGCCAGGCACGGTGCTGGTCGAGCGCGGCGCGGTGGCGGAGGTGACGCCCTCGGCCCGGTCGACGGGGACGCGGGCCACGGCCTCCGGCCGACGCGCGGCCACCTCCTCGATCTCCATGCCTCCCTGCGCGGAGGCGATCGCGAGGAAGCCTCCGGCGGCGCGGTCGAGGACGTAGGAGACGTAGAACTCCTCGGCGATGTCGACCGGTTGGGCCAGCATGACCGTGCCGACCGTGTGACCCTTGATGTCCGTCCCGAGGATCTGGCGTGCTGTCAGTTCGGCGGCCGCGGGGTCGGCGGCGAGCTCGACCCCGCCGGCCTTGCCGCGACCGCCGGCCTTCACCTGCGCCTTGGCCACGGCCCGCCCGCCGAGCCGGCGGGCGATCTCCCGCGCTTCCTTGGGTGAGTCGGTGACCTCCGCCCTCGGCACCGGGATGCCGTGTTCCTCGAAGAGCTGCCGTGCCTGGTGTTCGTACAGGTCCATGTGCGGCTCCTGTCTGCGTGAAGCTCTGAGAACTGAGCGGGGGCGGCTCCCCTGGCGCAAAGACGGCGGACTCCGCTGACCGAAGGCTGCGTCCGCCCCCTGGACACCACCCACCGGGATGGGGGACAGGCTTCATACAGTATTCGTCGACTGTATGCAATCTACTGCATACATCCGGCAGTACGCATACAGGACACCGCGAGCCGCCCAACCCCTACGAAAGGGACAGGACTTCGCCATGCCCGACGACACCCAGGACGTGATCTCCGGCGGTCATCTCGTTGCCAAGGCGCTGAAGGCCGAGGGGGTTGACCGCATCTACACGCTGTGCGGCGGCCACATCGTCGACATCTACGACGGCTGCGTCGACGAGGGCATAGAAGTCGTCGACGTACGCCACGAGCAGGTCGCCGCGCACGCCGCCGACGGGTACGCGCGGATCACGGGCAAACCGGGCTGCGCGGTGGTCACCGCCGGTCCCGGGACGACGGACGCCGTCACCGGAGTCGCCAACGCCTTCCGGGCGGAGTCCCCGATGCTGCTGATCGGCGGTCAGGGCGCGCTCACCCAGCACAAGATGGGGTCCCTGCAGGACCTGCCGCACGTCGATATGATGACGCCGATCACCAAGTTCGCGGCGACGGTCCCGGACACGGCCCGCGCGGCCGACATGGTGTCGATGGCGTTCCGCGAGTGCTACCACGGCGCACCCGGCCCCTCCTTCCTGGAGATCCCACGCGACGTCCTGGAGGCGAAGGTGCCGGCGGACAGGGCGCGGGTGCCGAAGTCCGGTGCCTACCGTGCCTCCACCCGCTCGGCCGGCGACCCCGAGGCGGTCGAGAAGCTCGCCGACCTGCTGGTCCATGCCGAGAAGCCGGCGATCCTGCTGGGCAGCCAGGTGTGGACAACTCGGGGCACGGAAGCGGCTGTTGAGCTGGTGCGCACGCTCAACATCCCCGCGTACATGAACGGGGCCGGCCGCGGCACCCTCCCGCCCGGCGACCCGCACCACTTCCAGCTCTCCCGGCGCTACGCGTTCGCCCACGCCGACGTCGTCGTGATCGTCGGCACCCCCTTCGACTTCCGCATGGGCTACCGCAAGCGCCTGTCCCCCGAGGCGACGGTGGTCCAGATCGACCTGGACTACCGCACCGTGGGCAAGAAGCGTGACATCGACCTCGGCATCGTCGGCGACGCGGGACTGGTGTTGACATCCGTGACCGAGGCCGCTTCCGGGCGCATCGACGGCGGTGCGTCCCGGCGCAAGGAGTGGCTGGACGAGCTGCGCGCGGCGAGCAGACGGCGACCGAGAAGCGGCTGCCGCAGCTCAGGTCGGACGCCTCCCCCATTCATCCGTACCGGCTGGTCAGCGAGATTAACGACTTCCTCACCGAGGACTCCGTCTACATCGGCGACGGCGGCGACATCGTCACCTTCTCCGGGCAGGTCGTGCAGCCCAAGTCGCCCGGCCACTGGATGGATCCGGGCCCGCTCCGCACGCTCGGCGTCGGCGTCCCGTTCGTGCTCGCCGCGAAGCAGGCCCGCCCGGACAAGGAGGTCGTCGCCCTCTTCGGCGACGGCGCGTTCTCGCTGACCGGCTGGGACTTCGAGACCCTGGTCCGCTACGACCTGCCCTTCGTCGGCATCGTCGGCAACAACTCCTCGATGAACCAGATCCGTTACGGCCAGGCCGCCAAGTACGGCACGGAGCGCGAGCGGGTCGGCAACACCCTCGGCGACGTGGCGTACGACAAGTTCGCCCAGATGCTGGGCGGTTACGGCGAGGAGGTCCGCGACCCCGCCGACATCGGCCCCGCACTGCGCCGGGCCCGTGAGTCGGGCAAACCGTCGCTGATCAACGTCTGGGTCGACCCGGGCGCGTACGCCCCCGGAACCATGAACCAGACCATGTACAAGTGAGGTGACCCCGGTGACCAACAAGGCACTGACCGGCATCCGCGTCCTGGACATGACGCACGTCCAGTCCGGTCCCTCCGCCACCCAACTGCTCGCCTGGCTCGGTGCCGACGTCGTCAAGCTGGAGGCGCCGAGCGGCGACATCACCCGCAGGCAGCTGCGGGACCTACCGGACGTCGACTCCCTCTACTTCACAATGCTCAACTGCAACAAGCGGAGCATCACCCTCAACACCAAGACCGAGCGCGGCAAGGAGATCCTCACCGAGCTGATCCGGCGCTCGGACGTCATGGTCGAGAACTTCGGGCCGGGCGCGGTCGACCGGATGGGGTTCACCTGGGACCGCATCAGGGAGATCAACCCCCGGATCGTCTATGCCTCCATCAAGGGGTTCGGGGACGGCCCGTACACCGACTTCAAGGCGTACGAGGTCGTCGCGCAGGCCATGGGCGGGTCGATGTCGACCACCGGTTTCGAGGACGGCCCGCCGCTGGCCACGGGGGCCCAGATCGGGGACTCGGGCACGGGCGTGCACGCCGTGGCGGGGATACTCGCGGCGCTGTACCAGCGGGAGCACACCGGGCGCGGTCAGCGGGTCAACGTGGCCATGCAGCACGCTGTGCTCAACCTCTGCCGGGTGAAGCTGCGCGACCAGCAGCGCCTGGCACACGGCCCGCTCGCCGAATATCCCAACGAGGACTTCGGCACCGAGGTTCCCCGGTCCGGGAACGCGTCCGGCGGCGGTCAGCCCGGCTGGGCCGTGAAGTGCGCGCCGGGCGGCCCGAACGACTACGTGTACGTCATCGTGCAGCCCGTCGGCTGGCAGCCGGTCAGCGAACTCATCGGACGGCCCGAGCTCGCCGACGACCCCGAGTGGGCGACGCCCGAGGCCCGGCTGCCGAAGCTGAACAAGATGTTCCAGCTGATCGAGGAGTGGTCGTCCACGCTCCCCAAGTGGGAGGTGCTGGAGCGGCTGAACGCGCGCAACATCCCGTGCGGGCCGGTCCTGTCCACCCAGGAGATCATCGAGGACGCCTCGCTGGCCGCCAACGAGATGGTGGTGCGCGTCCCGCACTCCGAGCGCGGCGAGTTCGTGACGGTCGGCAGCCCGCTCAAGCTCTCCGACTCCCCCGTCGAGGTGACCGGCTCACCGCTGCTCGGTGAGCACAACGAAGAGGTCTACATCGGCGAACTCGGTCTCGGCGACGAGGAGTTGCGCCTGCTGAAGTCGAACGGAGTGATCTGACGTGATGGCCGAGGACCGGGTACTGAAGGTGCGGTCGCTCCTCGACGCCGTGCGCGCCGAGGGCCGTACCGCGCTGACCGCGCCCGAGGGCAAGGTGATCGCCGACGTGTACGGGATCGCCGTACCCGGCGAGGAGCTGGCGACCGACGTCGACGAGGCCGTGGCGTACGCGGCACGCTTCGGCGGGCCGGTCGTGATGAAGATCGTCTCCCCGGACATCCTGCACAAGACCGACGCCGGCGGTGTGGTCGTCGGGGTGGAGGGCGCGGCGGACGTACGGGCCGCGTTCCACCGGATCGTCGCGAACGCGCGGGCCTACGACGCGGACGCGCGCGTCGAGGGCGTGCAGGTGCAGGAGCTGCTGCCGCCGGAGCAGGAGGTCATCGTCGGCGCGGTCACCGACCCCACGTTCGGGAAGGTGGTGGCGTTCGGGCTCGGCGGGGTGCTGGTCGAGGTGCTGAAGGACGTGACGTTCCGGCTCGCGCCGGTGTCGGCCGACGAGGCGCTGTCGATGCTCGACTCCATCCGGTCGGCGGAGATCCTGCGCGGGGTGCGTGGACAGGCGGGTGTCGACCGGTGGGCGGTCGCCGAGCAGATCCGGCGGGTGTCCCAACTGGTCGCGGACTTCCCGGAGATCGCCGAGGTGGACCTCAACCCGGTGATCGCGACGGTGGAGGGCGCGGTCACGGCCGACATCCGGGTGATCCTCGCCGAGAGGCAGCCCGTACCGAGGAAGACGTACACCCGCGACCAGATCCTCGCGTCCATGCGCCGGCTGATGCAGCCCTCCTCCGTCGCCGTCATCGGTGCCTCCAACAAGCCGGGCAAGATCGGCAATTCGGTGATGCGCAACCTCGTCGACGGCGGCTTCTCCGGGGAGATCCACCCGGTGAACCCCAAGGCCGATGACATTCTGGGCCGCGAGGCGTACAAGAGTGTCACGGACGTTCCCGGTGAGGTGGATGTGGCCGTCTTCGCCATTCCCGCCAGGTTCGTGGCCGCGGCCCTGGAGGCGGTGGGACGCAGGAACATCCCCAACGCCGTCCTCATCCCCTCCGGTTTCGCGGAGACCGGCGGGCACCGGCTCCAGGCGGAGATCGTGGAGATCGCCGAGCGGCACGGCATCCGGCTGCTCGGACCGAACATCTACGGCTACTACTCCACCTGGCAGGACCTGTGCGCCACGTTCTGCACGCCGTAAGACGTCAAGGGCGGGGTGGCGCTGACCTCGCAGTCCGGCGGGATCGGCATGGCCGTCCTGGGCTTCGCCCGCACCACGAAGACGGGCGTGTCGGCGATCGTCGGCCTCGGCAACAAGTCGGACCTGGACGAGGACGACCTGCTGACCTGGTTCGGCGAGGACCCGCACACCGTGTGCGTCGCCATGCATCTCGAAGACCTCAAGGACGGGCGGGCGTTCGTGGCGGCGGCCCGCGCGACCGTGCCGAGGAAGCCGGTGGTGGTGCTGAAGGCGGGCCGTACGGCGGCGGGTGCGAAGGCGGCCGGCTCGCACACCGGGGCGCTCGCGGGCGACGACGCGGTGTACGACGACATCCTGCGGCAGGCGGGTGTCATCCGGGCGCCGGGCCTGAACGACATGCTGGAGTACGCCCGCGCCCTGCCCGTCCTGCCCGCCCCCAAGGGCGACAACGTGGTGATCATCACCGGGGCTGGCGGCAGCGGGGTGCTGCTGTCGGACGCGGTGACCGACAACGGGCTGTCCCTGATGGAGATCCCGGCCGACCTGGACGAGGCGTTCCGCCGGTTCATCCCGCCGTTCGGCGCGGCCGGCAACCCGGTCGACATCACCGGGGGCGAGCCGCCGTCGACGTACGAGGCGACGATCCGGCTGGGCCTGGAGGACCCGCGGATCCACGCGCTCGTCCTCGGTTACTGGCACACGATCGTCACCCCGCCGATGGTGTTCGCCGAACCGACCGCGCGCGTGGTCGCCGAGTTCCGTGAGCGCGGGATCGAGAAGCCGGTCGTGGCCTCGCTCGCGGGCGATGTCGAGGTCGAGGAGGCCTGCCGGTACCTGTTCGAGCGGGGGGTCGTGGCCTACCCGTACACCACCGAGAAGCCGGTGGCCGTGCTCGGCGCGAAGTACCGCTGGGCGCGGGCGGCCGGAGTGCTGGGGGGCGGTTCACGAGGTGAGTGACGCGGGGCCGGCCGGCGGTGCGCGTCGGCCGGCCCCGGGACCCGTGTGCGCACGAAAGGCATATGGACAGGGGGCGCTGGCCAGAACTTTCGACGCAGAGGGTGGAACCGTGTGATGGAAACCACCGATCTCCCCACCGTCCTGCTGTGCAGGGAGGTGAGGGACCGCAGGGGCCGCGTGTACCGGATCGGCGAGAGCGACGTCGAGCTGCTGGGCCGTGGCCGGATCTGGATGGCCTTCCTGCCCTGGGCGGGCATCGCGGCGATCAGCTGTGCCGCGTACGCGTATCTCGTGGCGCGGACCGGTCTCCGTGAAGCCCATGGGTGGGGCGGACATCTGTGGCCGGCGGGCCTGTGGGCGTTGTCCCAGGCCGCCGTCGCCCACCCGGCCGGGCGCCTGAGGGAGTGCGGCCGGCTCTCCGCCCGCGCGGCCATGACGAGCGGGGCGTTCGGCACCCTGCTCGGGTATCTCGCGCTCGCGGCCGCACCTCAACTCACCGCAGCCCGGCTTGGGTTCGGCGTTCTGGCCGGTGCCGGAGCGGGCCTGGTGCACGCGACCTGTCTGACGCTGCCGGGCAAGTGCTGGCCGGAACGCCGGGGCGCGGCCACGGGGTTCGTGGCGAGCGGGCTCGCCGTAGGGGCCGTACCGTTTCTGATTCCCGCCGTCCGGGAGGCCGCCCCGCGGACTCTGCTCGCGGCCGCGGGCGCCGGGGCGTGTCTGGCGGCCTGGACGGCCGGACGGCGCTTCCGGGACCCGCCGGGCAACTGGTGGCCGCCCGGCCCCGACCCGCGGTCCGTACCGGCGGACGGCGTCGCCCGGCGCGCGCGAGAGCGGAATCCCCCCGCCGTACGCCACCACAGCCATCAACAGGCAGCCGGTGCACCGGTGTTGTGGCTCATGGGCCTGTGTCTGCTGGGAGCGGCAGGAGTCACGGTGCTCGGCTTCTGCCAGCAGGCACGGTACGGCCAGGAGCTGGGCGTCTCCGCCGGGTCGGTGCGGTCCGTGACCGTGACGGGCGGTGCCGTGGTGGCCGTGACCGGCGCATGGTCGGACCGTGCCGGGCGGCGCACCGCCCTCGTCGCGGCCTGTCTGGTGCTGGGCGTCGCACAGTTGGGGACAGGGCTCGCGGGCCGCACCGACTCCGCCGCCCTCCTGTTGTGCTGCGCCGCACTCACCGCGGCCGCCGGCGGTACGACCCTGGCGTCGGTCACCGCGCCGGCCGCGGACCACTTCGGCGAGAACCACAGCGCGAGCATCCACGGCCTGCTCGCGGGCGCCTGGCTCCTGCCGGTCGCCGTCGGCTGCGGTACGGCGGCGATGGCGACCGCCACCCAACACCCCTGTGTCACCTGCCTGTCGGCCGGTGGCACCGGGCTGGGCTGCGCCGCGGTGGCGCTGTTCCTCAGAGCGCCGGGCAGGCTCAGCGCCCGGCGCATCGTCCCCAATCCCCACCCCCTCGGCGAGGAGATGGCCCGACATGACGGCTGATCCGATGGCAACAAGGAACACGCCGACCGATCCCGGCGCGGCGAACCGCTCGTACCGCGAAGTCACCGACTCCCGGGGGCGGGTGTACCGCGTCGGCGAGACCGACCGCGACATACTCGGCCGTTCCCGCAGGCTCATGGTGTACCTGCCGTGGATCGCGATGATGGCCATCAGCGTCTCGGAGTACGCCTACGGCTCCGCGGAGGACACCCTGTCCGCCGCACACCACTGGACGCAGAGCAACACCTTCTGGATCCTCAGCGTCTGGGTGTTCTTCCAGGCCGGCATCGCCTTCCCGGCGGGCTGGCTGCGCGAGCGGGGCCTGCTCACGGCCCGCCGCGCGATGTTCCTCGGCGCCGGGATGTGTCTGCTCGGCTTCCTCGCCCTGTCCCACCTCCACAACGTATGGCTGGCCATCCTCGGCTTCGGTGTCGTGGGCGGTGTCGGCTCCGGGCTGATCTACGCCACCTGCATCAACATGGTCGGCAAGTGGTTCCCCGAACGGCGCGGCGCGAAGACCGGGTTACTCACCCAGTTCGGCGTCATCTGGGCCGGTGACATCAGGAACGAGTGGCTGTTCCTGTTCTTCGCCTTCCTCTCCGGCTTCGGCGGCGGCGCCTTCTACCCGATGTTCGCCGCCCTCACCCCGGACTACTTCGGCGAGAACTACAACGCCACCAACTACGGCCTGGTGTACAGCGGCAAGCTCGTCAGCGGCCTGTTCGGCGGTGGCCTCGGCTCCCTGGTGGTCGACGCCTGGGGCTACAACGGCGCCTACGCGCTGGCCGGCGGCGTGTCGATGGTGGCGGCGGCGATCGCGCTGCTGCTGCGCCAACCCGGCTGGGAGGGCAGGGCGACGGCCGTCCCGACCTCGGATGCACAGACCGCGCCCTGAGCACGACCTCTGGTGGCTCCCCCTCCACGATCCGCACACCGATCACCGGAGGGGGAACACCCATGCTCCCCGGTCAGGACTCGTCGCGGTGGTGGTACGAGTGCCGGGTGTGCTCGGTGTGCTCGCGCATCAGCCGGCCGGCCTTCTGCTCGTCCCGTTCCTTGATGGCGAACACCAGGTCGGAGTGCTCGCTCCAGGAGGTGCCGCCGCGCAGCTTGGCCACGGGGGTGTAGTACCAGCGGACCCGGCGGTCGACCTGGGCGGCCAGTTCGGCGAGGACCGCGTTGCCGGCCAGTTCCATCACCTTGGCGTGGAAGGCCGCGTTCAGCGCGACCGCGCGGGGCACGTCGTCGTCGGCGACCGCGGTCCGGCCCTCCTTCACGATGTCGAAGAGGGCCTCGACGCCCGCCGCGTCGGCGTTGAGCGCCGCCAGCCGGGCCGCCTCGGCCTCCAGGAGGGTACGGACCGTGAGCAGCTGGTCGGCCTCCTCCTCGGTCGGCTCGTGCACGAACGCCCCCTGCGCGGGCCGCAGATCGACCCAGCCCTCGGTGTTGAGCCGCTGCAGCGCCTCGCGCACCGGCTGCCGGGAGACACCGAGATGCCCGGCCAGCTCGTTCTCGACCAGATGCTGGCCGGGCTGCAGCGCGCGGGTGGTGATCAGCTCCAGCAGGGCCTCGTAGACGCGCTCGCGCAGCGGGCCGGGGCGTTCCAGCCTGGGCACGGCCCCCTGCGGCAGTCCGGTCGAGAACATCGCGCTCCCCCTCCTGGGCAGGTCTGGCGCGTGGGCGCTGACGCTCAGTATGAATTGTCTTTTGTCTACAGTCTACGGTGCACAAAATCCAGGCTTGTTTTAGCGCCTACCGCGTCACCTCACGGGCAGCGTACGACCTGCCCGGCGTACGACAGATTGCCGCCGAAGCCGAACAGCAGCACCGGGTCGCCGCCGCGCAGCGCCCCCTGCTCGAGCAGCTTGGAGAAGGCGAGCGGGATGCTGGCCGCCGAGGTGTTGCCGGATTCGGTGACATCGCGGGCGACCACGGCGTTGACGGCGCCGATCTTCTCGGCGAGGGGTTCGATGATGCGCAGGTTGGCCTGGTGCAGGACGACGCCGGCGAGGTCCTCGGGAGCCACCGCGGCCTTCTCGCAGGCCTGGCGGGCGATGGCCGGCAGCTGGGTGGTGGCCCAGCGGTAGACGCTCTGCCCCTCCTGCGCGAACCGCGGCGGCGTGCCCTCGATCCGCACCGCGTGCCCCATCTCGGGCACCGACCCCCACAGCACCGGCCCGATCCCGGGCTCCTCCCCCTCCGCGCACGCCTCCACGACGGCGGCCCCGGCCCCGTCGCCCACAAGGACGCAGGTGGAGCGGTCGGTCCAGTCGGTGATCTCGGACATCTTGTCGGCGCCGATGACCAGCGCCCGGGTCGCGGCGCCCGCCCGGACCGTGTGGTCGGCGGTGGCGAGGGCGTGGGTGAAGCCGGCACACACCACGTTCACGTCCATCGCGGCCGGCCCCGGAATCCCGAGCCGGGCCGCGACCCGGGCGGCGGTGTTCGGGGAGCGGTCGATCGCCGTGGAGGTGGCGACGAGGACCAGGTCGATGTCGGCGGGGGTCAGCCCCGCGGCGGCCAGGGCCTTGGCGGCGGCGTGCGCGGCCAGCTCGTCGACCGGCTCGTCCGGCCCGGCGATGTGCCGGGTCCGGATGCCGACCCGGCTGCGGATCCACTCGTCGCTCGTGTCGACCATGCCTGCCAGATCCTCGTTGGTGAGGATTCTGGCGGGCTGGTAGTGACCGATGGCGGCGATGCGCGAGCCGTGCATGGCGGGGATCCCCTCGTGCCGTAGGTAGCGGGATCCACCAGTGTGAACAGTGACTCGCGAGTACGGCGGCAGGTGAAGCCACAGGAATCGGGGGCACGGCTTGTCGGCTTCACGCAGACCTTCGGACGGCCGAGGATGCCGCGGATTCACTTCGTGAACAGCTGCGTCGCCTTCTGTACGAGCTCGTAGACCCCGTAGGCGAGGGGCGCCGTCACCCACAGCCAGGCGAGGGCGATCAGGCCCCGTCGGCTAGGCGGGCTGCTGTCGCTGGGCATCCGCGGCCTCCCTCGGGGCGGGGACGTGGTGGCGGGTGTGGACGGGACGGACGAGTTCGTTGGCGACGAAGCCGACGACGAGCAGGCCGATCATGATGCCGAACGACAGCGTGTACAGCGACGAACCGTGTTTGCCGGCGCTCTTCTGCCGGTCGGCGATCCAGTTGACGATCAGCGGCCCGAGCACGCCGGCCGTGGACCAGGCGGTGAGCAGCCGGCCGTGGATCGCGCCGACCTGGTAGGTGCCGAACAGGTCCTTCAGATAGGCGGGGACGGTCGCGAAGCCGCCGCCGTAGAAGGACAGGATCACCAGCGCGCACAGCACGAACAGCGGCTTGGACGAGTCGCCGAACAGCGCGATGACCAGGTACATCAGCGCGCCGACGCCCAGGTACACGCGGTAGATGTTCTTGCGGCCGATTCTGTCGGAGGCGGACGACCAGCCGATGCGGCCCGCCATGTTGGCCGCGGACAGCAGGGCGACGAAGCCGGCGGCCGCGGACGCCGACACCGGGGTGGAGCCGCCGGCGAAGAAGTCCGTGATCATCGGGGCGGCCTTCTCCAGGATGCCGATGCCGGCGGTGACGTTCATGCAGAGCACGATCCACAGGCACCAGAACTGCGGGGTGCGCACCGCGCTGCCCGCGGATACCTGCACCCCCGCGACACCGCTCGGTCCGCTCGCCGTGCTCGCACGGTCCTCGGGGCGCGGCACCCGAACCAGGAGCACGCCGAGACTCATGAAGACGGCGTACGACAGCCCGTGCACCAGGAAGGCGAGGGCGATGCCATCGTTGTCACTACCGAAGGACGCGAGCATCTGGGCCGACCAGGGCGAGGCGATCAGCGCCCCGCCGCCGAAACCCATGATGGCGATGCCGGTGGCCATGCCGGGCCGGTCCGGGAACCACTTGATCAGGGTGGACACGGGCGAGATGTAGCCGATGCCGAGGCCGATCCCGCCGACGAAGCCGTAGCCGAGGACGATCAGCCAGTACTGCTTCGTCTGCGCGCCGAGCGCGGAGATCAGGAAGCCGGAGGAGAAGCAGACCAGGGCCACGGTCATCGCCCAGCGCGGCCCGTTGCGCTCGACGAGCGTGCCGCCGAACGCGGCCGACAGCCCGAGCATAACGATCGCCAGCTGGAAGGGCAGCGCGCTCTGGGTGCCGTCGAGGTGCAGGGCGGACTCGAGCGGCGGCTTGAACACGCTCCAGGCGTAGGCCTGGCCGATGGAGAGATGGACGGAGAGGGCGGCGGGCGGAACGAGCCAGCGGCTCCAGCCCGGAGGCGCGAGAGGGGGGCTGCTCATGCTCGCGGACGTTAGGGCGGGGGGCGGGAGTTGAGAAGGCGTGCGGTCGACCGTATGCGATGAACGGTATGCGGGATGCGTCCAACGGTCGCCCGTGCACGTACCGCCCGAACCCTTGCCGAGTTCCATACTGTAGACAATATTTCGTCGACAGGATTCGGCCGACAGTCGTTCCAGGTCGGCCTTCTCCTCACCTCCGCGGTATCCCTCAAACCGAACGGAGTGTCCCGTGAAAGTCGCAGTCCTCGGCGCCGGTGCCATCGGCGCCTATGTCGGTGCCGCGCTCCACCGCGCCGGCGCCGACGTGCATCTCATCGCCCGTGGACCGCATCTGGCGGCCATGAGGCGGCACGGAGTACGGGTGCTCAGCCCGCGCGGGGACTTCACCGCGCACCCCCACGCCACCGACGACCCGGCCGAGGTCGGTCCGGCGGTGGCCGGTTGTGGGAGACCGACCCCGAACGGCGGGGAGAGCCCGCGCCGTTCGGGCTGGTGCAGCACGACCCGCCGGTGGACCTGACCGACGAGCGGTACCCGGTCCGGCTCACCACCGGGCGGCGCCTGGACTCGTACAACACCGGCGTGCAGAGCGGCGGTTTCGCCTCGCCGCTGCGCTGGGGCGAGTACGTCGAGCTGTGCCCGGAGGACGCCGAGCGGTACGGGGTCGTGGTCGGCGAGGAGGTACGGGTGTCCTCGCGGCGCGGCTCGGTGGTGGCGCCTGTGTGGATCGACACCGCGCTCCGGCCCGGCCTGGCCTTCATGACCATGCACTTTCCCGACGAGGTGGACACCAACCAGCTGACGATCGAGGCCAATTGCCCGATCGCGGGGACGGCGGAGTTCAAGGCGTCGGCGATCCGGATCGAGAAGCTGCCCGTCGCGACCATCGTGAGGTGACCTGGTGGATCTGCACTTCGGCGACAGCAAGCCGACGGACGAGGAACGGGCCGCCGTGGACGCCCTGTTGGGCCCGCCGGAGTCCTCCTGGGAGGGCGCCGACCGCACGGATGCCGACCTCAGGTGGGCGCGCGGCGGGCGGGCGGCCCGCGACCGGCGCGATCTGCTGCTGCCGGGACTGCACGCCCTGGGCGACCGCGTCGGCTGGATCAGCGAGGGCGGCCTGGGCTATCTGTGCCGCAGGCTGACCGTGCCGCCGGCCGAGGCGTACGGGGTGGCCACGTTCTACGCCATGTTCTCCGTGCGGCCCCGCCCGGCGACCGTGCTGCACGTGTGCACCGACCTGGCGTGTACGGCCGCCGGGTCGGAGTCCCTGTGCGCCGGCGTCGAGGAACGGCTCGGCAGCGGGGTGAGCGTCGAGCGCTGCCCCTGCCTGGGCCTGTGCGAGCGCGCCCCGGCCGCGCTCGCCGTCCGGGCGGGCGAGCAGGTGCGTACGGCCGTCACGGCACCGGCGTCCGTGGAGTCCGCGGTACGTACGGCGAACGCGCCGGACGCGGCCGACGAGGAACCGCCCGCGGTGGCGGCGGTGCCGCAGGCGGGGGACGCGTCGCTGATGCTGCTGAGCCGGGTCGGCGTGGTGGACCCGGCCTCGCTGGACGACTACCGGGCGCACGGCGGCTACACGGCGCTGCGCCGCGCCTTCGAGCTGGGGCCGGCCGGAGTGATCCGCGAGGTCACCGACTCCGGCCTGGCCGGACGCGGCGGCGCCGCCTTCCCCACCGGACGCACATGGCAGGCCACGGCGTCCCAGCCCGACCACCCGCACTACCTCGTCTGCAACGCCGACGAATCGGAGCCGGGCACCTTCAAGGACCGCGTGCTCATGGAGGGCGACCCGTACGCGCTGATCGAGGCGATGACCATCGCGGCGTACGCGACCGGCGCCCACCGGGGCTACCTGTACGTGCGCGGCGAGTACCCGCGCGCCCTGCGCCACCTGGAGCACGCGATCGCGCAGGCACGCGCGCGTGGCTTCCTCGGGGACGACGTCCTCGGTCAGGGCCACGCCTTCGACATCGAGATCCGGCGGGGCGCGGGAGCGTACATCTGCGGTGAGGAGACCGCCCTGTTCAACTCGATCGAGGGCTACCGGGGCGAACCCCGCGCCAAGCCGCCGTTCCCGGTGGAGAAGGGGTTGTTCGGCAGACCGACGGTCGAGAACAACGTGGAGACACTGGTCAACGTGCTGCCGATCCTCACCCGGGGCGCCGAGGCGTACGCGGCGATCGGCACGGAGCGTTCCACCGGGCCGAAGCTGTTCTGCGTCTCCGGCGGCGTGGCCCGCCCAGGTGTGTACGAGCTGCCGTTCGGGGCGACACTCGGCGAACTGCTGGGGCTCGCCGGGGTGCGGGACGGGCTGCGGGCGGTGCTGCTCGGCGGCGCCGCGGGCGGGTTCGTACGGCCCGACGAACTGGACATCCCGCTGACCTTCGAGGGCACCCGAGCGGCCGGCACCACGCTCGGCTCGGGGGTGGTGATGGCCTTCGACGACACCGTGCCGCTGCCCCGGCTGCTGCTGCGGATCGCCGAGTTCTTCCGGGAGGAGTCCTGCGGGCAGTGCGTGCCGGGTCGGGACCGTCCGGCAGGAGGAGGCGCTGCGCCGGATCGCCGAGCGCACCGGGGCGGCCGCGGCCGACGACATCGCGCTGCTGCGGGAGGTCGGCCGGGCGATGCGGGACGCCTCGATCTGCGGTCTGGGGCAGACCGCGTGGAACGCCGTGGAATCGACCGTCTGGGGGCGTACGCATGACCGTCACACCGCTCGGGATCCCGCGCCGGCTGCTGGAGTTCACCGTCGACGGCGAACCGGTCCGGGCGCCGGAGGGCTCGACCGTCCTCGACGCCTGCCGGGCGGCCGGGAAGGACATCCCGACCCTGTGCCAGGGCGACACGCTGCGGCCGTGGCACGCCTGCCGGGTGTGCGTGGTGGAGGTGGAGGGCTCGCGGACGCTGGTGCCGGCCTGTTCACGCGGGGCCGAGGCCGGGATGGAGGTGCGGACCGGCACCGAGCGCGCCCGCCACAGCCGCAAGATCGTCCTGGAGCTGCTCGCCTCCTCGGTCGACCTGTCGACGACGCCGAAGGCGGCCGAGTGGATCAAGGAGTACGAGGCGAAGCCGGACCGTTTCGGCGCCGGCGCGGCCCGGATGGACGAGGAACCGAGGATCGACAACGAGCTGTACGTGCGGGACTACGACAAGTGCATCCTGTGCTACAAGTGCGTCGACGCCTGCGGCGAGCAGTGGCAGAACAGCTTCGCGATCGCGGTCGCCGGGCGCGGTTTCGACGCGCGGATCGCCGTCGAGCACGACGCCCCGCTGACCGACTCGGCGTGCGTGTACTGCGGAAACTGCGTCGAGGTGTGCCCGACCGGGGCGCTGTCGCCGAAGACGGAGTTCGACATGCGCGCGGAAGGCACCTGGGACGAGTCGCGGCAGACGGAGACGTCCACGGTGTGCGCGTACTGCGGAGTGGGCTGCACCCTCACGCTCCATGTGCAGGACAATGAGATCGTGAAGGTCACCTCGCCGCACGACAATCCGGTGACCCACGGCAATCTCTGCATCAAGGGCCGTTTCGGCTACCAGCACGTACAGAACCGGGGCTGATCAGGACATGGGACGAGTCACGGAACGACGCAAGGTCCTCCGCATCCGGGCGGGGGCGGTCTCCACCCGGCCGGACACACTCGTCGCCGAGGAGCCCCTGGAGATCCGCCTCAACGGCAAACCCCTCGCGATCACCATGCGCACCCCGGGCGACGACTTCGCGCTGGCGGCGGGGTTCCTGGTGAGCGAGGGCGTACTGGCCACCGCACACGATCTGCAGAACATCGTCTACTGCGCGGGGGCGACCGCAGACGGGTCCAACACCTACAACGTGGTGGACGTGAAGACCGCGCCGGATGTCACGCTGCCCGACTTCACGCTGGAGCGGAACGTCTACACGTCCTCCTCGTGCGGCCTGTGCGGAAAGGCCAGCCTGGACGCCGTACGGACGACCGCGCGCTTCCCGATCGCCGACACTCCCCCGGTCCGGGTCACCCCCGAGCTGCTGGCGAGCCTCCCCGACCGGCTGCGGGCGGCCCAGCGGGTGTTCGACCGGACCGGGGGCCTGCACGCGGCGGCGCTGTTCACCGAGGACGGCGAGCTGCTGGACATACGGGAGGACGTGGGCCGGCACAACGCGGTGGACAAGCTGGTCGGGCGGGCCCTGCAGAACGGCGAGCTGCCGCTCACGCGCGCGATCCTGCTGGTCTCCGGGCGGGCCTCGTTCGAGCTGGCGCAGAAGGCGGTGATGGCGGGCATCCCGGTGCTGGCGGCGGTGTCGGCGCCGTCGTCGCTGGCGGTGGACCTGGCCGCCGAGACGGGGCTGACCCTGGTGGGTTTCCTGCGGGGCACCTCGATGAACGTGTACGCGGGCGAGGACCGCGTAGCCCTGCGGGAGGCGGCCGCCCAGGGCTGAGGTGCGGTTCCCCGCGGCACGGCGGCGGGGCCCCGGCCGGCGGGGAGCGCCCCCTGCGCCGCGGGGGCCCCGCCTCAGCCGCGTACCGCTGCCGCGGCTTCGGCGATGTCGGTGAACGCCGCGACGAGTGGTGAGCGCCGGCCGGCGGCCCAGGCCAGCAGCACCTGGTCGGGCTCGGCGTCGGTGACCGGTACGTAGCTGATGTCCGGGCGGGAGTACTGCTCGGCGACCGAGTGCGGGACGAGGGTGATGCCGGTGCCGGCGGCCACGCACTCGAACTTCTCCTCGACGGTCCGCACGGGCAGGTCACCGGGCCCGGGAAGGGCGTAGCGGAGCCAGGTCTCGTCGTCGAGGTCGGCCAGGGACAGGTCCGGCTTGCCCGCGAGCCGGTGTCCGGCCTGGAGCATCACCACGCGGGACTCGGTGTACAGGGGCCGCAGCTCCAGGCCCTCCTCGCGGAGCGGGGCGCGTACGTAGGCGATGTCGAGGGTGCCGTCGAGCAGGAGCTGTTCCTGGTCGTCCCATTCGAGCCGGCGGGCGGTGGTCTCGACGTCCGGGTGCTCGGCACGGAAGGCGCGCAGGGCGTCCGTGACCGCGATCCCCGCGCGGAAGCCGACGACGAGCCGCCGGGGCCCGCGTGCGGTCCGCAGGACACGGCGCCGGGCGCCCTCGGCGGAGGCGAGCAACTCCCGTGCTTCGTCAAGGAGTTGCTGCCCGGCGTCGGTCAACGTCACACTGTGGCTGTCGCGTACGAACAGCTCGGCTCCCAAGTCCTTTTCCAGGGCGCGGATCTGACGGCTCAGCACGGGTTGTGCGATGTGCAGCCGCTCGGCGGCGCGGCCGAAGTGCAGCAGTTCGGCGACCGCCACGAAGTAGCGGACCTTCCGCAGGTCGAGGTCCATGGCCGCCCCTTTCCTCGGCGATGCCTTCAGGGTATCGCCACCGCTGAAAGAGGTCTTGGACGGCAGGCCGGAGGCGGTCGCAGGCTGGATCCCGTCAAGCAACGACGAAGGGGAAACGGCATGGGCCTGCAGGGACAGCGGATCGTCGTGATCGGGGGTACGTCGGGCATCGGGCTCGCGGTGGCCGAGGGCGCGGCACGGGAGGGCGCCACGGTGGTGGTCGCCTCGCGGCGGCAGGAGAGTGTGGACGCGGCGCTGAAGCGGCTGCCCGAGAGCGCCGAGGGACAGGTGCTGGACGCGACGGACGAGGACGCGGTGCGCGGCTTCTTCGAGCGGACCGGCGCCTTCGATCACCTGGTGTACACGGCCGGTGAGCCGCTGCTGCTGGAGAGCGTGGCCGAGGCGAGCGTCGACCGGGCCCGGCGGTTTCTGGACACGCGGCTGTGGGGGGCGTACACGGCGGTGAAGCACGGCGTCGCCTCGATCCGCCCGGGCGGTTCGGTGGTGCTGACGACAGGGACGGCGGGGCGCCGGCCGGTGCCCGGTTCGAGCGCGGCGTCGGCGCTGTGCGGGGCGATGGAGTCGCTGACCCGGGCCCTGGCCGTGGAGCTGGCGCCGGTGCGGGTCAATGTGGTCTCGCCGGGCCTGGTGCGGACCGAGCTGTGGCGGGACCTGCCGGAGGAGGTCCGGGAGGGGCTGTTCCGGTCGTCCGCCGAGTCGCTGCCGGTGGGGCGGGTCGGCGAGCCGGCGGATGTGGCGGAGGCGTACCTGTATCTGATGCGTGGGGGTTACGGCACCGGGTCGGTGGTGGTCGTGGACGGCGGCGGCACGCTGGTCTGAGCCGTCACTCGGCGGCAAGGCGTACGCCGGCCGCGGCCACCACCGTGCCGAGGCGGGGGAAGTCGAGCCGGACGGACGCCTCGTGCTCGGCGGCGGTGAGGGCGGCCATGGCGTCCTCGGCGAAGACGAGGTCGTAGCCGAGGTCGGCGGCGGCGCGGGCGGTGGACTCGACGCCGAGGTTGGTGGCGATACCGCCGAACACCAGTGTGGTGACGCCGCGTTGGCGCAGCAGCTCGTGCAGGCCGGTGCCCTGGAAGGCGCCGATGGTCCGCTTGACCACCTCCAGGTCGCCGTCCCGGCGCAGCCCGGCCACCAGGGCGCTGCCGGGCGGCTGTTCGGCCACCGAGGGGCGTTCGACCCGGACGAGCACGACGGTTGCTCCGGCGGCGCGGAAGGTCGCCGCCAACTCCTCGGCGGTGGCGAGCACTTCGGTGCCTTTGCGGGGTTCCAGGGGCAGCGCGACGATGCGGTCCATCAGATCGATCAGGACGAGGGCGGTGCGCTGCGGATCGAGCACGGGAGCTGCGGTCATGACGGAACGTTAGCCGCCGTCAGCCGTCCGTGCCGGAAATCCGGATCAACAGGCCCATGAACTGATCGCGTTCGGCGGCCGACAGCGGGGCGAGCAGCTCGTCGTTGGCCGCGCGGGCCGCCTTCTCGCACCGCAGGAGGAGACGGGCGCCCTCATCGGTGAGGGACACGGCGTTCTTGCGCCGGTCCCGGGGGTCGGGGGCGCGTACGACGTGACCGGCGGACTGCAGGTCGTTGAGGACGCCGACCAGGTCCTTGGGGTCGAGGCCGACGCTGCGGCCGAGGTCGGCCTGGGCGACGGGGGCGAGGTCACGGACGGCGGAGAGGACCACGTGGTGCCACATCTTCAGGCCTTCGGCCGCGAGGGCGTCGGCGACCAGGGCCCGGCCCCGGGCGGCGGCCCGGCCGAGGAGCCAGCTGGGCAGGGAGCGGATCGCGGGCAGGGGTGCTTCGGCCATGACGGCAGCCTATCCGAGAATCGTTGGACTTCCCAATGAACCTCGGCTACCGTTGGGGCTCCCAACGAATTCATGGGTGTCCCCCATGATCGAGGTGCCGGGTCCGTCCGGCCCTGGAGGTGCTGATGCGTCGCGTCCGATACGAATCCGCCGGCGGCCCGCTGTTCCTGGAGGAGGCCCCCGTCCCCGAGCCCGGCCCCGGCGAGCTGCTGGTGCGCTGCGAGGCGGCCGGCGTCACGCTGCCCGTGGTCCGCAAGGTCACCGAGGCCGCCGAGCCGATCGCACTGGGCGGCGAGATCGCCGGTGAGGTGGTGGCGGTCGGCGAGGGCGTGACGCGGTTCCGGCCGGGCGCGAGGGTGACCGGGCTGTGCTTCGGCCATGGGTACGCCGACTTCGCCGTCCTGCACGAGGCCATGGCCTCGCCGATCCCGGACGGCGCCGACGCCGTGGACGCGGTCGCGCTGGTGCGCAGCGGCCTGGTGGCGTACGGGGCGCTGGAGGCGGCGCGGCCGGTGCCGGGTGAGGCGGTCCTCGTCACGGCGGCGGCGAGCGGCGTCGGGCATCTCGCCGTACAGCTGGCGCGGGTCCGGGGGGCCGGACGGGTGGTGGGGGCCGTGTCCGACCCGGCGAAGGCGGAGTTCGTGCGCGGGCTGGGCGCGGACGACTGTGTCCGCTATTCCGACGGCAGTTGGGGAGATCCGGTCGACTGTGTGCTGGAGGCGGTCGGTGGTGACCTGCTCACCCCGGCCCTCGCCGCCCTCGCCCCGTACGGCCGCCTGGTCGCCTACAGCTCGGGCGGTGGCACGATCCGGGCCTACGACCTGCTGGTGGGCGCCAAGTCGGTGATCGGCTTCCAGATGGCCCTGATCGCCCGCGGCCGGCCGGAGCTGTACGAGCAGTGGCGCCAGGAGCTGTGGCGGCTGTTCGCCGAGGGCGCCCTGAAGCCCGCCGTGCACGCCGAGTTCGAGCTGGCGGACGCGGCGAAGGCGCACGAGGCGATCGAGAGGCGGGCCAACCTCGGCAAGGTCGTCCTGCGGCCGTAGGGGCATCGGGGCACTCCTTGTACCGCATGCTTCTTGTGGGGCGCCGGGGGCCCAACTACCGTCGTGGGTACGCAGGTTGGACGTCGGATGTCCGGATGTCCCGATGTCCGGCCGCCGAAGGGCAGGTCACGCCGTGCCGTCAGGTCTTCGCGCCCGTCTCAGATCCGTACTCGCCCTCATGTGCACGACGGCGGCACTGCTCCTGGTGCCACTCGCCGCACCCCACCCGGCGCATGCCCGACCCGTGGAAAAGACACCCGAGTTCGAGCAGCAGGTCCTGTTCAAGGCGTCCCGGGATCCCGGCTACGCCTGCTTCCGGATACCGGCGATCGTCAGGGCGGCCGACGGCACACTGCTGGCGTTCACCGAGGGCCGAGTCCTCAACTGCGGGGACGCCGCCGACATCGACATCGTGCTCAAGCGCTCCACCGATGGCGGCCGCACCTGGGGCCCGCTCCAGGTGGTCGACGAGGGAGGCGGCGACACCCACGGCAACCCGGCGCCGATCGTGGACCGCGACACCGGCCGCGTCTGGCTCGCGGAGACGTACAACACGGGCCGTACGGACAGCGCCAGTTGCCCGGTGCCGTGCGACCGCACCCCGCACCTTCGGTACAGCGACGACAACGGCCTGACCTGGTCCGCACCGCGCGATCTGAGCCCGGAGATCCGGCCGTCCGCCTGGAACTCCTGGTACGCGACCGGGCCGGCGCACGGGATCCAGCTCACCCACGGCCGGTACGCGGGCCGGCTAGTCTTCGGGGTCAACGCCGAGTCCTGGGACGGCACCCGGATCACCGCCAACCACGCGGCGCTGATCGTCAGCGACGACCACGGCGGGCACTGGCGGATCGGCGCCCAGGACACCTGGCCCGTCGCCGAGGACGGCACCTTCCGGCAGAAGCCGTCCGAACTCGCCCTCGCCGAGCGCCAGGACGGCTCCCTCCTCGTCAGCGCCCGGGAGCAGCACGGCACCGACCTCGGCCACCGCACCCAGGCGGTCAGCCGCGACGGTGGCTCGAGCTTCACCGCGCCCTTCCACGAGCTGCCCGACCTGTACACCCCGATGGTGCAGGGTTCGCTGCTGCGGCTCGGCGACCGGCTGCTGCTCGCCTGCCCCGCCGACCCCGACCGGCGCCGCACGATGATGATCCGCTCCTCCTACGACGGCGGCCGCACCTGGGACGGCGTGGACCGCGGCACGGTCGTCACCACGGACCGGTCCGGCTACTCCGACCTGGTCCGCGTCGCCGGGGACACGGTGGGCCTGGTCTACGAGGGCGGCCCGGTGGACGCGCGCGACGAGATCCGCTTCGCCCGCTTCACCGGGGACTGGCTCGCCCCGCGCCGCGGCCTCGACCCGGTGACCGCCGACCTCGCCCCGCACGCCCGCCCGGCCGCGGTGCTCGGCGGCGCACGGGAGACGGAGGGGGTGTTCGGCGGTGCGCTGCGGTTCGACGGCACCGACGACGCCGTACGCCTGGCGTACAGCAGTCGGCTGCCGCTCGGCACGAAGGACTTCACGGCGTCGCTGTGGTTCCGGTACACGGCCACCGGTGGCGAGCAGCCGCTGCTGTGGATGGGCGGGACCGGCACCACGCAGCCGCAGGTGTGGCTGCGCGGGGAGCCGGCGGACAACCGGATCCAGGGCCTGATCACCGTGCGGGACGGCGCGAACGCTCCGCAGACTGCATACGTTCGCACGAATGCTGCATACAACGAGGGCCAGTGGCACCACATCGTGCTCCGGCGGGGCGGTGGCCGGCTGATGCTGTCGGTCGACGGTATGCAGTCGTCCGTAGCCGACATACCGGGTTCCGTCAGCCGCACCTCCCCCTTCGGCGTGCACATCGGTCAGCGCATGGACAGCCGGGCCTTCTTCACCGGCGCCATCGACGAGGTGCACGTATGGGACCGAGCGCTGACCGACCAGGAACTGTCGGACCCGAAGGCGTTGCGGTCAGTGAAGGACACGGTCCTGTGGCTGCCCCTGGACCACGTGAGCCGCTGACACCCCGGGCGCGTCCGGGACCTCCTCCGGATCGCAGGCGCGGCGCCTGGCGATGACCGCGCACACCATCAGCTGCATCTGGTGGAAGAGCATCAGCGGCAGCACGGCGAGCGAGGCGTGGGCGCCGAACAGCACACTGGCCATGGGCAGTCCGGAGGCGAGGGACTTCTTCGACCCGGCGAACTGGATGGCGATCCGGTCCGCCCGGCCGAAGCCGAGTGCCTTGCCTCCGTACCAGGTCAGCAGCAGCATCAGCGCCAGCAGCACGGCCTCGACGACGAGCAGGCCGCCGAGCCGCGCGGGGCTCACCTGGTGCCAGATGCCCTGGGTCATGCCCTCGCTGAAGGCGGTGTAGACGACCAGCAGGATGGAGCCGCGGTCGACCAGGCCGAGGATCTTCTTGTGCCGCGTGATGAAACCCCCGATCCAGCGGCGCAGCAGTTGTCCGGCGAGGAACGGCACCAGCAGCTGGAGCACGATCTTCACCAGCGAGTCGGCGGAGAACCCGCCGCCGCTGTTGCCGAGGAGCGCCGCCGCGAGCAGCGGGGTGAGCAGTATGCCGGCCAGGGAGGAGAAGGAGCCCGCGCAGATCGCCGCGGGCACGTTGCCGCGGGCGATCGAGGTGAACGCGATGGACGACTGGATCGTGGACGGCACCAGCGTCAGGAACAGCAGGCCCTGGTAGAGCGGGTGCGTCAGCAGTGTCGGCACCAGCGCCCGCGCGGCCAGTCCGAAGACCGGGAAGAGCACGAACGTGCAGACCAGCACGGTGACATGGAGCCGCCAGTGCCGCAGCCCGTCCAGCGCCTCCCGGGTGGACAGGCGGGCGCCGTAGAGGAAGAAGAGGAAGGCGATCGCAGCGGTCGACGCGCCCGAGGCCACGTCGGCGGCGGTTCCCCGGGCCGGCAGCAGCGCGGCCAGCCCCACGGTCCCGAGCAGCAGGACGATGTACGGGTCGATCGGCATCCAACTCGGCCGGTGCAGGCGTCTCACGGTGCTCCGATTGCTCTGGTGTGCGTGGGGTTCTTTCTTCCTTCGGGCCCACAGGAGCCCCCTCCATCGTCCCCTGCGCCAGGCTGATCGGGAATCCCGTACACCACTCTGACTGTCATCATGATCCGCGATAGGCCAGCTAGGCTGGTGCCGTGTACGACCCGACACAGCTGCGCACCTTCCTCGCCGTGGCCCAGACCCTGAGCTTCACACAGGCCGCGCACCGGCTCGGGCTGCGCCAGTCCACGGTCAGCCAGCATGTACGCCGGCTGGAGGACGCGACCGGGCGGCAGCTGTTCACCCGGGACACCCATGCGGTTGAGCTGACCGAGGACGGCGAGGCGATGCTGGGCTTCACCCGGCGGATCCTTCAGGTGCACGAGCAGGCGACGGCGTTCTTCACCGGCACCCGGGTGCGCGGCCGGCTGCGGTTCGGCGCGTCGGAGGACTTCGTGCTCACCCGGCTCCCGGAGATCCTGGAGGGCTTCCGCCACGACCATCCCGAGGTCGACCTGGAGCTGACGGTGGAGCTGTCCGGCACCCTGCACGAGCAGCTGGCCGCCGGAAAACTGGACCTCGTGCTGGCCAAGCGCCGCCCCGAGGACCCCCGGGGCGAGCTGGTCTGGCGCGACGACCTGGTGTGGATCGGGGCCGAGCGGCTGCGCCTGGACGCCGACCGGCCCGTCCCGCTGATCGTGTATCCCCCGCCCGGCATCACCCGGGCCCGGGCGCTGGAGGCGCTGGAGCGCGAGGGCCGGCCGTGGCGGATCGTGTGCACCAGCGGCAGCCTCAACGGCCTCATCGCGGCCGCCCGCGCCGGGCTCGGCGTGATGGCCCACTCCCGGCGCCTCATCCCGCCCGGCCTCCTCCGCCTCCCCGACCGCTCCGGCCTGCCCTACCTGGGCAAGGTCGACTTCGTCCTCGTCCACGGCCGCCGCCACGGCGCGGCGGAGGAGGCCGCACACGCACTGGCGACGGCGATCCTGGCGGGCGGGGAACGACTGCGCCGCCGCGCCCACTGAGGCGGACACACACGGCGGGCGCCTCGGGCGAGGTGCCGTCCCGTCGTCGGGCGACCCGGCACGTCGTATCGGCCACCGCCAGGTGCGAGGGGTACGTGGTACGACGAGGCCGTGCGCCGCCGGGGACGTCCGGCAGCGGACCGCCGGGCACCACCCGGAGGCACCCACCAGGCACGTCCGGCGAGGCGCCCTCGGTCATGCCCCACCCGTACTTCGCCGGGCGCGTCCGCCGGCAGGCCACGAAACAGGCCCCCTCAGTACCCACCGGGCACGCCCGACCGCACGCCTCCGGGCACATCCGGCACTCCACCGGGCGACGCCCCGCGCGCGGCGCTCGGGCAAGCCCGCTCCCCGCCACCGGCCGAGTACGGCCGTCACCCTCCCCGGTTCAGCGAGCCACCGGATACGTCAGGTCCTTCACCCGGCGCAGGAACGGCGTGGTCTCCACGTGCTGGACGCCCTCCAGTCGGCCGAGGGGGCCGCTGAGGTAGGCGTACAGGTCGGCGGTGCTGCGGGTGAGGGCGGTGGCGATGAGGTTGGAGGGGCCGGCGGTCGCCGAGACGTGGGCGATGGGGCCGTGGGCGGCGAGCGCCTGGCCGACGGCGTGCAGGGCGGCCGGGGCCGTGGTGATCCACAGCAGGGTGGCGACGGGGTAGCCGAGGAGCTCCGGCCGGGACTCGATGTCGAGATAGATCGCGCCGGAGGCGAGCAGCGTGGCCAGCCGGCGTTTGACGGAGGACTCCGAACGGCCGGTCGCGCGCTGGAGTTCGGGGTAGGTGGCGCGGCCGTCGCGTTCCAGTACGGCCAGCAGTGGCTCGTCGTCGGGTTCGAGGCGGGCCTCGCCGGGCTCCGGGACCGGGCCGGGGACGGGGCACAGTGCGGTGATCTCGTCGTCGGTGAGGGCGCCGAACTTGCGGATCCAGCCGTCGACACCGCCGTAGAAGCGGTGCAGGACCTGGTGGGCCCGGATCTCGACCACGCTCGGGGTGCGCGGCAGTCTGCCGAGGAGCAGGTCGTCGTGGTCGCCGGGACGGCGCGGCCGGGTCAGGCAGATCACCTCGGTGCCGCCCGAGGCGAGGCCGACCCAGGAGGTGTCGGGCCGCTTGGCGAGTGCCTCGGCGATGGCCGGGGCGCTGTCGGGGGCGCAGCGCACCCGCAGCATCCACTGGTCCTGGCCGAGCCGGAAGGCGTCCCTGAGGGCGACGACCCGCACGCCGGCGGTCGCGGTGAGCCTGCGGTAGCGACGGGCGACGGTCTGGTCGGAGACGCCGAGCACCGCGCCGATCCGGCTGAAGGAGGCCCGGCCGTCCACATCCAGCGCCGACAGCAGGCGCAGGTCAAGGTCATCGAGGATGTCGGATTGCATCTCGGGCATGTGGTCCCCCGTCGGATTCCGTCACGTAGGCGGTGCTGAGCGGTCTGATCAGCCCTGACCCGGCCATCGTACGGAACGACAGGAAGCCGACGGGAACGATGACGAGGAGTGGAGCATGCGGAGCTGGGGGACGCTCACGGCCGTGTGCCTGGGCACGTTCATGCTGTTGCTGGACGTGACGATCGTGGTGGTGGCGCTGCCGGACATGGCCGGTTCGCTGCACGCGTCGCTGGGCGATCTGCAGTGGGTGGTCGACGGATACGCGCTGGCGCTGGCCGCGCTGCTGCTGGGCATAGGCGCCGCCGCGGACATCCTGGGGCGGCGCCGGGTGCACGTGGCGGGTGTGGTGCTGTTCGCGGCGGCCAGTCTGCTGTGCGGGCTGGCGTCGGGGCCGGGGGCGCTGGTGGCGGCGCGGGCGCTGCAGGGCATCGGCGGCGCGGCGATGTTCGCGACGACGCTGCCGCTGCTGGGCTCGGTCTACCAGGGACGGCAGCGGTCGGCGGCGCTCGGCGTGTGGGGCGCGGTCAGCGGCGGGGCCGCGGCGGTCGGGCCGGTGCTCGGCGGGCTGCTCACCGAGGGGCCGGGCTGGCGGTGGATCTTCTTCGTGAACCTGCCGGTCAGTGTGGTCGCGGTGTGGCTGACGCTGCGCGCCGTACCGGAGTCGCGCGGGCGGCACGGGATGCGGGTCGACTGGGCGGGTACGGCGGCCTTCGCGCTGTTCGCGGGCGGTGCGACGTACGCCGTGGTGCGCGCCGGTGAGGACGGCTGGACGGCGGCCGCGACGCTGACGTCGTTCGCGGTGGCGGCGCTGGCACTGGTGGTGTTCGTGCTGGCGGAGCGGCGGGTGGCGCATCCGCTGCTGGATCTGTCGCTGCTGCGCCGGCCGGCGTTCGTCGGGGTGATGCTGGGCTCGTTCGTCTTCAACGGGGTGGCGTTCGGCGGGATCGCGTATCTGTCGATCTGGATGCAGACCCTGCTGGGCCTCACCCCGGTGCGCGGCGGGCTGACGCTGCTGCCGATCACGATGGTGTCGATGCTGGTCGCGGTGCTGGTGGGGCGGCTGCTGCACGGGGCGCCGGCCTGGCTGACGGTCGGCGGCGGGCTGCTGCTGATCGCGTCGGGCACGCTGTGCCAGGCGGTGCTGGACGCGGGCTCGGACTGGACGGCGCTGGTACCGGGGTTCGTGCTCGTCGGCGTCGGCACCGGCTTCGTCGTGCCGACCGTGTCCGGTGCGGCGCTGGCGGCGGTACCGCCGGAGCGGGCCGGCATGGCGGGCGGCGCGGTGAACACGGTCCGCCAGCTCGGGTACGCGCTCGCCGTCGCCGTCTTCGGCACCGTCCTCACCTCGCGGATGACCGGCGCGCTTCCGAGCGGCGCGGCCCACACGCTGGCGGGCGGCGGCGCCGGGGCACTGCGCGGCCGCATCCCCGAGCACACCCTGCGCGCGGCGTTCGCCTCGGGCCTGAACGGCGCCCTGGTGGTGGCCGGCCTGGCGGGCATGGTCGCGGCCGCGCTGGTCCTGCTGCTCGTACGGGCGGGCCGGCCCACGGCACCGAAGGAGGCGGGCGCGGTGCCGGAGAAGGCGGTGGCGGCGCAGCACTGAGGGGTGTACGACGAGGGGCGGCTCCGGGAGAACGACTCCGGGCCGCCCTTCTCCGGTAATCGCCCCGTACAGATTCGGTGGAGATTACGGTACCGAAACTTACTGACCCGTCAGTATTGTGTCCGGCCCTTCCCCATGTGCGCGCATTTTCCCGTCACCTCCCGGGGAAAACGTGAGGTTTGCACGGTTAACCAACCCCTCCCGCCCGATGACGCCGTGGGGTAGCTTTCACCGCGCTGTGCCGGACCTCACCGGCGTGACCAAGCAGCGAGGATCGGGGAGCGAGGTTTGCGCGAGTTCACCAGCCCGCCGCTCACGTCGGAACCGCCGGTGGGCGGTCTGGCCGACGTGGTCTTCGAGCATGCCCGGACCGACCCGACGCACATCGCCCTGGGCCGCAAGGACGCCGCCGGGCAGTGGCGGGACGTGACCGCCACCGAGTTCCGCGACGAGGTGCTGGCCCTCGCCAAGGGCCTGCTCGCACGCGGCATCCGCTTCGGCGACCGCGTCGCGATCATGTCCCGTACCCGCTACGAGTGGACCCTGTTCGACTTCGCGCTGTGGACCATCGGCGCCCAGGTGGTGCCGGTCTACCCCACCTCCTCGGCCGAACAGTGCTTCTGGATGCTCTACGACGCCGAGGTGTCCGCGGCGATCGTGGAGCACGAGGACCACGCGATGACCATCGCCACCGTCATCGACCGCCTCCCGCAGCTGCGCCAGCTGTGGCAGCTGGACTCGGGCTGTGTGCAGGAGTTGTACGACGCCGGCGCGCACCTCGACGACGAGATGGTGCACCGGCACCGGCAGGCCGTCACCCCGGACTCGGTCGCCACGATCATCTACACCTCCGGCACCACCGGCCGGCCCAAGGGCTGTGTGATCTCGCACGGCAACTTCATGTACGAGGCGGACACCATGGTCCGGCGCTGGGAGCCGGTGTTCCACTCCAAGAAGGGCGACGAGGCCTCCACGCTGCTGTTCCTGCCGCTCGCGCATGTCTTCGGGCGGATGGTGGAGATCGCCGCGATCCGCGGCCGGGTCCGCTTCGGGCACCAGCCGCAGCTGCACGCCGCCGCCCTGCTGCCCGATCTGGCCGCGTTCCGGCCGACGTTCATCCTGGCGGTGCCGTACATCTTCGAGAAGGTGTTCAACGCCGCCCGCCGCAAGGCGGAGAAGGAGGGCAGGTCCGGGCCGTTCGAGAAGGCGGTCGACATCGCGGTGAAGTACGCGGAGGCCGTCGAGGCGAAGGCGTGGGGCATCGGGCCCGGCCCGTCGGCGGGGCTGCGCATGCAGCACCAGTTCTTCGACAAGGTCGTCTACTCCAAGGTCCGCGCGGCGATGGGCGGTCGTATACGGAACGCGATGTCCGGCGGTTCGGGGATGGACCGCCGGCTGGGGCTGTTCTTCGCGGGCGCGGGCGTGCAGATCTACGAGGGCTACGGCCTGACCGAGTCGTCGGCCGCGGCGACGGCCAACCCGCCCGAGCGCACCCGTTACGGCACCGTCGGCCAGGCCATCCCCGGGATGACCGTGCACATCGCCGACGACGGGGAGATCTGGCTGTACGGCGCGAACGTCTTCCAGGGGTATCTCAACAACCCCAAGGCCACCGACGAGACCCTGCACGACGGCTGGCTGGCCACCGGCGACCTCGGTGCCCTCGACGAGGACGGCTATCTGACCATCACCGGCCGCAAGAAGGAGATCCTCGTGACCTCCGGCGGCAAGAGCGTCTCCCCCGGGGTGCTGGAGGAGCGGGTGCGCGAGCATCCGCTGGTCAACCAGTGCATCGTCGTCGGCAACGACCGGCCCTACATCGCCGCCCTGGTCACCCTCGACCAGGAGGCCGTCGAGCACTGGCTGCAGATGCGCGGCAAGCCGAGGATGACCCCGGTGGAACTGGTGCGCGACGCCGACCTGGAGACGGAGGTGCGGCGGGCGGTGGTCGCCGCCAACACCCTCGTCTCGCAGGCCGAGTCGATCCGCACCTTCCGCATACTGGCGCAGCCGTTCACCGAGGAACACGGCCTGCTCACCCCGTCGTTGAAGCTGAAGCGGAAGGCGATCGAGAAGGCGTACGGCAACGAGGTCGAGGCTCTCTACCGGACCTGACGTGTCAGGAATGCATCCCGGCGCCTGATCGTTGACGATGGGAGTACCACCTGTCTTCGACCGAAGGATCATCAGGCTCGTGAGCAGCAAGGTCCCCCCGATCATCCTCAACAACGGCATCGAGATGCCCCAGCTGGGCTACGGCGTCTGGCAGATTCCGGACGACGAGGCCGAACGGGCCGTCGCCACGGCGCTCGAAGCCGGGTACCGCAGCATCGACACCGCCGCGATCTACGGCAACGAAGTGGGCACCGGCAAGGCCATCGCCGCCTCCGGCGTGCCCCGCGAGGACGTCTTCGTCACCACCAAGCTCTGGAACAGCGATCAGGGTTACGACTCCACGCTGCGCGCCTTCGACGCCTCACTCGCGAAGCTGGGGCTCGACTACGTCGACCTGTACCTGATCCACTGGCCGCTGCCGTCCCGCGGCACGTACGTCGACACCTACAAGGCGCTCGAGAAGCTCTACGCCGACAAGCGGGTCCGCGCCATCGGCGTGTCCAACTTCCTGCCCGAGCACCTCGAGCGGCTGATCGCCGAGACCTCCGTCATCCCGGCGGTCGACCAGATCGAGCTGCACCCGCATCTGCAGCAGCACGCGGCCCGCGCGTTCCACGCGGAGCAGGGCATCGCCACCGAGGCCTGGTCCCCGCTCGGCCAGGGCAAGGGCCTGCTGGAGGTGCCGGCGATCGTCGCCATCGCGCAGAAGCACGGCCGTACACCGGCGCAGGTCGTGCTGCGCTGGCACGTCCAGCTCGGCAACATCGTGATTCCGAAGTCCGTGACGCCGTCCCGGATCAGGGAGAACATCGAGGTCTTCGACTTCAGCCTGGACGACGAGGACCTCGCGGCGATCAGCGCGCTCAACGAGGACCGGCGCCTGGGCCCCGACCCGGCCACCTTCGAGGTGGGCTGACCCGCTTCGAACCGGACCGGCCCCCGAGACGGCGCACGACCGTCTGGGGGGCCGTACGCCCGCACGGCTCAGTCCACCCGCACGTCCGCGTGCACGATCTCGAACTCCTCCAGGGCCACGACGTTCACGTGTGCCTTGGCCACGCCCTCGCGCCGGATCACCGCCTGGCCCGCCCGGGACGCGGCGAGCGCGGCATGGTCCGCGAAGAGGACGCCCGTCATGCCCTTGCCGCGGTCGCGGTCCAGGAACAGGGCCGCCCCGGCGAATCCGGGCAGCACCTCCAGCCGGGGCAGCACGCCGCCGTGGAAGGTGTCGAAGGCCAGGTCCGCGTCCGCGGGTTCGAACTCCAGCCGGCTCAGGCGCATTCCGCCGGCGGTGAGCGGTCGGTGTCCGACGGGGAAGACGGTGGCCTCGTAGTTCTCGACCGCGACGGTCCCGGCGAACGGATGCAGCAGCGCCGGGCGCCGCTCGCGCATCACCTCGTCGCTGTGGTCGCGGGCCTCGGCAGACTCCCACCAGCTGATCGAGAGCAGGGTGCCGAGGTCCCGGTCGACGAAGACCCCCGCGCCGCGGAAGCCGGGCCGTTCCTCGAGCAGGTCGTGTCCCTGGGTGTTCAGGGCCCGGATGGCCGTGCCCAGCTGCGCCGGATCGCCGGTCGCGTACACCGTGCGGACGAACAACATGCGCCTCACCTCCCGGAGCCGTGACCGTACCGGGCCGACGGCGGCAGACAGATCAGAAGAAATCGCCTCCTTCAGTCTTGCCGGACGCACAAATCACCGCAATACGCATGAATTTCGGCAGTTCGCAACCTGAGGCACGGCCTAAGGCATACAGTAAGGAAACTTTCCTAATAGAGAGGCGACGCGTCAGTTGGGCTGCCCCAGCGGGCGTACGACCACGGTGTTGACGTCGACCCCGGCCGGCTGCCGGATCGCCCACACCACCGAGTCGGCGATCTGGTCGGCGGTCAGCAGATGCCCCGGGGGCAGGCTGCCGAGCCCGTCCCAGAACGGGGTCTCCACCCGCCCGGGAGCGACCAGCGTCACCCCGATCCCGAAGTCGGTGACCTGGCGCCGGGTGTTCTCGGCGAGCCCGGTGACCGCCCACTTCGTGGCGCCGTAGATGTTGCCGGGAGTGTTCACGAACCCGGCGACGGAGCCGACGAGCACGATCCGGCCACGGGTCTCCTTCAGCGCCTCGACGGAGGCGCGGATGAGCAGGGCCGGGCCGAGGACGTTGGTGAGGACCATCTCGGTCCAGCCGGCCGGGTCGCCGTCGGCGACGGTGTCATGGGTGGCGAAGCCGGCATTGGCGACGACGGTGTCCAGCCGGCCGTATGCCTTGAGCGTACGGTCGACAGCGTTCTGTACGTCGTCGAATGCCGACGCGTTGCCGACGACCGTCTGCAGTTCCTCGGGCCGGCCGAGCTCGTCGGCGAAGTCCCGCAGCCGCGATTCGGTGCGGCCGGTGACGGTGACCCGGTGTCCGGCGGCCAGCAGCTGCCGGGCGACGGCGGCGCCGATGCCGGTGGCACCGCCGGTGATGAGTGCGACCGGAGAGTCGTTCACAAGATCCCCCTGTGTGTCGATGACGCCGGGGAGCCCATCACATGGAGCGCGCTCGAAGTCAAGCGCCCGCCCTGCCGCCGGACGTGCCATGACGTCAGACCGGCCGTACCGCCCGGTGCACCGTGACCGCCGCCAGGACGAAGACGTCGGGGCGGCGGTGGACGCTGCCGGGGTCGGCGGGGTCGAGGAGCCGGTCGAGGGTGGCGCGGTCCTCGGCGTCCAGGACCTCGGCGTGGACGTCCCGGGCGCGGGTCAGCGCGGCGGCGACGAAGGCGCGGGCCCGGTCCGGCACGGGGGCGGGCACGTCGAGCAGGAAGCTGCGGGTGCCGGTGTGCTTCAGGCCCGCGGCACCCAGCAGGGCGGGCCAGTCCTCGGTCTCGGCGACGGCGCCGGGCAGGTCGGCGCGCATCCGGGCGAAGCGGTCCTCCTGGGCGGCGTCGAGACGGGCCTGCAGTCCGGGGCGGCCGAAGCCGAGGTCGCGGGGCAGCCACCGGGAGGGCAGCCCGCCCTCCAGGACGGCCAGCGTGCCGCCGGCGGCGAGCCGGGCGCCGAACGCGGCGAGCACGGCCCTCTGGTCACCGAGGTGATGCAGGCTGCGGCTGGCCCACAGCAGGTCCGCCGGGTAGTCCAACTCCTTGAGCGAGTCGGGGAGTTCACCGGCGATGGTGTCGAAGCGGTCCGCGATGCCCTGGCGGGCGGCGCGGGCGCGGGCACGCTCCAGCAGCTCGGCGGCGCCGTCGGCGGCGACCACCCGGGCGCCGGGGAAGGCCTCCGCCATCAGGCAGGCGATCACCCCGGGCCCGCTGCCCGCGTCCACGATCAGACCGGGTTCGGTCACCTCCTTGCCCAGCCAGGCCAGGGCGCGCGCGTACGCCGGGCCGTACAGCTCGGCCTCCGCCTCCAGCAGGGCCGCCATGGCCGCCCAGTCGGTTGCGTCGCCGTGCCCGTGGCTGTGGCCGTGATGTGCGTGGTCCCCCTGGTGGATGTGGTGGGTCTGGTGCTCGTGTGCCATGGTGGTCAGCCTCTCGGTCGGATGTCGTCAGCGTGCGACGGCACTCCGGGAGGAGGCCAGTTCTGTTGCCGGTGCCGCAAAAAAAAAACCGGGTGTGCGGGGGGGGGAGGGCGCCAGCATGGAACCCGTGGACGACGAACTGGTGCAGCGCTTCCTGACCGACGGCTTCGTGAAGATCGACGGCGCGGTCCCGCCCGCGGTCGCCGACGACTGTGCCCGGCTGCTCTGGCGGGAGACCGGTTACGAACCGGGCGACCCCGGCACCTGGCAGGATCCGGTGGTGTGGGTCGGGGAAATGCCCCAGGAGCCGTTCGACGCGGCCGTCAACTCCCCTGTGCTGCACGAGGCGTTCGATCAGCTCGTCGGTCCGGGCCGGTGGATGCCGCGCCGTTCGCTGGGAGGCTTTCCGCTCCGTTTCCCGCACCCCCAGAAGCCGGATGACGCAGGCTGGCACATCGAAGGCAGCTATCTGCCCGAGGGCGCCACGTGGCATTACGCCAACCTGCGCTCGCGGGACCGCGCCCTGCTGATGCTGTTCCTGTTCAGCGAGGTGACCGAGGCCGACGCCCCGACCCGGATCCGGCTCGGGTCACACCTGGACGTGCCACCGCTGCTGGAGCCGTACGGCGAGGCGGGGGCCTCCATCCTGAGACTCGCCCCCCGGCTCGACCGGGCCTCGGCCCACCGCCCGCTCGCGTACGCCACCGGCCGCCCCGGCGACGTCTACCTCTGCCATCCCTTCCTCGTCCACGCCGCCCAGCCACACCACGGCACCCGGCCCCGGTTCATGGCGCAGCCGCCGCTGATGCCGGCGGTGCCGTACGAGCTGGAACGGGCGGACGGCGCGTACGCGCCGGTGGAGATCGCGATCCGCCGGGGCCTCGGCCGATAACGGCCGGGGCCCCGGCGGACGTTCACCACGCCGGTGCTACGGCAGCGGCGGGTAGGCGTTCTGCATCAGCTGCTGGAACTGGGCGGAGAACCAGTGCCCAGCCAGCGGCGCGTTCGGCAGGGCGCCGGACATGTTGTTGTTGTTGCGGACGTTGCCCGTGTAGGTCGGGTCGCACATCCGGTCGAAGCCCTTGCCCTCGTCGTTGGCGATGGCGGTGCTGGAGCCGTCGGACTCCCCCGGCGGCTTCATCCACACATAGGCGTCGATCCCGGGCGCCGGGCTCGCCTGCGGGCGTTCGCCGAGGCCGGCCCCGGCCTGGTTGCACCAGTTGCCGATGTTGATACGTCGGTCGTAGCGGCCGCCGTCGACGTAGGCGTCCACGCTGGTCTTCGGGCCCGGTCCGGTCGGGCGGGCGGTGCCGCCCCAGCCGTTGCGGGAGGTGTCGATCAGCATGCCGATGTTCGAGTTGAAGCCGACGGAGACCAGCTCGTTGCGGAAGGCCTGGGCGAAGGACTGCTCGTCGACGTACCGGTTCCAGTCCACCCACTTGGACTGGCGGACCGAGGTGCCGTTGACGGTGTCGTTGATCGTGAAGTTGTCCTCCTTCAGGGCGCTGAAGTTGGCGGTGTTGGTGATGAAGCCCTGGACGTCGTCCACCGTCGCCCCGGAGCTGGTCGCCGCCTGCTTGAGCACGTTCGCGGAGGCGGCGAAGTTGTCGTCCCAGCCGAGCCAGCCGTGGTGGCCGGCGTCGAGGTAGTTGTAGACGTTGGGGATGGCACCGAGCTTGGCGAGGGCGTAGCCGACGCCCTTCACGTAGTTGCCGTTGGCGAGCATGGTGTCGCAGTTGGCGGTGGCGGTGGCGCGGCTGCCCGTGTTGGTGACGAGGTTGGGCAGCGAGTCCAGCTCGATCGTGGTGACGATCCTGAGGGAGGCGTACTTGGGGTCGGCGAGGATCGCGGCGATCGGGTCGATGAACTGGCTCTCGTACCTGCCGATGTCGTCCGGACCGAGTTCGCCGTTGGAGGCGAGGGCGGCGCAGTCGCGGCCGGGCAGGTCGTAGACGACCAGCTGGATGACCTCCTGGTCGCTTCCCTTCTGTGTGAGGGCCGCGTTCAGGTGGTCGCGCAGCCCCATGCCGCCGTTGACGCCGTTGATCGCGGCGATGCGGTCGAGCCACACACCGGTCGGCTGGTTGGAGACGCGGGTGCCGCCCGGTTCGGCGGCGGCGTTGGCCGACCACTCCGGGTTCACGTACACCTTGGCGCCGGCGTAGGGGTTGTCGACACGGCTGCCGGTGCTGCCGCCGCCGGTTCCGCCGCCCGTGCCCCCGCCGCTGCCGGTGCCGTCGTCGACGTTGCACGTGACGCCGTCGAGGGTGAAGGTGGTGGGCAGGGCGTTGGTGCCGCTGTAGGAGGCGTTGAAGCCGAAGCTGACCGAACCACCGGTGGCCAGCGTGCCGTTGTAGCTCTCGTTGGTGGCGGTGACGGCGGTGCCGCTCTGGCTCACTTGCGCGTTCCAGCCGCTGGTGACCTGCTGGTTACCGGCGTACGACCACTTCACCGCCCAACTCGACTTGGCAGCTGAGTTGTTGGTGACGGTGACGGCGGCGGTGAAGCCGGTGCCCCACTGGTTCTGCACCGTGTAGGCGACGGTGCAGGGGATGGCGTCGGCCGCCGCGGAGGCGGGTGTGGTGGTGAGCGCTGTCCCGGACGCCGCGGCGACCAGCGCCAGGGCGGCGAGCAGCGAGGTTCTCGTACGACTCATGAGTGCGGGTTCCTCTTCTCGGTTGCGGAGTTACGGGTTGAGGGCACGCAGGTGGTCACGCAGCCCGATGCCATAGGCGGTGGGTGTGCCGTCGTAGGCGGAGATCAGGGACGGCCCCGAGGAGCAGTCCCAGGTGTTCCAGGTCCAGCCCAGGTAGGACAGGTCCCGGTCGTCGAACCACTTCATGACCTGGTCGATGAAGCCGTGCGAGCAGGTGTTCTCACCGATCTCCCCGGCGATCAGCGGCACCTGGGCCGCGACCGGGGCGAGTGTGGAGTTCCAGCAGCTCTCGGACGAGCAGGTGTTGAAGTTGTAGACGTGGTAGGAGGCGGCGAGATTGCCGACGGGATCCTGTGGTTCGTACGCGGCCCACTGGCTGAGGTCGTTCGAGTACGCCAGACCGCCGGCCATGATGAGGTTCTTGGATCCGGTGTTCCGGATACCGTCGACGAGGCTCTGCATACCGGCGACCGCGTACGAGATCCCGGGGCAGGTCCCGCCGTCCCGCCAGCACTTCCAGGCGTCGGCCGTGCTGGAGGTCGCCCGGTCCGGGTAGGGCTCGTTGAACAGGTCGAACACCGGCGCCGGGTCGTCCTTGAAGGTGCTCGCCACCGATGCCCAGAACGACGGACCGTACTGCGCGTCAGGCATGGGTTTCTGGCAGGTGGCGTGGACGTCGGAGCAGCCGGCCGAGTTGCCGGTGTACTGACCGTAGGACCAGTGCAGGTCGAGGATCGGGGTCAGGCCGTGTGCCTCGACGCGGGCCACCAGGTCCTTGACGGCGTTGATGTAGTTGGCGCCGCCGTACTCGGGCTTGATGTTGGAAAGGCCCAGCCAGCACTCCTCGTTGAGCGGGATGCGGACGGCGTTGGCCTTCCAGTCGGCGATCGCCTTGATCGCCGCGTCGTCCACCGGGCCGTCCCAGATGCCGTAGCCCTGCACGCACATGAACTCGCCGCCGGAGCGGTTGACGCCGAGCAGCCGGTGGGTCGCACCGGAGGCGTCCACGAGCTTGGTGCCGGAGACGTGCAGGGCGGGCGCGGTGCCGTTGGACGGCGGAGGAGAGGTCGGGGGCGGTGTCGTCGGCGGTTGTGCATCGACGTTGCAGGTCGTGCCGTTGAGCTTGAACGCCGTCGGCACGCTGTTCTTCCCCGACCAGGAGGCGAGGAAGCCGGCGGTCACACTGGCACCGGTGCCGAGGGCGCCGTTGTAGCTCTCGTTGGCCGCGGTCACGGTGGTGCCGGACTGGGACCACTTGGCGTTCCAGCCCTGGGTGATCTTCTGGCCGTCGGCGAAGTCGAAGCCGAGCTGCCAACTGCTCAGCGCGGCCTGGTTGTTGGTGATGGTCACCGAGCCCTGGAAGCCGCCCGCCCACTGGTTGGTGACGGAGTACTCCACCGTGCAGGCGGGCGTGGCCCCCTGGGCCGACACCACCGGGACGAGCGCGCTCCCGATGAGCGCGACCGCTCCGGCGGCGGCTAAAAGTACTGAACGCGGGGGGTGTCTCATGAGCGACTCCTCGCAGTTGAGCGCGCCGTGACAGGCGCGCCGACTGACTGGAACCGCTCCCACTGGTGCGAAGGAAGGTAGCGCCAAGTGGGCGGATTGCCCAGGGGAGTTGCTGACTTTTCCTCAACGACTTCCGTCGAATCTTTTCGACTCTTCAAGCACCTTGACCGCCCATAGGGTCGTCCTCACTATGGGAGCGCTCCCACTGGTTCAAGCCTTGACATCTTCCCGAGCCGCAAGCCCGCAAGGAGGAACCAGCACATGGATCCCGGACGCAGACGCAGAGCCGTGCGACGGTGGTGGACCGCCGTGGCGGCGGTGTTCGCCCTGCCCCTGTCGATGCTCGCCGCCGGCGCGACGACCGCACACGCGGCGTCCGTGCAGTGCAGCGTCGACTACACGACCAACGACTGGGGCTCCGGCTTCACCGCCGCCCTCACGATCACCAACCGCGGTACGGACGCCATCAACGGCTGGACGCTCGGTTACGCCTACTCCGGCAATCAGAAGCTGACGAACGGCTGGAACGGCACCTGGTCCCAGTCCGGCCAGACGGTCACCGTGCAGAACGCCTCGTACAACGGCACCATCGCCGCGGGCGCCGCCGTCACCACCGGCGCGCAGTTCACGTACAGCGGCACCAACACCGCCCCCACCTCGTTCTCGGTCAACGGCACGACCTGCGCCGGCGCGCACCAGCCGCCGGTCACGGTGCTGACCAGCCCGAGCGTTGGCGCGGTGTACACGCAAGGGGACGCGGTCCCGCTCGCCGCGACCGCGGCGGCCGCGGACAACGCGACGATCAGCAAGGTGGAGTTCTACGACGACACCACGCTGCTGGGGACGGACACGAGCGCGCCGTACACGCTCTCCGTCTCCAGTTTGACCGTGGGCAGTCATTCGCTGGTGGCGAAGGCGTACGACAGCACGGGCGCGTCGGCCGAGTCCACTCCGGTGGGCGTCACGGTCGTCTCGGGCCCGGCGGTGGTGGCCTCGCCGGCCCAACTCGGCGTCCAGCAGGGCAAGTCGGGGACGTTCGGGGTGAAGCTGTCGACGCAGCCGAGCGCCAACGTCACGGTGAGCGTGGCCCGCACGGGCGGCAACAGCGGTCTGTCCGTGACCGGCGGCTCCTCCCTCACCTTCACCCCGTCGAACTGGAACACCGCACAGACGGTCACCGTCACGGCGGACTCCTCCGGAACGGGTGCGGCGACCTTCACCGCCTCGGCCACCGGCCTCACCAAGGCGACGGTCACCGTGACGGAGCTGGCGGCGACGAAGGACTACGACCAGCGGTTCCTGGACCTGTACGGCAAGATCACCGACCCGGCGAACGGTTACTTCTCCCCCCAGGGCATCCCCTACCACTCGGTGGAGACCCTGATCGTGGAGGCCCCGGACTACGGTCACGAGACCACGTCGGAGGCCTACAGCTACCTTCTCTGGCTGCAGGCGATGTACGGCAAGGTCACCGGTGACTGGTCGAAGTTCAACGGCGCGTGGGCCCTGATGGAGAAGTACATGATCCCCACGCACGCCGACCAGCCGGCGAACTCCTTCTACAACGCCTCCAAGCCGGCGACGTACGCGCCCGAGGAGGACACCCCGGACCAGTATCCGGCGAAGCTGGACACGTCGGTGTCGGTGGGATCGGATCCGATCGCCGGTGAACTGAAGACCGCATACGGTACGGACGATGTCTACGGTATGCACTGGATCGAGGACGTGGACAACGTCTACGGCTACGGCGACACGCCCGGCGGCACCTGCGAGGGCGGCCCGACGGCGAGCGGACCGTCGTACCTGAACACCTTCCAGCGCGGCCCGCAGGAGTCCGTCTGGGAGACGGTCCCCCAGCCGACCTGCGACGCCTTCAAGTACGGCGGCAAGAACGGCTACCTGGACCTGTTCACGGGCGACAACTCCTACGCCAAGCAGTGGAAGTACACCGACGCCCCGGACGCGGACGCCCGCGCGGTGCAGGCGGCGTACTGGGCGGACGTGTGGGCGAAGCAGCAGGGCAAGGGCGGCGATGTGTCGGCCACGGTCGCCAAGGCCTCGAAGATGGGCGACTACCTGCGGTACGCGATGTACGACAAGTACTTCAAGAAGATCGGCACCTGTGTGGGCCCCTCGACCTGCGCGGCCGGCACCGGCAAGGACGCCTCGCACTACCTGCTGTCCTGGTACTACGCCTGGGGCGGCGCCGCCGATACCAACGCGGGCTGGGCCTGGCGGATCGGCTCCAGCCATGTGCACGGCGGCTACCAGAACCCCCTGGCCGCCTACGCGCTGAGCAGCTACCCGGACCTGGAGCCCAAGTCGGCGACCGGCGCCTCGGACTGGGGCAAGTCGCTCCAGCGGCAGCTGGAGTTCTACCAGTGGCTGCAGTCGTCCGAGGGCGCGATCGCGGGCGGCGCGACCAACAGCTGGCAGGGCCGGTACGCCACCCCGCCGGCCGGTACGCCGACCTTCTACGGCATGTACTACGACTGGGAGCCCGTCTACCACGACCCGCCGTCCAACCAGTGGTTCGGGTTCCAGGCGTGGTCGATGGAGCGGGTCGCCGAGTACTACCAGCAGACGGGGAACGCGACCGCGAAGGCGGTCCTCGACAAGTGGGTGAAGTGGGCGCTGTCCCAGACCACGATCAACCCGGACGGCACCTACAAGATCCCCTCGACCCTCCAGTGGTCCGGTCAGCCGAACACCTGGAACCCGTCAAGTCCCGGCTCCAACAGCGGACTTCACGTGACGGTCGCCGACTACACCAACGACGTCGGCGTGGCGGCGGCGTACGCGAAGACGCTGACCTACTACGGCGCCAAGTCGGGTGACACGACGGCGAAGTCGACGGCGAAGGCGCTGCTGGACGGCATGTGGAACAACTACCAGGACAGCCTGGGCGTCGCCGTCCCCGAGACCCGCAGCGACTACAGCCGGTTCGGCGACAGCGTGTACGTGCCGAGCACCTGGAGCGGCACCATGCCGAACGGCGACGCCATCAACTCCTCGGCCACCTTCACCTCGCTGAGGTCCTTCTACAAGAACGACCCGGCCTGGTCGAAGATCGAGGCCTATCTCAAGGGCGGCGCCGCGCCCGTCTTCACGTACCACCGGTTCTGGGCCCAGGCGGACATCGCCCTGGCCATGGGCTCGTACGCGGAGCTCCTCGAATAGTCCCCGCTGACGCTCCGCGTGCACGACCCCGTCACAGGGCGACGGGGTCACCAAGGCCGGGCGGTCCCCTCCCGCACAGGGGACCGCCCGGTCGTCATGTCCTGCTCCCCTCACGCGCAGGAAGGACCCCCACCATGCGAAGAACCCGTATCGTCACGGCCGTGCTCGCCCTCGCGGCCGGGCTGCTCGCGGGCACCCCGCCCGCACTGGCCGCGGCCACGGCCGCGTCCGCCCCGCAGGTGACCGTCGCCGCGGACACGTACACCTGGAAGAACGCCCGGATCGACGGCGGCGGATTCGTCCCCGGGATCGTCTTCAACCGCTCCGAGAAGAACCTCGTCTACGCCCGTACCGACATCGGCGGCGCCTACCGCTGGCAGCAGTCGACGAAGACCTGGACCCCACTGCTGGACTCGGTCGGCTGGGACGAGTGGGGGCACACGGGCGTGGTCAGCCTCGCCTCCGACTCCGCCGCCCCGGACAGGGTGTACGCGGCGGTCGGCACGTACACCAACAGCTGGGATCCGACGAACGGCGCCGTGCTGCGCTCCTCCGACCGAGGCGCGAGCTGGCAGAAGACGGACCTGCCGTTCAAACTGGGCGGCAACATGCCGGGCCGGGGCATGGGCGAGCGGCTCGCGATCGACCCGAACAAGGACAGCGTGCTGTATCTGGGCGCGCCCAGCGGCAAGGGACTGTGGCGGTCGACGGACTCCGGGGTGACCTGGTCGCAGGTGACGAGCTTCCCGAACCCCGGCAACTACCAGCAGGATCCGAGCGACACGACCGGGTACGCGAGTGACAACCAGGGGATCGTCTGGGTCACCTGCGACGAGTCCACGGGGACGTCGGGGAGCGCGACGAAGACGATCTACGTGGGGGTCGCCGACAAGGACAACGCGGTGTACCGGTCAACGGACGCGGGCGCCACGTGGTCGCGGCTTCCGGGTCAGCCGACGGGGTATCTGGCGCACAAGGGTGTACTGGACGCGGTGAACGGCTATCTGTATCTCGCCTACAGCGACAAGGGCGGTCCGTACGACGGTGGCAAGGGCCGGCTGTGGCGGTACGCCACCGCGACGGGCACGTGGACGAACATCAGCCCGGTGGCGGAGTCGGACACCTCCTACGGCTTCAGCGGGCTGACGGTCGACCGTATGCACCCGTCCACCATCATGGCCACCGCGTACAGTTCCTGGTGGCCGGACACCCAGATCTTCCGTTCCACCGACAGCGGCGCCACCTGGACCAGGGCCTGGGACGACACGTCGTACCCCAACCGCTCGAACCGCTACACCATCGACGTGTCGTCCTCCCCCTGGCTGACGTTCGGCGCGAACCCGTCGCCGCCGGAGCAGACGCCGAAGCTGGGCTGGATGACGGAGTCGCTGGAGATCGACCCGTTCGACTCCGCCCGGATGATGTACGGCACGGGCGCCACGCTGTACGGCACCGAGAACCTGACCAACTGGGACAGCGGCGGGCAGTTCACGGTGAAACCGATGGTGCAGGGCCTGGAGGAGACCTCGGTCAACGACCTGGCGTCACCTCCCTCCGGTGGCGCCCAGCTCTTCAGCGCCCTGGGTGACGTCGGCGGCTTCCGGCACACGGATCTCACCAAGGTGCCGTCGCTGATGTACACGTCCCCGACCTTCACCACGACCACGAGCCTGGACTTCGCCGAGGCGATCCCGAACACCGTGGTCCGGGTGGGCAATCTGGACTCCGGTCCGCACATCGCGTTCTCGACGGACAACGGCGCGAACTGGTTCGCGGGCACGGATCCCTCGGGGGTGAGCGGTGGCGGCACGGTGGCGGCGGCCGCCGACGGCAGCCGCTTCGTGTGGAGCCCGGCGGGCACGGGCGTGCAGTACACCACGGGTTTCGGTTCGTCCTGGTCGGCGTCGAGCGGCATCCCGGCCGGCGCGATCGTCGAGTCGGACCGCGTCGACCCGAAGACCTTCTACGGCTTCAAGTCGGGGAAGTTCTACGTCAGTTCGGACAGCGGCGCGACCTTCACCGCGTCCACGGCGACCGGCCTGCCGAGCGGTGACAGCGTCCGCTTCAAGGCACTGCCCGGCACCAAGGGCGATGTGTGGCTCGCAGGGGGTGCGACGGACGGCGCGTACGGCCTGTGGCACTCCACGGACGGCGGGGCCACCTTCACCAAGCTGTCGAACGTCGGCCAGGCCGACACGATCGGCTTCGGCAAGGCGGCGAGCGGGGCGTCGTACCAGACCCTCTACACCAGCGCGAAGATCGGCGGCGTGCGCGGCATCTTCCGCTCGACCGACGAGGGCGCGACCTGGACGCGGATCAACGACGATGCCCACCAGTGGGGTTGGACGGGCGCGGCGATCACCGGCGACCCGAGGGTGTACGGCCGCGTGTACGTCTCCACCAACGGCCGGGGGGTCGTCTACGGCGACGCCACAGGCTCGTCCGACAGTGGTGGCGACAGCGGTGGGAGTTCTGGCAGTTGCTCGGTGACGTACGGCGTCACCAGCCAGTGGTCGGGCGGGTTCCAGGCGGATGTGAAGCTGACCAACACGGGATCGACCGCCTGGACCGGGTGGTCACTCGGCTGGTCGTTCACCGACGGCCAGAAGATCGGCCAACTCTGGAACGCGTCGTACACACAGGACGGCTCGGCCGTGACGGCCACGAATGTGAGGTGGAACGGCAATGTGGCGGCGGGCTCATCGGTGAGTTTCGGGTTCACCGGTACGTGGTCGGGCTCCAACGCGAAGCCGGCCGCGTTCAAGCTGGCCGGCCAGGACTGCTCCGTGAACTGAACCGTGGGGCGCGTACCGCTGCGGTACGCGCCCCCGCACGCCCTCAGCGTGTCTCCGGCTTGCGGTACGCCCGCAGTGCGAACACCGGGTCCGCGCGGGGGCGCTCCTGGTCCGGGAGGGCGGCCAGGCGTGTGGCGAACTCCTCGGTGCGGGGCTCGCCCGGCGACAGCTGGGTGAACCAGCCGCGGCGCAGGTCGGCGATGGTGGCGCGCGGACTGCGGCCCTGGCCGACGCCGTGGAACGCGGTGTCGCCGGCCGGCTCGAGGCCGTGCCGGGCGGCGTGCGCGGCGACGGTGGCGGCGGCGTCCTGGGCGGCGCGGCGCGGGCGGGGGGCGAGGACGGCGTCGATGTCGCTGCCGACGTCGTGCGACGCGGCCTTGTCGACGGTGGTGACGTAGACCCCGCCGGGCCGCAGCACGCGGGCGCACTCGGCGACGATCGCGCGGACGTCCTCGGGGCGGTCCAGCAGGTGCAGCAGCCAGATGCTGGTGACCGCGTCGAAGGTGCCGGTGCCGAAGGGCAGGCGGCGGCTGTCGGCCCGGACGACCGCGCCCGGCAGTCTCGCCCCCGCCCTGCGGACCATGGCGGAGGTGAGATCGGCGCCGGTCACCCGCAGCTCGGGGCGGTCGGCGGCCAGCCTGCGGGTGACGATGCCGGTGCCGCAGGCCACGTCGAGGAGCCGGCCCGGCCCCTCGGGGATGAGGTCGAGCACCGCTTGCGCGGCGGCTTGGGCGCGGGCCTCGCCGCCCCGGGACGCGTCGTAGGCGTCGGCTTCCTTGTCGTAGTCGAGCACGCCCCTCAGTCTGCGCCGTGACCTGGGGCGATGTCCTCCACCCTGCGGGCGAGGTCACAGTCCTTCGCGGTGACGACGCCGCCCGCGCTGTGGGTGTGCACGCTGAGGGAGACGGTGTTGTAGCCGAGGGTGAGGTCGGAGTGGTGGTCCAGCTCGTCCTGGACGGCGGCGATGTGCACGACGAACGCCGCCGCCGCGATGTGCGAGCCGAGCCGGTAGGCACGGGTCAGCCGGTCGCCGTCCAGCGACCAGCCGGGCAGCTCCGCCAGCCGGTCCTCGATCTCCTTCTGCGACAGCGGTTCTACGGCCATGGCCTTCGGCTCCTTTCACGGCGGCGGAACGGGGTGGGGTACGGAATCCGGGTCACCGGTGACGACTTCAGCCTGCCACGTCAGCCGCGTGCGTACTGCGCCGCCACGTCGTCGGCGAGGGCGGCGATGGTGGCCCGGCCCTCCACCCGGGCCACCCAGTCGTGCGGCAGGCCGGTGTCGCCGTGCAGGGCGCCGAGGAGGTTGCCGCAGATCGAGCCGGTGGAGTCGCTGTCGCCCGAGTGGTTGACGGCCAGCAGCAGCGCCTGCTCGGGGCGGGGCTCGGCGAGCGCGCAGTAGACGCCGATGGCCAGGGCCTCCTCGGCGACCCAACCCGCGCCGAGGGACTCCACCTTCTCGGCCGTCGGGGTCCCGTCGGCGGCGAGGTCGAGGGCCGCGCGCAGGGCGGCGGTGGTCTCGTCGTGGCCGCGGTGCCGCTCCAGCAGCCGCAGCGCGCGCAGCACCGCGCCCTCCAGGGAGTCCCCGGCGACCAGGTGGGCCACGATCGCGGCCAGCGCGCCCGCCGCGTAGTAGCCGGTGGGGTGGCCGTGGGTGATCTGGGCGCCGCGCGCCGCCATCGCGAAGGCCGCGTCGGCGGGGTTCACCAGGCCGAAGGGGGCCGAGCGCATGACCGTACCGCAGCCCTTGGAGTCGGGGTTGACCTCGCCGGGTGTGCCGTCGAGCGGGAGCGTGGCGTCGGGCGCGTACATCTGGGCGACGCCGGACAGGCAGGCGTTGCCGGGGGCGCGCCGGGAGTACAGCCAGGCCTCGGTGACCAGCCCGCCCTGGGACGGTGCGCTTGCCTGTGGGCCTGTCGGTGCGCCGGGTTGCGGCGGTTCCGGCTGCTCGGGGCCGGGCCTGGACTGGGTCTGGAGCCAGCGCTCGTACGCCCGGCGCAGCAGCAGGGGCCAGGCGCTGCCGGTGCCCTTCTCGCGCACCTGGGCGCGCGCCTGGATCAGGGCCTCGACGGTGAACAGGGTCATCTGGGTGTCGTCGCTGATCAGGCCGACGGCGCCGTACGCGCCGGGTACGAGACCGGTGACGCCGCGCGGTCCGTGCGCGGCACGGATGCGGTCCAGGGAGGCGAACTCCACGGGGTAGCCGAGGGCGTCACCGAGCGCGCCGCCGAGGAGACAGCCACGCACCCTGGCCCGGTACACGGCCGCGGCCTGAAGGGACGGCGTCGTCCCCGGCTCGTTCATGCGCACCTGAAGCAACTCCTCGACTACGGTCGGACGTATGACCATTGTCGCCTCCGGTCCTTCCGCGTCCGCCATCGCCCCCGCCCCCGCCGACGGCAAGGGAGTCGGCCCGCTGCTGCGCGCCTGGCGGGAGCGGCGGCGCATCTCCCAGCTGGAGCTGGCGCTGCGCGCCGACTCCTCCGCGCGGCACATCAGTTTCATCGAGACCGGCCGGTCCCGGCCGAGCGAGGAGATGGTGCTGCGGCTCGCCGAGCATCTGGACGTGCCGGTGCGTGAGCGCAACTCCCTGCTGCTGGCGGCCGGTTACGCCCCGCACTATCCTGAGACGCCGCTGGACGACCCGGCGCTGGACGCGCTGCGCGACGGCATGGAGCGTCTCATCCAGGGCTACGAGCCCTACCCGGCGCTGGTGGTGGACGCGAGCTACACGGTCGTCGCCGCGAACCGGGGCATCGCCATGCTGCTGGACGGCGTGCCGGAGAAGCTGCTGACCCCGGCGCCGAACGCGATGCGGCTGACGCTGCACCCGGAGGGACTGGCACCGCGCATCCGCAATCTGCGCGAGTGGCGCGGGCATCTGCTGGCGCAGATGGACCGGCAGATCGCCCTGCAGCGCTCGGAGCGGCTGCGTGCCCTGTACGAGGAGGTGGCGGCCTACCCGGTGCCGGAGGACGCGCACGACGACGAGGACGGCGAACCGGCCGGAACCGTCGCGTACTTCGCGCTGCCGATGCGGATCGAGCACGACGGCCGTGTCCTGTCGTTCGTGTCGTCGATCTCCACCTTCAACACTCCGATGGACGTCACGGTCGCCGAGCTGGCCATCGAGACGTTCCTGCCGGCGGACCCGGCGACCGCCAAATACCTGCACACGCTTGCCGGTTGACGCTCTCCATCGATTTTGCGCCACCCGGAAGCTCTCGGACCGGTGTGCGAGAGGCGATCACATGGCAGACTGCCCGGGTACTTCGGCGCGTTGGGGAGGCGTGGCGTGAGTGAGCGACGGGCTGCGCCCACCGTCGGCCAGGTGGTGCTCGGCAAACGGTTGCAGGAACTGCGCGAGGCATCGGGCCTCAGCCGTGAGGAGGCCGCCCGGGTCCTCAGGGTGGCGTCGGCGACCGTACGGCGGATGGAGATGGCCGAGGTCGCGCTGAAGATCCCCTACGTGCAGGTGCTGCTGGACACCTACGGGGTGCCCGAGGAGGAGGCGGCCGCGTTCGTGCGGCTGGCCGAGGAGGCGAACCAGCCGGGCTGGTGGCAGCGTTTCCACGACGTGCTGCCGGACTGGTTCAGCCTGTACGTCAGTCTGGAGGGGGCCGCCCGGATCATCCGCTCCTACGAGCCGCACTTCGTACCCGGTCTGCTGCAGACCGAGGAGTACGCGCGCGCGGTGATGGAGGCCGGCACGATCGGGCAGACCTCGCCGCAGACGGTCGAGCGGCATGTGTCGCTGCGCCTGGAGCGGCAACGGCTGCTGGAGCGGGACGATCCGCCGCACCTGTGGGTGATCATGGACGAGACGGTGCTGCGGCGTCCGGTGAGCACACGCCCCGAGGTGATGCGCGACCAGCTGGACCGGCTGCTGGAGTTCGCCGAGCGGGACCGGGTCACGCTGCAGATCGCCGAGTTCGCGGCGGGCCCGCATCCGGGGACGTACGCGCCGTTCACGCTGTTCCGGTTCGCCGAGCCGGAGTTGCCGGACATGGTGTTCACCGAGTACCTGACCGGCGCCCTGTATCTGGACTCGCGGCGGGAGGTGGCCGCGCATCTGGAGGTGCTGGACCACATGACGGCACGGGCCGCGTCGGCGCAGCGCACGCGAACCCTGCTGCGGGAGTTCCGCGCGAGCCTGTGACGTCCCGGAGGGCGTTCGTGCCGTACAGCCGACTCGGCTGGGCGGCTGGGGGCTGCCGGTAGCATCGGTCGAGGTCGGCGGGGGACGCCACCGGTGGGCGCTGCGGGGGAAGGCGGGCATGGTCAGGCGGTATGTTGTGGCGCCACGTGGCAGGTGGGGCGCGTATCCGGACATCGGGTCCGCGCTGCGGGCGGCCGCCGGGCGGCACGGGCCGGCGCGGGTGGAGATCGAGCCCGGGCAGTACGCGGAGCGGCTCGTCGTCCGGGGCTCGGTCGAGCTGGCAGCGCTGGGCGCACCGGGCTCGGTGGTGGTGAGTCCGGCCCAGGGCACCGTGCTGGAGGCCGCCGGGTCCGTGACCGTACGCGGGCTGCAGCTGGTCGGGCGGGAGGGCGACGTCGTCGATCTGCACGCCGGCGCGCTGGTTCTGGACCAGGTGGTGGTGCGGGCCCACGGCGGGGTCTGCCTGAACGCCCGGCGGGACACCTCGGCTGTTCTGACGGACAGTCACTTCTTCTACGGGAGGTCGGTGTTCGCGGGTGGTACGGGCACGGTGGAGCGGTGCCGGTTCACCGATGCCGCCGACAACGCGCTCGCGGTGATCGAGGGCGGCCGGGTCACGGTCCGCGCCAGCCGGTTCGAGGGCAGCCGGATCCACGGCGTGCGGGTCAGCGACGCCTGGGCCGAACTGACGGGCTGCGAACTGACCGGCACCGGGCGGGCGGCCGTATGCGCGGACACGCGCGCCGAGTTGTCCGTCACCGACTGCGCGATCAGTGCCGTACACGCCGAGGGCCTGCTGTTCATCGAGCAGTCCCGGGGGCTCGTACAGGGCTGCCGGGTCAGCGACGCCGAGCACGGGATCGCGGTGACGACCGGCAGCGATCCCGTCGTACGTGACTGTGTGTTCACCGACTGCCGCGACACCGGCATCAACGTTCCGGAAGCGGGCCTGGGGACGTATCGGAACTGCGAGGTGCGCGACGCCGGCACGGTCGCGGTGTTCGCCACCACCGGCGGCGCGCCCACGGTCGACGGCTGCCGCGTCGTGGGCGGCAACGTCGGTGTCGGGGTCTTCGACAAGGCGCGGGGCCGGTTCACCCGGATCCAGGTCACCGACGTCACGAGCACCGCGCTGCGCGTGTACGAGGGGGCCCGGGCCGTCTTCGAGCAGGTGCGGGTCGAGCGCTGCGCGGCGGGTCTGGAGACACGGGGCGACGCGGCCACCACGGCCGAACTGACCGACGGGCGGTTCCGTGACTGCTCCATGGGCTCCGTGGCCGCGGGCGGCCAGTCGCGGCTCACGCTGAGGAACGTGTCCGCGGAGCACGGGAAAATGGCGCTCGGCGTCGTGGAGGAGGCTCAACTGCGCCTGTTCGACTGCGAGGTCACCGCGGCGACCGTGGGGGTCCTCGCGGCCGGCGGATCGAGGCTGTTCGCGCGGAACGTCACCACCACCGGCTGCGACGTCGGCCTCTGCGGCACGGACTCGGCGTATCTGGACGTCACCGACAGCCGTTTCGCCGACTGCGTGGACACAGGTATGGCCGTGCGGGGGACGAGCACCGGCCGGCTGGTGGACTGCCGGGTCACCGGGACACGGGGGACGGCCGTGCTGCACAACGGCCGTGCCGAACTGGTCGGACTCGACTCCCCGCTGCGTGTCGTGGAGCAGGAGGAGCCCGAACCGGCCGCTCCCCCGCCGCCCTCCGTCGTGCACCATCACGGGCCGGTCTTCCACGCCGCCGTCCACAACGCCCAGTTCGCCTGGGACAGCACCCATGTCAGCCAGCGGCAGCACAACGCAGAGGAAGGAACCGCCACATGACGGACGCTCAGCCGACCGGCCAGGGAGGTCCGGTGTTCCACGGGCCGGTCTCGGGCAGCCAGTTCGCCTGGAACAACCAGACCGTCACCCAGAACCAGCGCAACGACACCACGGCCGCGCCCGGTTACGAGGCACTCGCACAGCTCGTCGGCCAACTGCTGCGCCAGTTGCCCGAGTCCGGCCTCGCCGAGCAGGACCGGGCGGACGCCGAAGCGGCGGCCGCGGAGGTGCTGGCCGAGGTCACGGGACCGGAGGCCCCCGAGCCGGGCCGGCTGCGCCGGGCGCTGAACACGCTCAAGGGCGCGCTGGCCCCGGTCGCCATGGGCGCCTCGGCCGGCGCGGCGGCCGGCGCCGAGCAGTGGGCACACGAGGCGGTCAGGAATCTGACCGCCCTCATGTGAACCCGGGGCGGGACGGACCTCAGGCGGCGCCGCCCTTGCTGTCGCCGGCTTCGTCGTCCACGATCTCCGCGTCCACCACGCCGTCGGCGTCCGTTTCCCGGGCGCTCTCCCGTGGGGGTGCCTGGTCGCCGGCGGCGGAGGCGCCCGCGTACATCGCCTGCCCCATCCGCTGGCTGACCGTGGCGAGTTTCTCCGCCCCCGCGCGCAGGGCGGTGGTGTCGGCGTTCTGTTCCAGGAGGGTTTTCAGTTCCGCGACGGCCGTCTCGACCTCACCGCGGGTGTCGGCGGGGATGCGGTCGTGGTTGTCGCGGACGAACTTCTCGGTCTGGTAGACGAGTTGCTCGGCCTGGTTGCGGGTCTCGGCGGCCTCGCGGCGCCTGCGGTCCTCCTCGGCGTACTGTTCCGCCTCGCGCATCATGCGGTCGATGTCGTCCTTGGGCAGGGCGGAGCCGCCGGTGACGGTCATCTTCTGTTCGCGGCCCGTGGCGAGGTCCTTGGCGGAGACGTGCATGATCCCGTTGGCGTCGATGTCGAAGGCCACCTCGATCTGCGGGACACCGCGCGGGGCGGGCGGCAGTCCGGTGAGGTCGAAGACGCCCAGCTTCTTGTTGTACGCGGCGATTTCACGCTCACCCTGGTAGACCTGGATGCCGACCGACGGCTGGTTGTCGGTGGCGGTGGTGAAGATCTCCGAACGGCGGGTGGGGATCGTGGTGTTGCGTTCGATCAGCTTGGTCATGATGCCGCCCTTGGTCTCGATGCCGAGGGACAGCGGGGTGACGTCCAGCAGCAGCACGTCCTTGACGTCGCCGCGCAGCACGCCGGCCTGGAGGGCGGCGCCGACGGCGACCACCTCGTCGGGGTTGACGCCCTTGTGCGGGTCCTTGCCGGTGAGTTCGCGGACCAGGTCGGTGACGGCGGGCATCCGGGTGGAGCCGCCGACGAGGATGACGTGGTCGATCGCGGCCAGCCGGATCCCGGCGTCCCGCACGGCCTGGTGGAAGGGCTGCTTGCAGCGGTCGAGCAGGTCGGCGGTCAGCTCCTGGAACTGAGCCCGTGTCAGTTTCTCGTCCAGGTGCAGCGGGCCCGCGGCGGAAGCGGTGATGTAGGGCAGGTTGACCGTGGTCTCCGAGGACGACGACAGCTCGATCTTGGCCTTCTCGGCGGCCTCCCGCAGCCGCTGCTGGGCCATCTTGTCGGCGCCCAGATCGATGCCGTGACCCCCCTTGAACCGCTTCACGAGATGCTCGACGATCCGCTGGTCCCAGTCGTCGCCGCCGAGACGCGTGTCGCCGTTGGTGGCCTTCACCTCGATGACGCCGTCGCCGATCTCCAGCAGGGACACGTCGAATGTGCCGCCGCCGAGGTCGAAGACCAGCACCGTCTGCTCCTCGCCCCGGTCCAGGCCGTAGGCGAGGGCGGCGGCGGTCGGCTCGTTGATGATCCGGAGCACCTTCAGGCCGGCGATCTCCCCGGCCTCCTTGGTGGCCTGCCGCTGGGCGTCGTCGAAGTACGCGGGCACGGTGATCACCGCGTCCGAGACGTCCTCGCCGAGATAGGCCTCCGCGTCCCGTTTCAGTTTCTGCAGCACCCGCGCCGACAGCTCCTGCGCACGCAGCCGGGCACCGTCGACGGTACCGCTGTCCGGGAAGCGCCAGGCGGCGTCGCCCATGTGCCGTTTCACCGAGCGGGCGGTGCGCTCCACGTTCGTCACGGCCTGCCGCTTGGCGACCTCGCCGACCAGCACCTCCCCGTTCTTCGCGAACGCCACCACCGACGGCGTGGTCCGGGCGCCCTCCGCGTTGGTGACGACGGTGGGCTCGCCGCCCTCCAGGACGGCCACCACCGAGTTCGTCGTCCCGAGATCGATCCCGACCGCACGTGCCATGATCCGTCCCCTTCCGCCAGGGCGTCTTCGGCACTATCAGCAGAAGACGTGCGTACGGCGGTGTCAATGCCCACGTGGTGGCACAGCGCGATGCCGCGCCCCCTTCGCGGGCGGGCGCGGCACCGGGGGTCGTACGGGCGTCAGGCCAGCTCGGCCGTCAGCGTGATCGTCGTACCGGTCAGGGCCTGGCTGACCGGGCAGTTCTTCTTGGCTTCCTCGGCGGCCGAGGCGAAGCCCTCCGCGTCCAGACCCGGCACCGTACCGCGCACGGTGAGGTGGATACCGGTGATGCCCTCGCCGGGCTGGAAGGTCACGTCGGCCTTGGTCTCCAGCCGGGTGGGCGGGGTGCCGGCGCCGGCCAGGGCGTGCGAGAGGGCCATGGAGAAGCAGCTGGAGTGGGCGCCGGCGATCAGCTCCTCGGGGCTGGTCCTGCCGTTCGCGTCCTGGGAGCGCGAGGCCCACGTGACCGGCTGCTCGCCGATGCCGGAGGAGTCGAAGGTGACGACGCCGTTGCCCTCGAGCAGGTTGCCTTCCCAGACGGTGTGCGCGGTGCGCGTGGTGGCCACGATGGTTCCTTTCGCGTCGGGTCCCGTGACGTGAGATCCCGTTACGGGGGTTTTCCGTGCCCCTATCCGATCACATCCGGGCTCATCTCACTCTGAAGACCGGCCCACGCGGCGTGAACGGGAGGTGACTTCCCTGCGGGATCAGATAGGCGTGCTCACGGCGCACCCGCAGCACGTCGCACCAGCCGTCCGTGATCACCAGCACCGGTGCGGCGGGCGGGAAGTCCTCGGCCCGGTGCAGCAGGTCGATGCCGGGCTGCAGGACCGTACCGCCGCGCCCGTGCACCCGTACCCGGCCCGCGATCTCGGTGGCCGGGAGATAGCCGGCGTCGTGCGGGGCGGCGTCGCAGAAGACCACGCGGGCGGCCGGTACGTCCCGGGCCTCGGCGTAGGAGGCGATCGCGCCGAGCGCCTTGGCCAGCAGGGTGCGGCTCATCGAGCCGGAGGTGTCGAGGACAACGCCGAAGGTGCAGCGGGCGACCTCCTCGGGCGGGAACCAGCGGCCCGCGCGCGGGATGTCGGGGGTGGACGCCTGGCGGCGGGCCGGGCGGGCGAAGGACCGTACGGGCTCGGGGCGGGGCACGAACTCGTCGAACCAGCGGGCGAGTTGCGCGTCCCAGGGCAGCGGTGGATGGCTGAGCGCGCGGATCTCCTCGACGAGGCCACCGGGCAGGAAGCCGCGCTCCTGGGCCTGGTGCAGATCGAGGCACCGGCCGAGGCCGCGCCGGTAGAACTCGTCCAGGTCGACGTAGTCGCCGGGCTGCCGCAGCGGGGCGCCGAGGACGTCGCCGGTGCCCTTGCCGCGCAGGGTGGCCAGGCGCCGGACGAGGCGCAGGTCGCCGGCGATGCGGTCGTAAACCTCCTCGGCGGACAGGCCGGTGAGCTGCGGGTCGTGCAGCAGGCCCTCCGGCATGGTGCCGACCCGCATCTCGACCAGCCAGCCGTTGATGACGTAGTCGCAGGCGACGTTGAAGAGGTAGGGATCGCGGGGGCCGCAGCGGTCGCCGTGGCGGAGGGCGGCGTGCAGCATCTCGTGGGCGAGGACGAACCGCCACTCCTCGTCGTCGAAGGTGCGCAGCGGGTTGACGTAGATCTCGCCTGCCCCGGGGTCGACGGCGGCGATCTGGATGCCGTGGGCGCGGGCGAGTTCGGCGTCGGCGACCAGTCTGATCCCGGCGGCGATGCCGCCGAGCAGCGGGTAGGAGGAGACGAACCAGCTCAGGGCCCGCTCCCAGGGGCGCTGCGGGAGCCGCTCACCGTCGAGGGAGTCCCGGCGGCCGCCGGCCATGTCCATCGCGGCGGACACGGTCCGGGTCAGCGCGGTGGCGAAGGCCAGCTGCCGGTCCGGGACCTGGCCCTGCCGGCCGCGCCATTCGGTGAGTACCTGGTCGGGTGCGCCGCCGGCGGTGTCGCAGCGCTCGTAGACGGGCGGCAGGCCGTGGGCCCGGAAGCGCGCGGCGAGCCGCTCCTCGTCCCCGTCGGGGTAGCTCGCGGGCAGGTCCTCGGGGGTGGTGCCGACGGGGAAACCGAGCAGAAAACGGTTCACCACGACACAGCGGGCGGCGAGGTCGTAGCGGTCGGGCTGCTCACGCGGGCCCTTGGCGGCCGGAACGTGCCCGAAACCGAGGTGAAGGGCGGCGTGCGCGAGCGCCCAGGCCCAGGCGCCGGGCTCGGCGAGCCGGTCGGGGTGGGCGTGCACGGTGGCGTCGGAGTCGACGACGAGCAGCCCCTCGCTCGGGGCGAGCGCGCAGGTCTCGCTGCGGCAGACGCCGAACTCGACGGCGGCGAGCGCCGGGTTGGCCCGCAGCAGCCGCATCCCCTCGGCGAACGCCTCACCGGCCGGATCGCGTTTCTTCTTCGGCGGGGTACGGCTCACCGCCGGGCCTCCACCAGGCGGGGCATGTCGCGGGCCGCCTCGACCAGGAACCACGAGGGCAGCACGGGGTTGCCGTCGGCGTCGGAGGCGATGACCGTCTGGGCGACCTCGACGGAGATCTCGGCGAGCTGCACCAGCAGCGACTTGGCGCGGTAGGCGATCTGCCGGCCGTTCGCCGACATGTGCTCCTTGCCGGCGGGCAGTTCCTTGACGAGCCGGCCGCGGAACGACTCGGCGAGGTAGTACAGCAGGTCCCGGTCCTGCAGGCGGTGCGGCCAGCGGGCGTCGCCCTTGAGGATCGCCTCGATCCCGAACCGGCTGCGCACGACCTTGACGTAACCGCAGAACGCGGTCGCGTGCGCGGGCGTGAGCGTGCCGTGCGCGAGCACCGTCAGGGTCGGCTCGTCGAGATCGGGGCCGAAGGAGTGCAGGGCGTCGGAGAGCATGTGCCAGGAGCGGGGCGTGGAAAACGGTTCCTCGGTTTTCGGCGGCTTGGACCACAGGTGGTCCGGCCGGTCGGTGAGGTGGTCCAGGATCCACGGGTGGATGCCGTTGTCCGCCGCCCAGGCCAGCCAGTCCGTGGCGGAGACCTCCAGATGGACATGGGCGAGCCGGTTGACCAGGGCGGAGGCCAGCGGCCGGGCGAGCGCGTTGTCGGTGGCCCGGTTCCCGGCGCCGATGACGATGGATCCCGCGGGCAGCTCGTAGTTTCCGATACGGCGGTCGAGGATCAGCGAGTAGAACGCCTTCTGCACATCCGGGGTGGCCGCGTTCAGCTCGTCCAGGAACAGGCAGTACGGCTCGTCCCGGGCGATCGTCTCGGGCGGGCAGAACACCGACCGTCCGTCGCGGATCTGCGGCACACCGATCAGGTCCTCGGGGGCGAGCTGCGTACCGAGCAGGCTCACACACTCCAGGCCGAGCGAGTCGGCGAACTCCCGCACCAGGGACGACTTTCCGATGCCGGGGGCGCCCCAGAGGAACACGGGCCGGACGGTGGCGAGGCCGAGGAGGAGTTCGGGGACGCGGGCGGGAGTGACGGTGACGGCAGCCTGCAACGCGGGGCATCCTTGCGGGTGTTCGAGTGACGATCGGGTACGACTCGAACAGTGTGGGCGTACGGCGGTGCGGACGCAGCCGATTTTCAGGCGGCGCGCTCGTCCTCGGTGTCGTCGGTCTCTGTGTCGTCGGTCCCGGTGTCGTCGGTCAGCGGGACCTGGGGGCCGCTCAGCTCGCCCAGCCAGCGCCGCAGCACCTGGTGCACGTGCTCGGCGCCGGTCAGTTCCTCCTCGCCGTCGACCGGTGCGGACAGGTCCAGCGGGGAGAGCAGGAACGGGCGGGACTGGGCGCCGCCGAGACCGCCGTGGGAGCCGATCTGCTCCTCGAAGGCGAGAACCTCGCCGTCGGCGGGGTCGTGCGCGGAGTTCACCATGATGTCGGCGGTGTGCGGGAAGGAGTGGGTGCGGCGGACGGCGTCGGCGGCACCGGGACCGAAGCGCGCCAGCGGCCCGGACCCGTCGTCCAGCTCGGCCAGCGGGATCTCGGCACCGTGGGCACCCAGCAGCACACCGCCGTGCTTCTCGCTGCGCACCAGCAGGAAACCGATTCCCGGATGATGCGCGAGCGTGGTGAGCAGGGCGGGGTGACGGGCGTCGATCTCCTCCTTGGACATCCGGTGGTGCACGTCCGGGAAGGAGACCAGGCCGAGGTTGCCGGAGGCCAGCACGATCGGCTCCGAACCACGCGCCGGCCGGTGCCGTTCCCCCTTCTCCTCCACGGGCCGACGCAGCGCGGCACGGACGGCGGCACGGGCCTCGGCACCGCTGCGTGTGCCCTCGGCCCGGCGCGGGACGGGCAGTCCGCAGCCGGCCCGGACGAGGTCGCCGAGGGTGAGGCCGTAGCGGGCGCGGAAGGTCTCGCCGGGGCTCTGGCCGTGGTCGGAGAGGACGACGATGCGGTAGGGGCGCGGGGCGTGTTCGGCGACCCGCTGGAGCAGGGCGAGGGCCCGGTCGAGGCGTTGCAGCACCTTCTCGGCGTCCCGGCTGTGCGGGCCGGAGTGGTGGGCGACCTCGTCGTAGGCCACCAGGTCGGCGTAGACGGCGGTGCGCCCGGCCAGCATGTCGCCCATCACCGCGGCGACCACGACGTCCCGCTCGACGACGGTGGCGAAGGCCCGCACGAGGGGGTAGAGACCGCCGCGGCGGACCCGGGGCCGTTGTCGGCGCAGCCGGGCGCGGGTGGACTGTCCGACCTCGCGGACCACCTCGGCGACGAAGGACAGGGCGGTGCGTACGGCGCCCGCGGGGTCGGAGAAGTAGGCGAAGTAACCGGCGCGGGAACGGTTCTCCCGGCCTCGGCGGCGGGCGGCGATGGACAGGACGAGGGCCTGCTCGCCGGCGCCGCCGCTGAAGAGGTTGCCGCGGCTGGCACCGTCGACGGTCAACAGTCCGCCGTCGCCCGTGTGCAGTATGGCGCGGCGCTGCAGTTCCGCGGCGCTCGTCGGCCGATTGGACACCATCACCTCCCCGCGGTCCTTCTCGTACCAGCGGAACGCCGGCACGTCGAAGGTGCTGCCATGGAGGATGCCGAGCTGGCTGGCACCGGTCTGACTGGACCAGTCGGTGCGCCAGGGGGTGAGGCGGTGGGTCGGCGGTGTGCCGTCCGACGGTCTGCCGTCGCCCGTCGCCAACCACCGGGCCACGGTGGGCATCACCCCCTTGCGTACCGCACCCGTCAGGACGTCGTGGCCGACGCCGTCGAGTTGGACGAAGACCAGGCCGGGGGTGGTGGGGCAGGGCGGGTCGGAGCCGCGGCGGCGGGTGGCCAGGCGGTGCAGGCGGCGCCGGTACGTCTCGTCGTCGCGTACGGCGAGGGCGGCGCCGGTGGCCGAGGCGACGGCGGACACCACGGCGGCCACGATGACGGCGGTCTCGGGGGCGACGGCGCCCCGGCCGGAGGGGTTGATGCGCAGGGCGAGCAGCAGCAGGGAGCCGTTGAGGACGAAGACCAGCAGGCCGAGGAAGAGGGCGGGGACGAGCAGCAGGAGCCGGACCAGGAGGGGCCAGACCACGGCCGACAGCACGCCGAAGGCGCCGGCGCCGCAGGCCGCGGTGACGGCGATCCGGGGGGCGCTGTCGCCGTCGGCGGACTCGAGTCGGAAGTCGGGCAGCAGGGCGGCGAGGACCAGCATGGTGGCGGTGGAGGCCGCCCATACGGTGACGCTCCGTCCGATCTGACCGACGACCCGCCGCCAGGCCACGCCTCGCACGCCGTGAACACCTCACGTCCCGGCCCGCTCGACGACCGGGCCTCGCTCCACCTTGTCATACCGGGCCGGGACGACCACGGTCACCGGGTTCAGCGGCCGTCGTAGCCCGCGGTCGGCATGGACAGGCGGCGGTGGACGTGGGCCTTCATCTGGGCGTCGTAGGACGGTTCGGCGCGCCCGACGGTCTCGACGCGGACGCCGCGGCGGGCGCATTCGGCGGTGAAGGCCTCGACGGAGGACAGGGCGCGTCGCAGGACACGCAGGCTGGGGGCGACGAACACGTCGACGCCGGGGCGGACGCCGTCCCACAGGGCGCAGTGGTCGAAGCGCAGTCCGCCGACGAGGAGTTCGCGGGCGACGACGTATCCGTGTTCGGCGGCCCAGCGGGCGCACATGGCGTGCTGGCTGCGGGAGTCGACGAGGAAGGGGTCGGCTTCCAGTTCTTCCAGCGGGGTCAGGCTGGCGATGGCGGTGACCCGCACGGGCGCGGGCACGTCGGAGGCGGGCTGCGGTTGTCCCATGGCGTCTGGAGTCCCCCTCACCTCCGGGTTTCGCCGCCGACCCTACTCCTGCCCGTAGGCTTCGGGGAGTCGCGTGAAGGAGGCGAAAGAAGGTGCCGGTGGAGATCACCTGGTGGGGTCACGCCACCTGCGCGATTCAGGACGGGAACATACGTGTGCTCACCGATCCGCTGTTCGCGCGCCGGCTGGCGCATCTGCGGCGCCGCCGGGGGGCGGTCGCGCCGGTTCCGGCCCGGCGCGCGGACGTGGCGCTCGTCTCCCATCTGCACGCCGACCATCTGCACGTGCCGTCGCTGGCCTCACTCGCGCCGGGTGCGCGCCTGCTCGTGCCCCGGGGCGCGCCACGGGCGGTGCCGGCTCTGCGCCGACTGCGGAATCTTGACGTGACCGAGGTGGTGCCGGGGAACGAGGTGCGGGTCGGTGAGGTGCTGATCCGGGTGGTGCCCGCGCTGCACGACGGGCGGCGGTTGCCGGTGGGGCCGCACCGTTCGCCCGCGCTGGGGTACGTCGTGGAGGGCGGGGCGCGGACGTATTTCGCCGGGGACACCGGGCTGTTCGACGCGATGGCGGAGCGGGTCGGCCCGGTGGATGTGGCGCTGCTGCCGGTGGGCGGCTGGGGGCCGTTCCTGGGTGAGGGGCATCTGGACGCCGGGCGGGCGGCGCGGGCGCTGGCCCGGCTGGCACCGCGGATGGCGGTGCCGGTGCACTACGGGACGTACTGGCCGATCGGGATGGCGGTGGTGCGGCCGCACGAGTTCCACGCGCCGGGCGACGAGTTCGTGCGGCTGGCGGGCGTGCTCGCGCCGCAGGTGGTGGTGCGCAAGCTGGGGCACGGGGAGAGTGTGCGGCTGGAGGTCGCGCGGTGAACCGGCCGGCCTCCGCGCTGGCGCTGGCCGCCGCGTCGACGTCGGCGGTGCCGCCGGAGTCGACGCAGCAGGCGGCCGGTTATCCGTCGTTGTTCCTGCTGGTGCTGGTCGGGGCACTGGTGCCGGTGGTGCCGACCGGTGCGCTGGTGAGTTCGGCGGCGGTGGTGGCGTTCCATCAGACGGCGCCGTTCTCGCTGGCGCTGGTGTTCGTGACGGCGTCGCTGGCGGCGTTCCTGGGGGACGGAGCACTGTACTGGCTGGGGCGGCGCGGGATGCGGTCGCGGAACGGGTCGCGGTGGCTGGAGGCGATCCGGTCGCGGGCGCCGGAGGAACGGCTCGGCCAGGCGCGGGGGAAGCTGGCCGAGCATGGGGTTGCCGTCCTGGTGTTGTCCCGGCTGGTGCCTGCCGGTCGCATTCCGGTGATGCTGGCCTGTCTGATGGCGGAGTGGCCGCTCAGACGCTTCGCTCGGGGCAACGTGCCCGCTTGTCTGGCCTGGGCGGCCACCTATCAAGTGATCGGTGTTCTGGGGGGTTCGTTGTTCAGGGAGCCGTGGGAGGGGGTTGTGGTGGCGGTGGGCCTGACCGTGGTGATCAGTGCTATGCCGAGTGTGGTGCGGCGATTTCGGTAGTTGCCCGCGCCGCTGTAGGGGCGCTCCGCTCGAGCACCTTTGAAGCGCCGATCGGCAGATCCCACAGGTCTTCTCTCTCCAGCCCCGCCTTCTCCCAGGCCGTCCGCACTCTCGTGAGCGGTTCCAGGACGGGCTCGGCCGAGAGGACGAAGGTGCCCCAGTGCATGGGGGCCATGCGGCGGGCGCCGAGGTCGAGGGTGGCCCGGACGGCCTCCTCGGGGTCGCAGTGGACGTCGCTGAGCCACCAGCGGGGGTCGTAGGCGCCGATGGGCATGAGGGCGAGGTCGATGCCGGGGTAGCGGTCGCCGATGCGGGAGAACCAGTGGCCGTAGCCGGTGTCGCCGGCGAAGTACAGGCGCCGGCCGTCTGTGTCGGTGAGGATCCAGCCGCCCCAGAGGCTCTGGCAGGTGTCGGTGAGGGTGCGCTTGGACCAGTGGTGGGCGGGGACGAAGTCGAAGCGGACTCCGGCCAGTTCGGCGCCCTCCCACCAGTCCAGCTCGGTGACCCAGGAGAAGCGGCGGCGCCGGAACCAGCGGCCGAGTCCGGCGGGGACGAACAGCGGTGTGGCGCGCGGGAGTCGGCACAGGGTGGGGGCGTCGAGGTGGTCGTAGTGGTTGTGGCTGATGACGACGGCGTCGATGCGCGGCAGGTCCTCCCAGGGGACGCCGACGGGGGTGATGCGGGTGGGGGTGCCGAGGATGCGGCGGGACCAGACGGGGTCGGTGAGGACGGTCAGGCCGCCGATGCGGACGATCCAGCTGGCGTGTCCGGCCCAGGTGACGGCGAGGGTGCTGGGGTCGGCGCGGGGCAACGGGGCGGGTTCGACGGGGAGCAGGGGGAGGTCGGCGAGGCCTTCGCGGCCGGGGCGTACGGCGCCTTCGCGGGCGAAGCGGGCCATGGCCTTGAGGCCGGGCAGCGGGGCGGTGAGCCGGTCGTGGAACGTCCGCGGCCACACCCGGTGTTCGCCGAGGGGGCGGGGAGTCGTCGGGGTCGTCGGGGGCGATGCGGGCTCATGCGTCTGCTGCGTCATCGAGGAGGCTCCCATCGCTGAGCTTCGTCGCGGAGATCGTCGAGGACCGACGTCAAGGAGATCAACGCGCGGTGCACGTGTGGCAGTTCCAACGGCGCGGGTGAGGTGAGGCATTCCGCGCGTTCCTCGTCGGTGCCGCCGAGCAGGGGTCCGGTGGCCAGGCGTACGCGCAGGGCGCCGAGGTCGTCGCCGAAGCGGTGGCCGCCGGCCGCGGGCATGCCGAGCCGGGTGGTGAGGAGGTCCTCCAACTCCTGTGCGTCGCCGGCACCTTGTGCGGCGAGGGGTTCGCGCAGCGGGGCGAGGTCCACGTACACGTGGCGGCCGGCCTGCGGGGGGCGGGCGAGGGCGCCTGCGGCGACGAGCGCGGCATGCGCGGCCGCGGCCACGCGCGCGTGCAGCCGTACGGTGGTCTCGCGGCGCTCGGTGACGGGCGGGGGTTCGTCGAGGACGTAGCCGACCGCGGCGGCGACGGGGGCGGCGATGCGGGCGCCGAGTGCGGTGAGGATGTCGAGCACGCGCGCGTGGAGGTGGAGTCCGGGTTCGGTCGCGGGGAAGCGGGCGACGGCGGCGGGCCAGCCGGGCGGCAGCAGGGAGCCGGCGAGGTCAGTGACGACGGTGACCCGGTCGGGGCGCATCTCGGCGGGGCTGAGCAGGACGGTGTCGTGCGGGTGGTGCAGGGTGTCGCGCCAGGTCTCGTCGCTGACCAGGTGCAGGCCCTCGGTGGTGGCGGCCTCGACGGTCTCGTGCAGCAGTTCGGGCGGGGCGACGGTGGCGGTGGGGTCGTCGGCGACGGACAGCACGAGCAGCCGGGGGTCGCCGCCCTCGGCACGTACCCGGCGGACGGTCTCCAGCAGGGCGTAGGGGTCGGGGACGCCGCCGCTCTCGGCGGGGGTGGGAACGTGGTAGACGGGCCGGCCGAGGATCCGGGCGTACGGCGCCCACCAGGCGGCGCAGGGGCGGGGCACGAGGACGTCGGCGCCGTCCGTGGCGAGCGCGGCGGTGAGGGCGAGCAGCAGGGCGGGGGCGCCGGGGCCGGCGGCGACCTGGTCGGGGACGGTTGGCAGGCCGCGCCGGGTCCAGTAGCCGCAGGCCGCTTCGAGGAGGGCGGGGGCGCCGCCGACGGGCTGGGCGTCACTGCGGTGCGCGGCGGCGGCGAGTACGGCGGTGAGTTCGGGGAGGAGGGGCAGTCCGTCGCCGGGGAGCGGCGGGCCGTAGCGGACGGGGCCGTGGCCCTCGGGGTCCGTCCGCCGCATGTCCGCCTCCGCGCGGTCCGTGATGGGTCGTCGTGGGGTGTGGTCGGTGTACGTGGGTGGGGTGCCGGTGTCCTCGGGTTGGTGTACCCGTGGGGCGGCTGTCCATGGGCGGTGGCGGGCGTTGTCCCGGTCACACGCCGGTGGGCCGGTCCGCCGTGGTGTGGCGGTGGCCGAGGAGCCGGTAGCCGGCTCCGGCGCAGGCGGTGGCGATGAGGGTGCCGCCGGCGACCAGGGATGGAACGGAGTCGGTGAAGCTGCCACCCTGACCGGCCTCGACGCCGTGCTGGACGCCGGCCGGCGCGCAGTCGTCGCCGTCGCGGGACGGGCCGGTGCGGGCCGGAGCGTCGTGCTGAGGATCGCGGGCGTCGGCGCAGGTGTGGTGATCGGGACAGACTCCGGCTCCGGCTCCGGCTCCGGCTCCGGCGCATTCTCGTCCGTCGCTGTGGCACTGTGTGCCGTCGCGGCATGAGGAGCGGTCAGGGCAGGACGCGCCGCCCGAGCAGCCGGTGCCGTCCCGGCAGAGCGCCTCCCCCGGCCAGCACTGGGTGCCGCCGCCGCTGTCGCCGCAGGGCTTGCCGTCGGGGAGCGGCTGCGGCGGGCCTTCGACGGCGCCGGGTACGGGTCTGCCGACGGCGTCGCAGTTCACAGGGAGGGCGAGGATGGTGGGGCCGGTGCTGGGGACCGCGGAGGCGGCGGGGCCGGCCAGGAGCAGCGCGGCGCCGGCGACGAGGGCGGCGGACAGGACACGGACTGTGCGGCGCATGGGACGGGCTCCTCGACGAGCTGCGGCGGCACTGCCGGGCGGCGCCACGGGTACCGGGCACGGGGCCGGGGCACGGGGGTGTGCCCCTCGCTGCCATCTCAGCCCGTACGGGGCCGCAGCGCGCGCGGCCGGACCCCATTCGCGGGACACGCACGGCCAGGCGGGTGACGCGGGGCGCGCGGGGCACTCCGGTGCAGGTGTGCCGGTGCCGGGGAGCGTGAGGAGAGCCGGCCCGTGCGGGTCGGCCCCGCGTGTGCGTGCCCGGGGACCGCGAACGAATCCCGCTCTCGGGCCGGGGACGTACGACGGCGAGGGCCAGGGGCGGGCCCCAGCCCCAGGCCGTGGACGCACGCCGGCGAGGAGCAGAACGGACCTCGGTCAAGGGCAAGGGCGGGACCCGGTCTCGGGGCAGGGCGGGTCCCGGTCTCGGGGCAGGAACGCACGGGCGTGAGGGGCCGGGAACCGGACCCCGTCAGGTGCTGGACGTGCGCGGAGCCGTCGTCTCGCCGCAGCCTCGTTCACGGGCGCCTTCGCGGGTGCGGCCCGAGCTGACCAGGCGGCGCGGGTTGCGGCGCAGGTACTCGCCCTCGAGTTGCGCCATGCGCTCGTTGTGGACCCGGAGCGCGTCGTTCGAGCCGTACAGGAGGGTGTCGTGGCGCGTGCGGTGGATCGTCTCCAGCTCTTTCATGAGCTGCTGGTCGTCCAGTCGGCTGGGGTCGACTCCGGTCATGGTGGTGCCCCGCTCGTCGTGTCCGTGGCCCCGGCCCCGGGCGTGTCCGGAGCCAGATCCATGGAGCCGGCATTCCTGCCTCCACCATACGAAGATCCCCGGTCCGGGGCCTCCGAAAGGTCGAAAGCCGCAAAACGAACAGATTCCCGGGGCTCAGCGGGCCCGTTCCACCCGGCGTTCGTCCCAGACCGGTTCCGGGGTCTCGCGGACGCGGCCGTCGGTGCCGAAGACCAGGTAGCGGTCGAAGGAGCGGGCGAACCAGCGGTCGTGGGTGACGGCGAGGACCGTGCCGTCGAAGGCCTCCATACCCTCCTGGAGGGCCTCGGCCGACTCCAGGTCGAGGTTGTCGGTGGGCTCGTCCAGCAGCAGCGCGGTGGCGCCCGCCAGCTCCAGCAGCAGGATCTGGAACCGGGCCTGCTGGCCGCCGGAGAGCCGGTCGAAGGACTGCTCGGCCTGCTGGGTCAGTTCGTAGCGGCGCAGCCTCGACATGGCCGCGCCCCGGTCCTGGGCGTGTTCCTTCCACAGGATGTCGAGGAGGGTGCGGCCGTGGAGCTCGGGATGGGCGTGGGTCTGCGCGAAGTGCCCGGGTACGACGCGTGCGCCCAGCTTCCACTCCCCCGTGTGCGCCACGTCCTCGCCGGCCAGCAGCCGCAGGAAGTGCGACTTGCCGGAGCCGTTGGAGCCGAGGACCGCGACCCGCTCGCCGTAGAAGACCTCGAGGTCGAACGGCCGCATGAGACCGGACAGTTCGAGTCCCTTGCAGGTGACGGCCCGGACGCCGGTGCGGCCGCCCTTGAGGCGCATGGTGATGTCCTGCTCGCGGGGCGGCTCCGGCGGCGGTCCGGCCTCTTCGAACTTGCGCAGCCGGGTCTGCGCGGCGGCGTAGCGGGAGGCCATCTCGTGGCTGACGGCGGCGGCCTGCCGGAGGTTCAGGACGAGTTTCCTCAGCTGGGCGTGTTTCTCGTCCCAGCGGCGGCGCAGCTCCTCGAAGCGGGCGAAGCGCTCGCGGCGGGCCTCGTGGTAGGTGGCGAAGCCGCCGCCGTGCACCCAGGCGTCGGCGCCGGCCGGGCCGGGCTCGACGGAGACGATCTTCTCGGCGGCGCGGACGAGGAGTTCGCGGTCGTGGGAGACGAACAGGACCGTCTTGCGGGTCTGCCGCAGCTGCTCCTCCAGCCAGCGCTTGCCGGGCACGTCGAGGTAGTTGTCCGGCTCGTCGAGCAGGAGCACCTCGTCGGTGCCGCGCAGCAGCGCCTCCAGCACGAGGCGCTTCTGCTCACCGCCGGAGAGGGTGCGCACCTGGCGCCACTGGGCGCGTTCGTAGGGCATGCCGAGGGCGGCGGTGGTGCACACGTCCCACAGGGTCTCGGCCTCGTAGCCGCGGACCTCGGCCCAGTCGGCGAGGGCCTGGGCGTACCGCATCTGGGCGGCCTCGTCGTCGACGGTCATGACGGCGTGCTCGGCCTCGTCCACCGCCCTCGCCGCCTCGCGGATGCGGGGCTGGGCGACGGACACGAGCAGGTCGCGTACGGTCGTGTCGTCCCGTACGGAGCCCACGAACTGGCGCATCACGCCGAGGCCGCCGCTGACGGTGACGGTGCCGCCGTGCGGCTTCAGCTCGCCGGAGATCAGGCGGAGCAGGGTGGTCTTGCCGGCGCCGTTCGGGCCGACCAGGGCGACGGCGGAACCTTCGCCGACCCGGAAGGACACGTCTCCGAGCAGGGTCCTCCCGTCGGGGAGGTGGTACTCGAGGTGTGCGGCTTCCAGATGTCCCATGGGCAGGCATTCTGCGGGGCGGCCCCGGCCCCGGGCAAACGCATATCCCCGCACGGACGCCTGCCCCCGCGCACAACGCCGATCCTCTATCCCGCCGTGTCGAGCGCCTCCCCCGCCGGACCGGTCTCTCCGGCCGGCTGTACCGCGGCGCCCTGCCAGGAGACCGCTTTCCAGCCGTCGGCCGGGGAGCCCTCCAGGATGACGACGCCGGTGTTGTCCAGGGGGCGGGCGGCGGCGAAGTGGACGTCGACGTTGTCGGCGCGGGCGGCTGTCCACACGCGGATCGCGGCGCCGTGACTGATCATGGCGACGGAGCCGGCGCCGCTCGCCGCGGCCTCGGCGATCACGGCGTCGTAGCGGTCGAGGGCCTCGTCGCCGCTCTCGCCGCCGGGGACGCGCAGGGCGGTGTCCCCGGCCGCCCACGCGAACACCGTGCGCAGGTACTGCTCACCCGCCGGCGAGTCGCCGGGCTGCATCTCCAGGTCGCCGGCGGACAGCTCGCGGATGCCGTCGCGGACGATCGGCTCCAGGCGCCGGGCGGCGGCCAGCGGGGCCGCGGTCAGCTGGGTGCGCACCAGCGTGGAGACGTAGAGGGCCTCGATGTCCTCACCGGCGAGCGCCGCGGGCAGCGCGGCGGCCTGTCCCTCGCCGAGCGGGGTCAGGCCCGCTCCGGGGACGGCGGTGTCCAGCAGATGGGCCACGTTCGACGGGGTCTCACCGTGGCGGACGAGGAGCAGACGCATGCGGGGTCTCCCTTCGCGCCGGTCGGGCGGCCGGCGCACACGCACCCAGGAAGGCGGGCCCTTGCAGGGTAACCATCCCTGTCCGCATGCCGTTCCGCCGGGCGCTCCGCAAGTCTCCACACTCTTTCCTGACTGTCCGTCAGTCCACTATTCAAAATGCCGGTCTCGCCATTCGGCCAGCGCGCGTACGGTGATCCCTACCACCGTCGGACCACCGCCGGACCAGAGGTGAAGGGGAACCGCCATGCCGGAAACGCGGGAGACCGCCGTCTACACGCACGGGCACCACGAGTCGGTGCTGCGCTCGCACACCTGGCGGACCGCCGCCAACTCCGCGGCCTATCTGCTCGGTTCGCTGAAGCCGCACATGAAGATCCTGGACATCGGCTGCGGCCCCGGCACCATCACCGCGGACCTGGCGGAACTGGTCCCCGACGGCCACGTCACCGGCGTCGACGCGGCGCCCGGCATCCTGGAGCAGGCCCGGGCCACCGCCGCCGGGCGCGGACTGGCCAACGTGGACTTCGCCGTCGCCGACGTCCACGCCCTGGACTACCCGGACGACACCTTCTGCGTGGTCCACGCCCACCAGGTGCTCCAGCACGTCGGCGACCCGGTGCAGGCGCTGCGCGAGATGCGGCGCGTGACGAAGCCGGGCGGGTACATCGCCGTACGCGACGCGGACTACGCGGCGATGACCTGGTACCCGGCGGTCCCCGGCCTGGACGACTGGCTGGACCTGTACGAGCGGGTGGCCCGCGGCAACGGCGGCGAACCGGATGCCGGGCGCCGGCTGAAGGCGTGGGCGCTGGCCGCCGGGCTGACCGACATCACCGCCACCACCGGCACCTGGACCTTCGCCACGCCCGAGGAACGGGCCTGGTGGAGCGGCCTGTGGGCGGACCGCACCCTGGCCTCGGCCTACGCCGACCGGGCCACGCAGGGCGGGCACGCGACCGAGGAGCGGCTGCGGGCGGTGTCCGAGGCGTGGCGGGAGTGGGGGCGGCAGGAGGACGGCTGGTTCGCCGTGCTGCACGGGGAGATCCTGTGCCGCAAGGACTCCTGAAGGCCGGCGGGGCCCCGCACGTCAGCGGGGCTGCTCCTCGCCCGTGAAGGAGTACGCGGCCCAGGGGCCGGTGAGCTCCACCCGGACCCCGGGTTCCTCGGCCCGCATGCAGTCCACCAGCTCCACGAACTCCTCGGAGTGCGCGCGGGGCACCAGATAGGCGGCGTCGAGCACGTTCCGGGCCGCCGGGCCGGGCGCCGGGCCGGGCTGGAGGGCGTGTACCCGGCAGTCCTCCGCCCGGCCGGCGAGACGCTCGTGCAGGGAGCGGGCGAACGCCTCACCGGGCGCGGAACCGGCTCCGGGTTCGGCGGCGGGCGCGGGCTCGGTGTACACCTTCACGCCCCACTCCACCCGGCCCTCCAGCCGGTCCAGGGCGTGCCGGAAGGCGTCCCCGTGGGTCTCGATCATGGTGCGCACCAGGCTGTCGTCCTCGCAGACGGTCGCGAGCCGCAGCGGCAGCGGTGTGGTGACCGTGGTCAGCGCGTCGATCACACCCTGGTGGGCGCGGGCGGTCGCGGCCAGCCAGACCGGGTCCTGGAGGTGGGTCTGCAGGGCCTCCTCGCCGAAGTCGGCCGCCGGGACCGTACTGACGACCGCGACCAGGTCCTGGTGGCGCAGCAGGTGGGGCGGAATGCCCGCGACGCCCGTCAGCTGGGCCTGCAGGGGCGTGCCGAAGGGGCGGCAGACGGCGTAGACGTAGCGCAGTCCGGACATGGCGCCTCCTTCCACCGCGACCCCGTACCGCCCCCCTGCCTTTCTCCTCGTACGGCGAATCCGTCCAGCTCCAGCCTGACCCGGCGGCCGCGCCCGCACAACAGATCGCCGCTCGGATCACCGCTCGGATCGCCGCTCAGTGCGGGGCCGTCTCCTCCACCAGCAGCCTGGCGGCGCTGTCGATGCCCACGGCGTCGATGCCGGCCGCGTTCAGCTGCTGGTCGGGGGCGGCCGAGCCCGGCATGGTGCGGACGGCGAGCCGGACCAGCCGGGGCACGGGGCGGCCGTCGGCGAAGGCCTCCGCCACGGCGTCGCCGAGGCCGCCCTCGGGGTGGTGGTCCTCGACGGTGAGCAGGCAGCCGGTTTCCTCGGCGGCCCGGCGCAGGGTCTCGGTGTCGACGGGCTTGACCGAGTACAGGTCGATCACCCGGACCCGGATGCCGTCCTCGGCGAGCCGGTCGGCCGCGGCCAGCGCCTCGGGCACGGTGACCCCGGCCGCGACGACCGTCAGCCGGTCCTCCTCGCTGGAGCGCAGCGTCTTGCTGCCGCCGACCGGGAAGTCCTCGCCGGGGCCGTAGATCACCGGGGTCGCGCCGCGCGAGGTGCGCAGATAGCGGATGCCGTCGAGGCCGGCCATGGCCGCGACCAGGTGGGCGGTCTGGTTGGCGTCGCACGGGTACAGCACGGTCGAGCCGTGCACGGCGCGGAACATCGCCAGGTCCTCCAGGCCCATCTGGGAGGGCCCGTCCTGCCCGATGGCGACACCGGCGTGCGAGCCGATCAGGTTGATCCCGGCGCCGCTGATGGACGCCATGCGCACGAAGTCGTGGGCGCGGGTGAAGAACGCGGCGAACGTCGAGGCGTACGGCAGCCAGCCGCGCGCGGCCATGCCGACGGAGCAGGCGACGAGCTGCTCCTCGGCGATGTAGCACTCGAAGAAGCGCTCGGGGTGGGCCTTGGCGAACTCCTCGGTACGGGTGGAGTCGCCGACCTCGCCGTCCAGGGCGACGACATCGCCGCGGGCGGCGCCGAGCGCGGCGAGGGCCGCGCCGAAGGCGTCCCTGGTCGCGATCTTGTCGCCCTCGTCGTAGCGCGGGAGCTGGACCACCTCGATGGTCAGGTCGCGCAGCGCGGCGGCGGCCGGCGGCTCGCCGACCCGGACGCGCACGTCACGCGGTCCGCCGAGTTCGGCGACGGCCTCCTCGGGCTCGGGCAGCGGTTTGCCGTGCAGACCCTCGCGGTCCTCGACGGAGGCCACGCCCTTGCCCTTGAGGGTGCGGGCGAGGATCACCGTGGGCTGCCCGGTCGTGGCCAGTGCTTCCTGGTAGGCCCGGTCGATCCGGTCGATGTCGTGGCCGTCGGTCTCGACGGTGTGCCAGCCGAAGGCCTGGAAGCGGCGGGCGTAGGCGTCCAGGTCATGGCCGTGCCGGGTGGGGCCGCGCTGGCCGAGCCGGTTGACGTCGACGATCGTGATCAGGTTGTCCAGCTGCTCGTACCCGGCGTGCTCGGCGGCCTCCCACACCGAGCCCTCCGCCAGCTCGCTGTCGCCGCACAGCACCCACACCCGGTAGCCGTTGCGCTCCAGACGCTTGCCGGACAGGGCGATGCCGACCCCTACGGGCAGGCCCTGGCCGAGGGATCCGGTGGCCGTCTCCACCCAGGGCAGCCGCCGGGGCGTGGGGTGCCCCTCCAGCCGGCTGCCGAGCTTGCGGAAGGTGAGCAGCTCGCCGTCCTCGACCGCGCCGGCCGCCTTGTACGCGGCGTACAGCAGGGGCGAGGCGTGACCCTTGGACAGCACGAAGCGGTCGTTGGCGGGGTGCTCGGGACGTTCGAAGTCGTAGCGCAGGTGCCTCGCCAGCAGGACGGCCATCAGGTCGGCCGCGGACATCGAGGAGGTGGGGTGCCCGGAGCCCGCGGCGGCGGAGGCGCGTACGCTGTCGACCCTCAACTGCTGGGCGAGTTCCGTGAGTTCGTCTGTGTTCATCGTTTCCTACGACTCCTTGTGCAGGTCGGCTCACGGGAGGTCTTCCGTGTATCCCCGGCCGCGGCACGTAAACCTCCGGCGGGTCACCCGAACGGCAGGTTCCTCGCGCCCCTCAGGACACCCCAACTAGGCTCGGAAGCATGGAGATTATGGGCGCCTCGCTGCGCATCTGCGTCGACGACCTCGAAGCCGCGATCCCGTTCTACGAGCGGCTGGCGGGCGGCAGAGCCCTGCGGTTCGAGCGGGGTGGGGTGCAGGTCGCCGCGATCGGCTCCTTTCTGCTCATGAGCGGCCCGGAGGCGGAGCTGGAGATCCTGCGGAAGGTGACGGCGACGATCGCCGTGCAGGACGTGGAGGAGGCGCACCAGGTGCTGACCGGCCTCGGCGCCCGGATCCTCGCCGGGCCGGTGCCGACGCCGGCCGGCCGCAATCTGCTGGCGATGCATCCGGACGGGTCCGTCTTCGAGTACGTGGACCAGCAGCGGACCTGAGCCGGCCGGGTCGGGGTCAGGGCCTGTCCGGCCGCATCCGGAAGTCGTGGCGGGCGGGCAGCGGCTCGTCGGTGAGCCGGGACCACAGCCGGCCGAGCGCCTCCTCGCCCTCCCGCAGGTCGGCGACCTCGAAGCCCGCGTCGAAGACGGCCCGTGCCGCGTCGGCCCGCCCCTCGGCGAGCAGCAGCTCGGCCTCGAGGAGCCGGAAGCGGCCGCGCTCGCGGACGGCGGGCAGCAGCCGGTCCCAGACCGCTCGGGCGTCCGCCGTGCGCCGGACGCGGAGCAGGGCCGGCACGGCCTCGCGGCCGAGCGCGGCCTGGGCGGCGGTCCAGGACTCGCCGTCGTCGCGCCGCTCGCGGCACAGGTCGTCGAAGGCGTCCGCGTACCGTTCGGCGGCCCGTTCGTGGTGGCCGGAGGCCTGGTCGGCCACGGCGAGGCAGCGCAGCAACGGCCAGAGGGAGGGCGCCAGTTGGAGCGCGCGTTCCCAGCTGCGGACGGCCTGGGCGCGGTCGCCGGCGTGCCACTGGGCGACGCCGAGGTGGTACTCGGTGTGCGGGGTGGCGGGCGCGGTCTCCAGCATGTCCCGCCAGTGCGGTGCGACGAGTGTCTCGCCGGGCGGCCGTACCCGGCGCGGCTCGGGCAGTGAGCCGGTGCGCAGCAGTTCCCGCCAGGGTGCCTGGGCCTCGCCGAGGGTGGACTCGGGGAAGGGGGTGCCGGGCAGTTTCCAGTCGGCGCGCAGGACCTCGAGGGCGCCCCAGCCGGAGCCGGTGGCCAGGGTCTCGCCGGGTTCGGTGTCGGCGTACGGCTGCCAGGCCGTGTACGCCTGCTCGACGCGGGCGCGGGGCAGGGCCGCCTCCAGCCGGTCCTCGGCCCCCTGGACCACCTGGGCCCACTCCCCCGCACCCGGCGCGTCGAGGGGACCGTACGCCTCCAGCCAGGACATCTCGCTCTCGGCGTCCAGCCGGACGTGTTCGAGCTGGGTGCGGGCGAGGCCGGCCTGGATCTCGCAGTAGCCGCCGGTGCCGGGTTCGGTCAGCCACTGCTGCCAGCGCCGGCCGCCGGGCCGGTGGCCCCACACGAAGAGCTTGCGGCCGCGCAGGGTGTCGGTGGAGGTCTGCGCGAGCCCGTGCCCGTCGGCGTCCACCGCGGCGATCCAGCGGCGCCGTCCGTCCGGCATCTCGTAGAAGTAGTCGGCGGCGTAAGGGCTGTTGAGGGGGTGGGTGCGGTCGACGCCGTCGTACGACGGGACGGGGACCCGGCGCAGACGGCGCTCGTAGCCGAACTGCCAGGCCTCCTCGGCGGGGGCGAGGACGCGTACCTCCTCGGGCACGGCGATGTTGGACCACCAGTACGTGGGCACGGGTCGCTCGTGCGGATTGCGGATCCGGACGCCGACGTAGAGGAAGTCGGAGCCCTCCGGCAGCCACAGGTCGACCTGGAACGGCAGGTCGCGCAGCCGCTCCCACTCCCACAGCCGCAGCATCTCGCCGCCGTCGGGGGCGGGGACGCGGGCGGCGTGCAGGGGGGCGCAGGAGAGGGCGGTGTGGCCGGTGGCGCCGATGTTCCACTCGATGCCGCCGGAGTACCAGGCGCCGTTGAGCGCGAAGTTCGCGGGCTGGAACACCGGGTTGCGGTAGAGGAGTTCGCGTCCCGTGGGCAGGTGGACCAGGGAGGCGATACGGCCGCCGAGGCCGGGCAGGACGGTGGCGCGCAGCCGGTCGTTCTCGATCACCAGGGCGTCGAGGGCACGGGGTTCGCGGTTCCTGCCGTAGCCGTCGCGGACCCGGACCGGGAGCAGGCTGGTCAGCGGCTCGTAGCCGAGCTGGCGGGCCATGTCTGTCGGCATGCCGTCCCGGTCGCGGGCGTCGATGCGGTGGACCTCGTCGAGGGGGTGCAGCGGGGGCAGCGGGTTGTCCGGCCCCAACTGCGCGGCGGGCAGGGTCAGTACCTCACGTCGGATCCTCGTCACGAGTCCCCATGGAACCCGGCGTGCGGTGAGTCGGCCAGGGGAGGTGCCGGTCAGGATTGCGCAAAGGCCGCGACGACGGAGGTTCTCCTCGCCGCGACGGAGGGATCAGTGGCCCGTGCGCATCTCCGCGGTCAGCGCCCAGCGTTCGTGGTCGCGCCAGGCGCCGTCGATGTAGATCATGGCGGGCGAGAAGCCCTCCAGCCGGAAACCGGCGCCCCGGGCGAGGGCGATCGAGGCGGTGTTCCCGGGCTGGACGTTGATCTCCAGCCGGTGCAGGCCCAGCGGCCCGAAGGCGTACCCGATGACCAGGTCGAGGCCCTCGCGCATCAGACCGCGCCCGGCGGCGTGGGCGAAGGCGCCGTAGCCGAGGGCGCCGCACTGGAAGCCGCCCCGGACGATGTTGTTGATGTTGATGAACCCGGCGATGTCCCCGCTGTCCCGCTCGCACACCAGGAAACCGGCCTTGGTGGGGTCCTCGATCAGCCGGCCGGCGTAGGCGGCGAAGGCCTCGTCGGTGTCCGGCGGGAACAGCCACGGCCGGTGCAGGTCCTTGCTCTCGCGGCTACGGGCCGTGAACTCGGGTCCGTCCTCGAGGGTGAAGTGGCGGACGGCCACGCGGGGTCCCTCGGCGAGCCAGTGGGGTGCGGTGTGCGGCATCCGGCCAGCGTACGACGCCACCGGCCGTGCCGCCTCCGGAAATGCGCGGGCAGGTCAGCGCAGGGCGGGCTCGTCCAGCGTCAACGTGCCGGTGTCCGCGTCGAGTTCGGCCGCGACACCGAACGGGATGGTCAGCGCGCCCGCGCAGTGACCGAAACCGAACTCCTCCACCACCGGCACCCCGAGCCCGCCGAGCCGGTCGGCGAGCAGCGGCCGTACCCGGGCGTAGTCGCCGCAGCGTTCCCAGGAGCCGAGCAGGATTCCGCGCACACCGTCCAGCCAGCCGGCGCGCAGGAGCTGGGTGAGACAGCGGTCCAGACGGTACGGCTCCTCGCCGACGTCCTCCAGGCACAGCAGCCCGCCGGCCGCCGAGGGGCGGGCGTGCGGGGTGCCGAGTTCGGAGGCGAGCATGGCGAGACAACCGCCGACGGTGACACCGCGGGCGCGGCCGGGCACGAGGGCCGTACCGCCGGAGGCGATGGTGCGCACGGTCTCCGGGGCGAAGAGCGTGTCCCGCAGATGGTCCTGTGCGCGAGCGTTCTTGATGAAGTCGATCCCGGCCGCCATCGGCCCGTGCAGGGTGGCGAGGCCGAGACGGGCGGCGAAGGCCTCGTGCAGGACGGTGACGTCGCTGAAGCCGACGAAGACCTTCGGTCCGGCCGCGCGCATCGCCTCCCAGTCCAGCAGGTCGACCATGCGCTGTGCGCCGTAGCCGCCGCGGGCACACAGCACGGCGTCCACGGTCGGGGCGCACCAGGCGTTCTGCAGGTCGGCCGCGCGGTCGGCGTCGGTGCCCGCGAGATAGCCGAACTCGCCGTGCCGGTCGAGGACATGGGGCGCGACGACCGGGTCGAGGTCCCAGCCGCGCAGCACGTCGAGCCCGGCCTGGAGCCGTTCCTCGGGCACAGGTCCGCTGGTGGCGACGACGGCGACACGGGCGCCGGCGGCCAGCCGCGCGGGCCTGACGAGTTCCTTCACGGGTGCAGCTCCAGTCTCGGGACATCGGGCACGTCCAGCCCGAACACCTGAGCGTACAAGGACATCTCCGCCTCCAGCGCGCGCACCATCGTCTCGGCCCGCCGGAACCCGTGCCCCTCCCCCGCGAAGGTGAGGTAGGCGTGCGGCACGCCCCGGCCCGCGATCCGGGCGAGGAAGCGTTCGCACTGGGCGGGCGGGCAGATCACGTCGTCCAGGCCCTGGAGCAGCAGGAACGGCACGGTGAGCCGGTCGGCGTGGCTGGTGGGCGAGCGCTCGGCGTACCGGGCCGGGACCTCGGCGAGGGGCCCGACCAGCGACTCCAGGTAGCGGGACTCGAAGTCGTGGGTCTCCCCCGGGCCCCAGGTGGCGAGGTCGAGGACGGGGTACACGATGGTGCCGCAGGCGTAGACGTCGGTGGTGGTCAGGGAGGCGGCGGCGGTCCAGCCGCCCGCGCTGCCGCCCCGGACGGCGAGCCGGGCGGGGTCGGCGGTGCCCTCCTCGGCGAGGGCACGGGCGACGGCCGCGCAGTCCTCGACGTCGACCACGCCCCACCGTTCGCGCAGCCGCTCCCGGTAGGCGCGGCCGTATCCGGTGGAGCCGCCGTAGTTCACCTCGGCGACCCCGATGCCCCGCGAGGTGAAGTAGGCGATGGCGAGGTCCAGCACGGGCGGCACCCGGCTGGTGGGTCCGCCGTGCGCCCAGATGACGTACGGCGGTGCCTCGCCGTCGGGTGCGGTGCGGGCGGGGTGGTGCGGCGGGTAGACGTGCGCGTGCACCTCGCGGCCGTCCTCGCCGGTGAAGGTGCGGATGCGGGGCTCGGGGTAGTAGGCGGGGTCGACGGCGTCCCGGTGCCGGGCGCCGACGGCGCGAGCCCGGCCGGTGACGGTGTCCAGCTCGACCACCTCGTACCCGGTGCGCGGACCGGCGCCGACCGCGACGACCCGGCCGCCGTGCGCGGCGAGCGTGCCGGCGAACTCGGTCCACGGTCCGGCGGCGTCGACGATCTCCCCGGACACCGCGTCCAATATCCCGAGTCCGGTCGACCCCCTGCCGTGGACGACCGCGATCAGCCCGCTGTCCAGCGGCGCGAACCAGCGCAGGCCCGGCCGCCACAGCGGCCCGGCGAACTCCTCCTCGCGCGGGCAGAGCGGGGTGCCGTCCCGGTAGAGGTTCCACCAGCCGCCGCGGTCGCTCGTGTACAGAAGACCGCCGTCCGCAGACCATTCGGCCTGCGCGATCGCCTCGCGCGGCCCGCCGGCGACCGTGTGGACGGCATGCAGTACGCCGTCGACACCGATCTCGCCGACGAGCAGTTCCGTCCCCTCCCACGGCATCCGCGGATGGTCCCAGGCGAGCCAGGCGGCCCGGCGGCCGTCGGGCGAGACGCGCGGGCCGGTGACGAACCGGCTTCGGCCGTCGGTGAGTTCACGGACGGCGGAGCGGTCCTCGGCGGCGGAGCCGTCCAGCGGTACGGCGGCCAGGACCCGCCGGACGTCGCCGGGGCCGTCCCCGGTGAACTCCTCCAGCACGCACCACACTTCACCGCGTTCCAGGTCCAGGTGCGGTTCCGCCCAGCGCAGCCCGGCGCCCACCGGGGAGAGCGGGGTCAGCGGGCGCGGCTCGCCGCCGGGCTCGTACCGGTACAGCCGCTGGTCGGCGAGGTGTGTGAAGACGATCAGGGGCCGGCCGTCGTACACCTCGCCGGTCCAGGGGCGGCCGCCGTACTCGACGACCCGGTTGCGCACGTTCCACGGCGCGGGCAGCACCGTCTCCTCCGTGCCCTGGTTCGTACGGCGCACCAGCGCCCGGCGGCCGCCCTCGCCCGGCCGGGGCTCGGTCCACCACACCTCGTCCCCGACGAAGCCCACCCACTCCGGCTGTCCGTCGTGCGCGGCGGCCAGCGCCGCGTCGACGGGGGACGGCCAGGTTCCGTACGGCGCGGTCAGCACCTCATGTCCTCCTTCTAGGCGGTGCGCAGGAACCGGTCGAGGACGCGGACGCCGAAGTGGAGCGCCTCGACGGGTACGCGCTCGTCCACGCCGTGGAACAGGGCCTGGTAGTCGAGGTCCTCGGGCAGCTTCAGCGGAGCGAAGCCGTAGCCGGTGATGCCGAGCCGGGAGAACTGCTTGGCGTCCGTGCCGCCCGACATGCAGTACGGCACCACATGCCCCTCGGGCGCGAACTCCTCGACGGCGGCCCGCATCTTCGCGTACGTCGGCGAGTCCACGGGCGCCTCGAGGGCCACCTCCCGGTGCGCGAACTCCCAGCTCACGTCCGGGCCGGTCAGCCGGTCGAGGGTGGCGGTGAACTCCTCCTCGCCGCCGGGCAGACAGCGCCCGTCGACGTAGGCGACGGCCTCGCCGGGAATGACGTTGAGCTTGTAACCCGCTTCCAGCATGGTGGGGTTGGCGCTGTTGCGTACGGTGGCCTCCACCAGCTTGGCGGCCGGGCCGAGCTTGTCCAGCAGCCGGTCCACGTCGGTGAAGTCGGCGTCGATGCCGTACAGAGCGGCGAGTTCGGTGAGCGCGGCGCGCACGGTCGGGGTGAGGCGGAGCGGCCAGGTGTGCTCGCCGATGCGGGTGACGGCGGCGGCGAGCCGGGTGACCGCGTTCTCCGGGTTCACCTTGGAGCCGTGTCCGGCCCGGCCGCGCGCGGTCAGCTTCAGCCAGCCGGTGCCGCGCTCGCCGGCCGCGATCGGGTAGAGCTCCCGGCCGGCACCGTCGTGGAAGGTGAAGGCGCCGGACTCGCTGACGCCCTCGGTGCAGCCCTCGAACAGCTCGGGGTGGTGGTCGGCGAGGAACCCGGAGCCGTCCTCGGCGCTGGCCTCCTCGTCGGCGGTGAAGGCGACGACGATGTCCCGGCGCGGCCGGACGCCCAGCCTGGCCCAGGCACGCACGACGGCGAGGATCATCGCGTCCATGTTCTTCATGTCGACGGCGCCGCGCCCCCACACCACCCCGTCCCGGATCTCCCCGGAGAAGGGGTGCACGCTCCAGTCGGCGGCCTCGGCGGGCACCACGTCGAGGTGACCGTGGACGAGCAGCGCGTCGGCGCCGGGGTCGGTGCCCTCGATCCGGGCGACGACGTTGGTCCGGCCCGGTGTACGCTCCAGCAGCAGGGGCTCCAGGCCCGCACCGGCCAGCCGCTCGGCGGCGTACTCGGCGGCGGGCCGCTCCCGGCAGTCCCCGCCGCCCCGGTTGGTGGTGTCGATGCGGATGAGTGCGGAGGTGAACTCCACGACCTCGTCCAGGGCCTGCTGGTCAGCCATACTGCTCCTCCACGGCGGCGGAGGCGATCGTGGTGACCGCCTTGAACGTCCGGATCCCCTCGTACATCGTGGCGCTGGTGTACGCCACCTTCCGCTCCCCGATCCGTGCGACCCCGGGGACGACCGTGGCGGCCATCGCCAGATGCTCGGCGTCGAACTCCACGGCGACGGTGAACGGCCCCGCCTCCGCAGGTTCCTGACGCACCGCCAGCCGTGCGGCCTCCTTCGCGGCCGCGCGGATGTCGGCGGCGGTGCGCGCGGGAGTCCGGCACACCGCCGCGTACCGCGACACATGGTCCTTGACGGCGACCTTCAGCGCCTCGGGGGCGTAACCGAGCGCGTCCTCGCAGGCCACGTCGTCACCGGTGACGAGGACGACGGGCACGCCGTACTCGGCGACGACATGCGCGTTGAGCAGACCCTCGCTGGCGCGGACGTCGTTCAGCCACACCCCGGTGATCTGGTTGGCGAGGTAGGTGTGGGCGAGGACGCCCTCCATGCCTGCGCCCGCGTGATAGCCCACGAAGGCGATGGCGTCGACATCGCCGTGCTGCACACCCTCCACCATGGACAGCGCCTTGTGCCGCCCGGTGAGCATCTCGACCCGCTCGTCGAGCCGCTCCAGCAGCAGATTGCGCATCGTCCAGTGGGCCTCGTTGACGAGCACCTGATCGGCCCCGCCGTCGAAGAAACCCTGCACGGCGGCGTTCACGTCCGAGGTGAACATCGCCCGGCACCGCTCCCACTGCGGCGTCCCCGGCAGCACATCGGCGGGCCATGTGACGCCGGTGGCGCCTTCCATGTCGGCACTGATGAGGATCTTCATGCTGCTTCACGTTACGCGCCGGTGAGGGAACCTCCTACGAGGCGGGGAGGAGGTTGAGAGCACCGCACGGGTCGCGATTTCCGGTCACGTCCGCTTGCTCCTATGTCAAGCAGCTGCTGCGAGGTGGATCTGTGGCTCCGTCGGAAAGGCTGCGTTTGAGGACGCGGATTGATTCTGTGCTGGTGTCTCCGGCCTGGCGGCGGCGCTGTGGGGAGTCTCGTGCTTCGGGGTGGTAGTGGGCTTGCATGATCTCAATGCGGTGTAGTGCGACGTTGAGCCGGCGGTTTCCCATGCGGCTGAGACGGGTGACGTTCGCGGTTGCCGGACGACACGGGCAGAGGCGCGGTCCCGTTGTGCCGTGCGTAGGCGTTCTTCGACTTGAAGCGTGTGATCCCGGCGGTCTCACCGAGGATCTTTGCCACGGTGAGAGCACGGCAGCCGGGAATCTCCAGGAGAGCCGGGGCCCGTCGGTTGACGAGGGCGGTGTTCTCGGCTTCCAGGTCCCGGACGGTCTCGGTTGTCTCTCGGCAGCGGGCCGGCAGTTGCCTGGCCAGGCGTGCGACGAGTCACGGACATTCGTTCGGGCGCTCGACGGCCACGGGGTGGCCGGTTCGACAGGAAGGGTCGGGGCGGCAGGCGACAACGCGGCCATGATCGAGAGGACCTACCACCGACGCCGCCGACAAGCCTCGCTCGGCCGGCTGCGTGCAGACCGCGCTCGACCTGCTCGGCTGGATGCCGATGCTCGCACTGACCGGCAGGGCCAGGCTCGGGGAGCCCCGCCGTCTGCGGCTCCGCCTGTTTCACCACGGCCGGACAGCTCGTCACCACCCGCCGCCGACGCATCCTCCGCCTCGCCCGCCACTGGCCCTGGACCAACCACATCACCGCCGCCCTCGAACGGCTTGCCCAACTGCCGAACCCCAGCTGATCAGCTGCTTCCCCGTCCCGGCGACAGCAGTACCCGCCCCGGGGCAGTGGAACCCGGCCGTTTTGGTGGCATCCCCGAGAGGGTGAAGCCATTCCCACTCCACCGGTATTCGATCGTGACCGAGGGCAGGGAGGGGCAGCACAATCCGTCATCGGGCCCGTAGTGGGCGTAGGTGACTCGGATGACCCCGGGTTTTCCAGGAGTGATGGATTGAATGGCCGGGCTTTCGCTGCTGCTGTCCCAGCCGACAAACGTCGTGCCATGCCAGAAAAAGACCAGTTGCCCGCGCCCGTCCACGCTCGGAGACCGGGTGCCGATCACCGCGGTCAGATAACCGCCGGACCCGTCCGCTACCGTGACCGGGGCACTGGACGGCGCGAAATGCTCCGAGGGGTCGCCTGTCTCGACGGTCATGGTCATCACCCGCGCGATCGCGCTGGGACTGGGCACGTCGGCCCGGGAGGAGCCAGGCAGCACCCCGATCGTCGCAACGCTCGGACCGGGCCGGGACCCTACGGAAGGGGACGCGGCTGATGCCGCTGCGGGGGCCAGGGCCAAGACGACGGCGGTGGCAGCGAGGGCGGTGCAGAAGAACCGGGAACGGAGTGCCGGCCTGGGCTGTCCCAGTGGCAAGCCCTGGGCAGGTGCGGCCTCCGCGGGCACCGGGTGATGTGTGCATGGGTGAGTGCTCATGGGTTTTTTCTTTCCGGGGTGCAGAGTTTTCGCCCCGGCGCACGGGTTGGTGAATTTTCGTCGTGCGCCGGGGCGGCCGCATCGCGGGGGATGAAGAAAAGAACTGCGGTGGGGTTCGTGTCCTTCGGGTTTGCATCGAGTCGGCCCGGCCGAAAAATCGCCAGGGAAATGAGGAATCACGGCTCGACAAGTTCGGTGGTCCAGGTTGCCGGGGCTGCCCTGTCCGGTGCCGTCACTGCTGGTGCCCCGCCGGTGCCGCCAGGGCCGCCGTGGTCGTGGCCCTCCTGGTGGCGCTGCCCGTGCCGAGGGCAGTCTCCCCGCGCCGCAGCGCCAGATACCTCCGCAGACCCCTGTTGGCTTCCCGTCGTACCCGGCGCAGCACCGGGACCTGGGTGGCCCTGTGCAACTGGTAGTACCACGGCGCCTGAGCTCCCTGCCGTACCGACATCGCGTAGGCGAAGTCCACCAGATCCTGCTCAAGGTAATGGTCGAGATGCTCGAACCAGGCCATGCTCGTGCGGGCCGCGGCCTGCACGGGATGGAGCGCGGCTCGGCGGCGCTTGTCGTAGGCCTGCAAAGCGGCAGGCAGCTCTGCCTCCGTATACAGGCTGTGCGCGAGCTCGATCGCATCCAGCAGCGCCAGCCGGGTGCCCGAGCCCAGGGTGTAGTGGGTGGTGTGGGCGGCATCCCCCAGCAGCACCACGTTGTCGTGGCACCAGGTGGCGTTGCGTACCTCGGTGAAGTGCTGCCAGCGTGCCGGTTCCCCCCGGGACTGGCCAAGCAGCGCGTGGCCGTCCAGAGCGGAGGCGAAGATCTGTTCCAGCAACCGCACACCGTCGGCGGTGTCGAGCGTATCGAGCCCCAGCCCCCGCCAGGTCTCTGGGGCGCACTCGACGACGCAGGTGCTGATTTCCGCGCTCGATGGGTAGGCGTAAAACCAGATCCACCCGGCCGGGGTCGGTTCGAAGGCGAAGGTGAAGCGGGGGAACACCTTGTCGGTGCCCAGCCATATGTAGGGGTTGCGGCCGGCTTCCAGGCGGGTGCCGAAGTGGTCGCCGTGCAACTGGCGCACCCGGCTGTTGGCCCCGTCGCAGGCGACGATCAAGTCGGCGTCGGCGAGCTCGGCCAGGTCGTCGACCTTGCGGCGGTGCTGGACATCCACCCCCAGCTCGGTTGCGCGTCGGGTGAGGATGTCGAGCAGGGTGGCGCGGGCGATGCTGTAGCCGTACCGGCCCAGATACGCGGTCTGTTCCCCGCGGCGGACCTCCTGGTCTTGCCACAGGGCCGAGGCCGCACGCACCGCCTGGGCGCTGTCGGGGTCGTTGCGGTAGAGGTGGTCGAGCAGGTCGTCCCCATACCCCACGCCCCAGCCGTAGGTGGCCCCCGGCGGGTCGCGTTCGATGACGGTGATGTCATGGCCGGCATCGCGGCGCTTGGCCGCGATCGCGAAGTACAACGCTCCCGGCCCACCGCCGACGCACACGATCTTCATGGCGTGTCCCGTTCTGGCTGCACGGCCGGGCGGCCGCATCGCGGCTGCGGCACCCTGGTGCGCGGTCGGTGTCGGAGGGGGGCCGCCAAGCGGCGGGAGGGCGGTCCCGGCCGGCGTCCCCTGCCGGTCGGGTCCTTGGAGTAGTGGTCGCATGGGTTCCTCTTCCCTGGGTTGAGTCTCGGTTGACACGGTGGGTTGGGTCTTGGTGCCTGTGGGTCGGTGCGCGCCCGAGGGCACAGAAGGGGGCGGAGCCTGTGCCCGGCACCGCGCGCGGGTGCGGCGATCTCACACCTGAGGTGTGTCTGCCGCACCCGCGCCCGGGCCTTGGCGATCTGACCGGGGGCTCCTCGCGGCCCGTCAGGCGCCGCCTCGGGGTGCCGCGGGAGTCGGGGCAGCGTCGGTGCCGCCTGCCCCGGGTCGGCTACCCCCAGCCGCCCCAGCCGCCCCAGCCACCCCAGTCACCCCAGCCTCCGTGGTGACCGCAGTCACCCCAGCCACCCCAGCCTCCGTGGTGGCCCCAGCCGTCGTCGCCCCAGCCACCCCAGCCACCCCAGCTGCTGACGCTTGCCACGGTGGTGGCGTGCGTCGTGGCGGGTGCGGCCTGGGCGGCGGCGCCGCCGCCCAGGAGCGCCCCTGCGGCGGTTACGGTGATGGCCGCGACCTTGGCGATCTTCCTTCTCGTTCGAAACATGACCTGTCCTTCCTTTCGGTGGATGAGCCTCACTCCGGATCAGTAAGGTCGTGTTTCGAGTAAGCCCGAACGGGTCATGCGTCGTCACGCCACGGAAAGGCGTAACTTGACACCTGCAAGCGATCTTGATATGGATCGCCCAGGACGGCCCGGTGCCAGGCCCCGTGACAGCCTCGCCGGCCCCTGACCTCCGAAGCCGCGTTGGCCGGGACGTCACAGCGGCCGGCGTCCAGGGCGAATGCAGACATAAGAGGGCGGGAGTCAGCCTCACCGACTCCCGCCCTCTTTCCTTGTCCATCAGACCCGGAGCGACTCAAACGGCCCAGGTGACCCGCTGGTACTCATGGATGGGCTGGAGCCTGATCGCCGGCGCCTCCCGGCCGTGACCCTCGCCCGCAGCCGTGCCACCGGAGCGTCACCCGCGCTGGAACTGATCCCACCCGACCCGAACTGCTCGTTCTGCTCCGAGCCATGGTCCTGCCCACGCCATGCCGCGACTTCACTGCCGTGTCAGCGGCGGCCGCCTCACTAAGGGATACAGCCTGGCGGGTTCTCGGGGCCGTCGCAGGGCACGTTTGGTGCGCCGCTTGGCGATTCCGCCGCGGCCTTCGTTGTCTGAGGCATTGCCTCAGCACTCGTCACGCCCACCAGCAGCGCAGCAACGCAAAACGCACCGACGAGGTGTCGGATGCGCTTCCGGGCGCTTGTCGCCATGATGATCTCCCGTGGCTTGGGGTGATGGACTAATCCCGATTTGTCAGTCTAGTACTACATCTGCGCACTACGGCCGGATCACTGTAATTTCCCTGGTCAACGGCCTGGAGGTGGGGAGTGCAGTGGGGCGGGGCGGTAGTGGGGCGGTCTTTGCAGAGCCGTCCCGCGATCGCCTGCCCCTGCCGCACGTAGTGGCGACACTCCGGACAGCTCACCCACGTGATCGATGACATGCCGACGAGCTTGTGAGAACAGGAACTTGAAGAAGCGGCGGACGCCACCTCCGCCTGCGGATCGCCGCCACCCGGCCATGGCAGCACGAACATGTCAGCGCGTTCGCCCACCTCGCCGCCCTGCGACGGCCGGCCACATGACCTGGGGTACTTGTCCCTGCCCGCCTACGACCCGAGGATCCCTGGAGAACCCGACCCCGGCGTCGGGCCCGCCCGGCGACCAACAGCCGAAAACCACCGGCCCACCGCGCCCGACTCGACTCCGCCGCCCCAAGCGAAAAGGGGAGGCTAGAACTTGATCACCGACACCGAATCCGAGCCGGAGTTGGCCGCGTAGGCCCGACGTCCGTCCGGGGACACCGCCACCCACACCGGGTATCCGTCGACAACGATGGGGTTGCCCACGGTGCGGTTGGTGGCCGTGTCGATCACCGACACCGAATCCGAGCCGGCATTGACCGCATAAGCCCGACGTCCGTCCGGGGACACCGCCACCC